>CAZYLP010000494.1:0-6639 GCA_964648345.1 uncultured Planctomycetota bacterium
GTCGCATCATCTGGGAGCGCGTGCGCCCCGTCGTCGTGACCGGAGTCCTGACCTCGCTCCTGCTCGCGCCGCTCGCGTTCGTTGCGCCGGTGCCCGCCGCGATCGTGACCGGCGCGGCCGTGGCCGCGGCGGCCGCGGCGCAGGCCGTCCCCGAGCGGCCGGCGACGCCGCTCGAGCGAGAGGCCACCCGGGCCGCGGAGGCCGCCGCGGGAGGCGTCCAGGCCGGGGCCGCGGGCGGAGTGATCGAGGAGAACATCACGCTCCCGATCAACGGGGCCACCGTCGACGGGGTCGTCGTGCCTTCGCGGACGACCGGCATGGCGAACGCGCTGCGGATCCAGACGGACATCACCGCCCCGATTCGCTGAGCTATCCTTCCGCTCGATGTCGGACGTGCAGCAAGACGTCGAGTGGCGGCAACGCTGGTACGGCCGGGTCTGCGCGTGGATCGCGGTCCTCGGCCTCCTCGCGGGGAGCCTCGCGTGGAGCGGGGTCTTCGCCGACTACCACCGCGCGTTCTTCTTCCCGAGGCGGGACCTCTACTGGATCTCGGGGGCGCTGGCGATCGCGGCGCCCGTCCTCGCGCTTCTCGTCGTCGGGCTCTCGACGTGGCGCCGGAAGCGGGCGTTCACGGCCGTCTGGCTCGGCGCGCTCGTCTGGCTCGCGTGGCTCCTCGCGGTCGACGAGCTCTGGGGGCGCCACGGCCAGAGGGCCGTCTCCCGGCTCATGCGGGAGCTCCCGACCGCGCAGTCGATCTTCCGCGAGGGCGACAAGGAGAACGACGGCGAGCTCGACTACGGGACGATCGACGAGCTCCTCGAGGCGAAGCTCCTCTACGAGTGGTCCGCCAGACCTTACGGCTACGACGTGGCCATACGGTTCGGCGAGGGCGAGGCGAAGCCGTTCCTCTGGATCTGCGTCGCCAGCCCCAAGCAGTTCGCCCCCGACACCGCGAACTGGGACGACCTCGCCTACGTGGTGAACCAGTCCGGCGTGGTCCAGGTCGCCCTTCCTCCGCTCACGATCGCGGCCGTGAGCAGCGACTGCTCGAACCCGAAGGGCTCGCGGCCGCTCGCCGACTCGGAGGAGCTCTTCGTCGAAGCCGGCCGTCCCGTCTGGCGGAACAAGTGGTGGTCGCGCGGGAGTCCCGTCTCGCTGCCGGTCTTCCTCGGTCTCGTCGCCGTCGGCGCCCCGCTCCTCGCGGCGTGGACGCTGGCCCTCGGGCCGTTCCGCGTCCGGGTCAGCTCTCCCCCACCGTGACGACGGCGCGCGCGAGGACGACTCCGCGCGCGTCCTTCCAGCCCGTCGCCTCCGTCGCCACGACCTTACCGGCGGGGCCGCGCACGAGCTTCCGCTCGAAGGCGCTCGCCGGGTGGCGCTCGGGGTCGAACTTCTCGCCCGCCGCGAGCGCGAGCGGCGTGATCCCCGCGCGGGCGAGGAACGCGACGGCTCCTTCGCGCGCCTTAGGGATCGCCTTCGCGCGCTCGATGCAAGAGACGGCGAAGCGAACGGACGCCTCCGAGTTCGCGCGGGGGTCGTCCCTCTCGCACTCGTCGATCAGGCGGAGGAGCTGCTCGTGGTCCTCTCGGCTCGGGAACGCCGCCTCGATCGCAACGAGCGCAGCCTCGAGGACGTCGAGCCTCGGCGTGCGCGGGTTCCCCGAAGCGACGTGGACGTGGGCGCCGTATCCACCGAGAGTCAGCTCTCCCGGCAGTCGCCCCGTAGGCACGAACTCCATCCTCCCCCGTCGTGCGAGAGCCACGATCCGGCCGGGCGTTGCCGGCCACGGGACGCGAGTCGTCTCGAAGGGCCTGATCGACAGCTGATCGACACTCCGAGGCAGAGGACCGAGCGGCGGATCGATGAGTTCCTTGACGAACTCCGGTTCGATCGCGCCGATCGCACTTCGAGCCGCGTCGAGTGCAGGCGTGAGGTCTGCACGGTGCGGCCAGCGTCGGAGACTGAAGTCGAGCTCGTCGAGCGCGTCGATCGCGTCGAACATCGTGTCGGAGTCGATGCGCATCTCTCCGATGAGAACGCGAGCCACGCGCGGCGAGAGGATCTTCACGAGTCCAGGGGCTCGCTCGAGACACCGAAGGATCTCGGCGAACGAGCTGCGGAGCGCCTCGCTCACCGTGAGTGCGCCGAACGAATGCCGGACGCTGTAGCGAGAACCGATTTCTTGCCACAGAGGACACAGAGAGCACAGAGAGGCTCTTGGCGATCGTCACGTCTTCGCGGGACGGAGAAGGGCGCCGACTCTGTGCCCTCTGTGCCCTCTGTGGCAAAAAAATCGAACACGAAGAGCGTCATTGCACTCATCGAAACGAGTATCGGCGTCGATCCGAGGGTTGCGCGGTTGGCCACCTGAAGACGCTCGTCCGCTCCTCGCCCGTTCTTTGGAGGGCAAGGGCAAGGGCAAGGGCAAGGGCAAGGAGCGGTCATGACGGGGTGAGCGTCAGGGGGCGAGGTCGAGGGCGTGGACCGTCCCACGGGCCAGGTCCACGACACGGACCTCGCGGTTCGGGCCGAGGTCGAAGCGGAGACGGAAGCCGCCGTCGTCGGTCGGCTGCGGTTCGATCCGCTCGACGGGCTCGGAGGCGAGGTCCACCTTGCCGAGGAGGCGCGGCTTCGCGCCGTCCATGTCGCTCGCATAGACCTTGAGCCGCTCGAGCGCCGCGTGGACGAGCGGGACCTCGTCGCCGACGACGCGCTCGGAGCCGGGCTTGGCGCCGCGCGGGAAGAGCTCGAAGAAGCCGTCGCGGAAGCCCGGCGTGTCCTGCACGTCCGGGTGGTAGAGGCCGACCGCGTAAGGGAGACGCTCGACGAAGCCGTCCACCTCGACCTCGACGAACTCGCCGCCGAAGTGGCGCCGCTGGGCCTCCTCCTCGGCGGCGCCCTGCGCGACCATGGGCTTGGCGCGGGCGGGAGTCCAGGCGAGCTCGTCGTCGCCGACCGAGAGGACCTCGCGGACGGCGCGCCGCACCGCGGGCAGACGCGAGCCGTTGCCGCAGAGGAGGACCGCGGGGCGGCCGCGGCCGTCGAAGGACGGGAGCGGACCCTCGGCGTCGCGCGCGGGCTTCCGCTTGAAGGCCTCGGCGTCCACGACGATGTCCACGCCGTCGTTCGCGACGGTCACGAGCGTCGCCGGGCCGGTCGGCTCGAGGCGCTCGAGGAGACCCTTCGCGCGGAGCACGAAGTCGCGGATCCGCGGGTAGACGGCGGCCTCGAGCTCGTCCAGCTTCACCTTCACGGAGCGCTGGAAGTGCGCGGCGTCCACGCCCGTGAAGCGCGCGAGACGCGCGAGCTCGCCCGAGGGAGCGAGCTCCTCGGTGGGCCGATCGACGAGGCGCCGCTTGAGACGCTCGGCCTCCTGCCAGAGCTCGCAGGCGAGGGCCTTCACGATCTCTTCGCGGGCGGGGTCCTCGTCGGTCACGCGCTCGGGGTGGATCGGGACGACGGACTCGATCGCATCCTCGAGCGAGTCCGCCTCGGCGGCCATCTCGTCGCCCATGACGGCGCGGAGAGTGGACGCCTCGTCGCACGCGCGCTGCACGGTGTCCTTCGCGCCCGCGATCCTGAGAAGCGCGCGGCGCTGAGCGTCGGGATCCTTGCAGGTGAAGCGGTCGAGACCCTGCGCCGCGGGCGCGATCGGCGCGACGGGCGCGACTCCCTGCTCCTGCGCGGCGAGGGCGGCGAGCGTGTTGGCGAGCGGGCTCCGCCGCTTCTGCTGCGTCGAGGAGGTGGAGGGGCCGCCGCGGCGGCGCGCCGGACCCTCGTCCTCGTCGTCGTCGTCGGGCCGGGCCGCGAGAGCGCGGAGGACCTCGGCGAGCGGGCTCGCCGCCGGGTCCTCGTGGGTCACGGTCGTCCCGTTCGGCGCGACCTTGTGAGCGAGCACGAGCGCGATCTTCTTCTGGAGGAGATCGACGAGGGCGCGCGTCACCTCGTCGCCGCCGAACTGCCGCTCGCCCGTCGCGCCGAGGAGCTTGACCGAGATCCGCGTCGCGTCGCGCGGCCGGCGCTCGAGCTCGACGTCGAGCGCGACCGCGTCCGACGTGCCGCCGCCCACGTCGAGGGCGAGGAGGCGCGTCGTCTTCTTCTCGAGCTTGAGCTCGCGGAACGCCTTGTAGAGCTTGCCGTAGACGTGGTCGAACGCGGCCGCGCTCACCTCGTCGAGGCGGAGCGTGACGGCGCCCGGCGCCTCGGCGACGCGCGGGCCGAGCGCGTGCTCGAAGGCCTTGCGGACGGCCGCGACGCGGCGCTCGTCGAAGCTGGGCGGGAACGTCGCGACGACGCGCGCCACGGGCTTCGACACGTCGCGCGCCTTCACGCGGCCGAGGACCTCGCGGAGGTAGAAGCCGACGATCCGCTCGGGCGCATACCAGGCCGTGTTGCCCTTGGGGTCGATCACGCGCACGGGCGGGCCCGCGAGCATGCGCTTCAAGCTCGAGAAGTAGGCCGAGACGAGGTGAGTCTTCTCGCGGACGTCGTGCTCGGCCTCGGGGCCGATCGAGACCTTCGGGTCGTCCGGGTCCGAGACGTCGCGGAAGAAGATCACCGAGGGGATCTCCGCCGAGCAGCGCGGCGAGCCGAAGTTCTCGTCGTCCTTCCACGCGTAGCAGGTGTTGGAGGTCCCGAAGTCGAGCGCGACGACGCCCTCGTAGGGCGGACGCGACGCGCTCACCTCGTCGATGAAGACCTTGAGCGGGATCGCCTCGCCGGTCGCGAGCTCGAGGGCGACCTCCTCGGTCGTGCGGGCCGCGGGGAACTCGGGGTGAGTCGTGTCGAGCCGCACGGCGAGCTCGGCCTCGGCGCCCGGGCCGAGCGCGAGCGGCGCGCCGGCAGCGAGCGGGACGAACTCGCCCTCGGCGTTCCTCCGGCCCACGTCCACCCAGTAGGGCGAGCGGACCCGAGCGACGGCGACCTCGACGGGCGCCTCCCCCGAGTTCACGATCCGCGAGACCGTGGCCCGGACCCCGCTCCCCCGCTCGATGCGGCGGAAGTGGATCGGCGTCGCGACGAGCATCCCGTTCTCCTGCCAGGGAATGTAGAGGAAACGGGGTCCTGCGTGCCAGGAAAGGTTCACTCTGCTGCAAGGTGAGGCAGTTCGGGCTCACGGCCCGGAGGACGAAACGAACCGATGCTTGCGCAGCAAGGTTTTACGCGATGGTGCGATGGCTGCTCTCTTTCCAGCAGGGAAGCAGGGAGAGAAGTTGTTCGGCTGGATCAAGAAGAACTGGAAGACCATCGCCACCGTCGCCGTCGCGACGGTCGCCTTCGTCGCCGTCACCGCTCTCACGGGCGGCCTCGGCGCGGCGCCCATGCTCGCGCTCCTCGCGGGCGGAGTCGCCAGTGGCGTCGCCGGCTCGGTGACCGCCGACCTCCTCGAGGGGCGGCCGGTGAACGTCCAGGGCGCTCTCGTGAACGGCGCCGTGGCGGGCGTCGTCACGGTCGCGACGGCGGGCCTCGGCCGCGTCTTCGCGCCCTACGTCTCGCGCGCCGTGACGCCGGTCCTCACGCGGGTCTCGCCGCGGCTCGCGACGCCCTTCGTGACGAACACGATCACGAACACGACCGTCGGCTCGACGCTCGGCGCGGGCACGCAGGTCACGACGAACTGGATCTTGGACCGGCCGCTCGACGAGAACCTCGGCCGCGCGACGCTCGTCGGCGGCGCGGGCGGACTCCTCATGGAGCCGCTCCGCCGGGTCCTCCCGCAGCCGCGCAACGGCAACTACGTCCACCTGACGAACGACCGCGGCGCCGCCGGGATCAACGCCTCCGGGACGATCAACGGCCCGAAGGGCATCTTCGTGATCGGCGAGTCCGCCGCGAAGCAGCCCGTCTGGGTCCGCGTCCTCCGCACGGGCGTCACGCCCGACAAGGCGCGGAACGTCGTCCCGATCCCCGAGGGCGCGAACGTCCACCTCGAGTCGGTCGTCCCGATCGGGCCGTACTCGCTCATCAAGAACCTGGGCGGCGTCCGCTTCGCGCCTCCGGGCTCGATCAACCTCCAGACGGGCGTCTTCACGCCCGCGAACGGCTCGATCCTCGGTCCGCGCGCGCTCGTCTACGGGCCGGACGCCCTCGTCTACGCGACGGGTCTCGGCGTCGTGGCGACCGTGAAGGGGATCGCGTCCGCGACCCAGCCGGCGCCGCCGCCCAAGTCGAAGGGCATGCTCAAGGCCCTCGGCGAGGCGAGCGACACCGAGTAGCGACCCTTGAAGTCGCGTCCGGGCCTCGCCAGCATGTCCCCCATGCGCACGCGCGACAGCTGCTGATCGTCACTCGGGGTCCTCGTCGCCATCGCGCTCGTGGACGAGCTCGTCACGGGCATCACGGTGGCGGCGTTCCTCCGCGACGGGCTCCACCTCTCCTACGAGGCGGCCGGTCTCGTCTTCACCGGCGGCGAGCTCGCCGCCATGCTCCTCGGGCCGCTGTTCCAGCTCCTCGCCGACGGCCGCTCGAAGCGCGTCCCGATCATCCTCGGCGCGTTCGGCCTCGCCCTCGCCTACGCGCTCGTCGCGAGCGCGGGGAGCGCGGTCGCCCTCGCCGCGGCCTTCACCGCCGCGTCGGTCGCGGGCGACGCGGCGGTCGGCCTCGCGCAGGCTGCGCTCGTCGATGCCTCCTTGGAGCCCG
>CAZYLP010000495.1:0-6628 GCA_964648345.1 uncultured Planctomycetota bacterium
CATCGAGGCGAGCCCGGAGCGGCTCCGCGCCTACGGAGTGGACCTCTCGGGCGCACTCCTCGGAGTGCTCGCCGCGCTCGCGACGAGCTCGCTGGCGCCGCCGCTCCTGTTCCCGGCGGGCGTGCTCGGCTTCGCGCTCACGACCGGGAGGAGGAGCGCGCTCCTCCTCGCCGCGGGGTCACTCGTCGTCCCCCTCATCGCGACGGACGCGCGGTGGTCGCCTTACTACCGGATCGACCTCGAGCCCCACGTCGTGAGCGGCGTCCGCATCGGCGAGCGGCTCTCGGTCAACCGCGACGTGCACCAGGTCGTCCTCGACCTCTCGGACGGCCTCCTCCGCGAGCACCCCGCGATCGTCACGCCGCGGCGGAGACGCTACGCGCTCCCGTGGGCCGCGTGCGAGCCGCCGCGCGGCGGACGCGTCCTCGTCGCGGGCGCCGGGACGGGGAACGACGTCGCCGAGGCGTTGAGGCACGAGCCCGCGAAGCTCACCGCCGTCGAGCTCGACCCGGTGATCGCCACGCTCGGGCGCGAGCGACACCCGGAGCGGCCGTACTCCGACCCGCGCGTCGAGCTCGTCGCGGACGACGCGCGCGCGGCGTTCGAGCGCCTCCGCGGAGCAGGGTTCGACGTGCTCGTCTACGGCCTGATCGACGCGCACGCGTCGCTCGCCGCGTTCGGTTCGCTCCGGCACGAGGAGTACGTCTACTCGGTGGAGGGACTGCGCGCGGGGCTCGCGACGCTCGGGCCGCGAGGAGTCGCGTGCCTGAGCTTCCTCGAGCGCGGGCGGACCTGGCTCGGAGACCGGCTCGCGAAGGGCATCGAGCGCGCGGAGGGACGAGCGCCGGTGGTGACGCTCGCGCCGAGGGAGCAGACGCTCTACTTCTTCTTCGGGCCCGGGCTCGACCGCGAGGCGGTGAGGGCGAGGCTCGAGAGCATGGGCCTCGAGGACGAAGGGGCCGCGCGGGTGGCGAGGGACGCGAGGCCGACGACGGACGATTGGCCGTTCTTGTACGCGAACCCCGAGGGGAGGCCGGTGCTGTATCTGAGCGCCCTCGGCGGGTTGGTGCTCATCACGTTGTCGGCGATCCTGGCGATCTCGGCGGAAACGAGAACGAGAACGAGAACGAGAACGAGAACGAGTGACGGAGAGATGGTTTTGCTCGGGGCCGCGTTTCTCCTGGTGGAGACGACGAAGATAGCGGAGCTGGCGAGGCTGTTCGGGGCGACGTGGGTCGTGACAGGAGTCGTGCTCGCCGGGATCTTCGCAGTGCTCATCGCGGCGAACGCCGTCGCTAGACGAGTGCCGGCCAAGCTCGCGCCGGTTGCGGGAGCGCTCGCGGCGGCGGCGCTGCTGGTGCCCATGCCCGACCTCCTCCAGCTGCCACTCGTCCCGCGCGCGCTCGCGGCGGCGGCGGTCGCAGGAGTGCCGCTCGGGCTCGGAGGGGTCGCCTTCTCGAGAGCCTTCGCGGCGGTGCCGGCGGGAGACGGAGCGCGCGCGCTCGGAGCGAACCTCGCGGGAGCGGCGGTCGGAGGCGGCCTCGAGGCGCTCGCTCTCTTCGCGGGTCTCCGCGCGCTCTCGTTCGTCGCGGCGGCGCTCTACGCTTCGTGGGCGATCCTGCGCGCGCTCGCTCATCGCTTCGAAGCGAGATAAAATCGGGCCTCGTCGGGGGGCGATCGATGCCGCGGGTCCAGTTCACGAAGCACCTCGTCCGGTACTTCCCGCGCCTCGAGGACGGCGACTTCGAGGGGACGACCGTCGCGGAGGTCGTCGCGTCCCTCGAGAAGAAGCACCCCGGGATCGCGGGCTACGTCCTCGAGGACAACGGCTCGCTCCGCAAGCACGTGAACATCTTTCTCGGAGTCGACCTCATCCACGACCGGGAGCGCCTGAGCGACCGCGTGGAGCCGGGCGTCGTCGTCTCCGTGTTCCAGGCACTGTCGGGAGGCTGACCATGGCGGCGACGACTCTGATCCTCGGCACGAAGAAGGGCCTCCTCGTCATCGAGAAGGGCTCGCGCTCCTGGAAGACGAAGCCGCTCCAGCACCAGGGGATCACGTGCTCCTTCGCGTTCCACGACGCGCGCACGGGGACGCTCTGGGCCGCGCTCGGTCACGGGCACTGGGGCGCGAAGCTCTCGAAGAGCACCGACGGCGGCTCGACGTGGACGGAGGTCCCGGCGCCCAAGTACCCCGAGGGCTCCATGCCGGGCCCCTGCCAGAAGAAGCCCGCGACCCTCGTCTACATGTACGTCGTCGCGCCGGGCCGGAAGCAGGAGCCGAACCGCCTCTACGTGGGCACGGTGCCGGGCGGCCTGTTCACGAGCGAGGAGTCGGGCGCGAACCTGAAGCTCGAGGAGGCTCTCTGGACGCACGCCTCGCGCGACAAGTGGGGGCAGGCCGGGAAGGACTTCGATGAGCCCGGCCTCCACTCGGTGGTCGTGGACCCGCGGGATCCGAAGAAGATCGTCGTCGGGATCAGCTCCGCGGGTTGCATGGGCACGGAGGACGGCGGGAAGACGTGGAGCTCCCGCAACAAGGGACTCCTCGCCACGTTCAATCCGGACCCGACGGCCGAGTTCCCGCACGACCCGCACTTCATGACGAGCTGCGAGGCGGAGCCCGACGTCCTCTGGCAACAGAACCACTGCGGGATCTTCCGGAGCACGGACGGCGCGAAGACGTGGCAGGAGATCTCGGCCAAGGACGGGATCGTCCACTTCGGCTTCGCGATCGCGGTGGACGCCAAGAACGCGGAGCGCGCGTGGGTCGTGCCCGCGACGTCCGACGACAAGCGCTACGCCGTCAACGGCGCGCTCTGCGTCGCGCGCACCGACGACGGCGGCAAGTCGTGGAAGGTCCTCCGCGAGGGGCTCCCGCAGGAGAACTGCTACGACGTCGTCTATCGCCACGGCCTCGACGCGCGCGGCGACACGATCGCGTTCGGGAGCACGACGGGCAACCTCTACGTCAGCGAGGACCGGGGCGAGAGCTGGCACTGTATCGGCACCGGCTACCCGCCCATCCAGTCCGTCCGCTTCGCCTGAACTCGTTCTCGTTCTCCTTCTCGTTCTCGGTCTCTCGCGACACCGTCACTTCACGGCGACGATCGCCCGCGGCCCCGGGCCGGGCGCCGCCTCGGCGCCCGAGCCCGGCACCTTCACGGCGGACCCGACCCCCGGGCTCCGCGTGACCGGGTCGAGCCCGAAGAGCGACACCGTCGCGTCCCCGAGGTTCGCCGTGTAGACGAAGCCGCCGCCCGAGTCCACGGCGAGGCCCGTCGGCTTGGCGCCCGTGCTCACGGGCGAACCGTCCGCGCCCAGCTTCCCCTTCGCGTCGTACGCGTAGGCGAAGAGCTTCCCCGCGTTCTTCGCCGCGACGTAGACGCTCGCGCCCGTGGCTCCGAACGCGACGGCGCTCGGGTCGCCCCCGACCTTCACCTTGTCCTTGTGCTTGAGCCGGCCCTTCGCGTCCACCTCGAGCGTCCAGACGAGGTTGTCCGGGTGCGTCGCGACGACGACGCGGTCGCCCTTCGGGCTCACGGCGAGGCCGACCGGCGAGCGGCCGACGCCGAGGACGCCGCCCGCCTGCTTCATGAGGCCGGTGCTGTCGATGGTCGCGCGCCCGACGAAGCCGCGCGGGCCGCCGCAGACGAAGAAGCTGTTGCCCTCGGGTGCGAACGCGAGGTCCGACCCGGTCTGGTTGTGGTTGAAGATCATGACGTTCGCGGGCGTCAGCATGCCGCTCTCGGAGTTGACCCGGTACGAGCCGGCGGTCCCGTCGAAGCGGTTGAGGACGACGAGCCGCGTCCCGTCCGGCGAGACCGCGAGCGCCGAAGGACCCGCGCCGGCGCACGCGGTCACGGTCGCGGCCGAGCGGTCGCTCCGCGGCGCGCCCGCGGGGACCGCCTTCAGTGCGCCCGACTCGGGGTCGATCGCGAAGCAGGAGATGTCGTCCGAGCCGCGGTTCGCGCAGTAGAGGAAGCGGCCCTTCGGGTCCGCCGCGAGCGCCCACGGGAAGGAGCCGCCCGTGAGGACGGGCTCGCCGACCGGAGCGAACGTCCCCTTGGTCGAGTCGAACGCGAGCTGGGAGACGGTCCCCGCCGCGGGGTTCGCGAGGTAGAGGAAGCGCGCCTCGGGGGCTCCCGCGAGCTCGGGCGGGATCGTGGGCGTCGAGGTCGTCGTCGTCGGGAACTGCTCGCCCGTCGTCGTCGGCGTCGGCGTCGCGGTCGTGCTCCGCGACAGCGAGGGGGCGAGCGAGGTCCCGAGGAACGTGTGGCTCTTTCTCTCCGCACACCCGGCCGTCGCAGCGACGACGATGCCGATGGCGAGGCCCGCGAGGACCGAGGTCCGCTGAGTCTGCATTCTCTACCCTTTCCACGACGCCACGCGGGGCGTCTTCCCTATTCCGACTGCGTCGCATCTGCGATTCGCGGGCCGGAGCCGTCGAGGCCGGTCCCACCGTGGGTCGCGGTTCGTATCCGGCTCGCGCCGGGCCGGGGACGGGACGGAAGCGGAAACTCCGTTTCCAGCACCGGCCACGCAAGTCCTGCTAGGGGCGATGGATCGCGGATCGCTTGGAGGAACTCAGCTGAGAAGGGAAAGACCAGGATGAACCGCGTCACGACCGCCGCTGCGGTCCTCCTCATCGCGTTCACGGCCCAGGCGCGCGCCGAGGGCACGACGACGAACCCGGCCGCGGGGAGCTCGAGCTGGTTCCAGTTCACGATGGACCTGGCCAAGAAGGCCTGGAAGGAGCAGCTCCCGCAGAAGCCCTTCCCGCCCGAGGCCGAGCAGTCCATCCAGAAGCTGGCGGAGAAGGCGAAGGAGGAGAAGATCCTCCAGGAGTCTGCGCCCGTCCGCGGCGCGCTCGTCCTCTTCGGGACGCCCTACTCACCCGGCGACAAGGGCGGCCACATCGCCATCAGCAACGGCGACGGCACCGTCCTCACGGAGACGCCGACGGGCGAGTACGACGCGAAGGTCCCCGAGGCCTTCATCGGTCAGCGCCTCGGCTGGCTCATGCCGCCGAAGGCCTCGAGCTCGTCGGGCGGCCAGCAGCCCGGCCAGAGCCAGCCCGGGAGCGGCCAGCCCGGCACGGGCAGCAACACGGGCACGGGGGGCTCGCCGACCGGTGGTAGCCCGACCGGTGGTAGCCCGACCGGGGGCTCGCCCACCGGCGGTTCGCCCACCGGCAGCAACACCGGATCGAATTCGCCCACGGGCAACTACCAGCCCTACAACCCCTACACCAACAACAACACCGGCAACAACCCGACGGGGAGCAACACCGGCTCGAACACGGGCGACTACGGCACCTACAACCCCAACAACCCGACCGGCAACAACACCGGCAACCCGGGCGGCGTCATCACGGGGAACGGGAGCAACGGCTCGACGACCAACCCCGACGGCACCTACGGCAACCCGAACGGGACGACCGGTGACGGCTCGAGCACGACCGGGGACGCCGCCCTCGGGAACGGCCCCACGAGCTCGCTCGGCGGCGAGAACGGCGCCGACGGCCAGAGCGGCGCGAGCGGCCTGAACGGGACGGACGCGAACGGGACGAACGGCTCCGGCACGAACGGCGAGAACGGCGCCGCGGGCAAGGACGGCAAGGACAAGGACGGGAAGACCCGCGACACCGGCGCGACCGGCCTCGGCAAGGACAAGAACGGGCAGGGCGCGGGCGCCGACGACAAGAAGAAGAAGAAGGACGACGACAAGAGCGACAAGCTCACCGAGGCCGAGATCCAGATCATCGCCCGGATCGTGAAGGGCGAGGTCCCGGAGAACGCCCCGCGCGAGTGCCACGTCGCCGTCGCGGCCGTGATCCTGAACCGGCTCAAGGCGGGCGGCTTCGGGAAGACGGTCGCCGAGGTCGCGCACGCCCAGGGCACGAACGGGTTCACCTGCTACAGCTCGAAGTTCCGCGCCAAGCTCTACGACGGCCCGGTGCCGAAGTACGCGCTCGATGCGGCGCGCGCGGCGGGCGAGGCCAACGAGAACCCGATCCCGGGCTGCACGCACTACTTCAACCCCTACTTCGAGCGCCCGCAGTGGGCGAACAAGATGACGTTCGTGAAGCGGCTCGGCACGATGCGCACGAACACGCACGACTTCTACAAGCCGCGCACGTCCACGGTCCCCGCGAACCCCGCGGGCCCGCAGCCGCAGCCCCAGCCGAACCCGGCGGGCAACCCCGCGGGCCCGACGAAGTAAGCGAGGGGAGACCATGAGCGCCCGCACGACTCGCGCGGCCGTAGCCGCGCTCGCGATCGGCTTCGCCACGATCCTGACCTGCCGCGCCGAGGACTCGCGGGACGCGCTCGCGCTCCTGAGGGACTCGTTCCAGCAACAGACGGGCGAAGAGCTCGCGACCGAGCTCACGCGGGACGTCGCGCGGGCCTGGCAGGCCTGCGAGAAGAAGGGGATCGCGCGGACCGGCGATCGGCCTCCCGCGGGCGCGCTCGTCTTCTATCACACGCCCTACAACGCCGCCGGCCGCCTCGCCGTCAGCTGCGGCGACGGCAAGGTCGCCTTCGGCGGTGACCCCGTCGCGCTCGACACGATCCCGGGCCGCCTCGGCTGGATCGACGGACCGCGGAAGGTACAGCCCGTCGATG
>CAZYLP010000496.1:0-6580 GCA_964648345.1 uncultured Planctomycetota bacterium
TGCCCGGGCGATAGGTGACGCACGACTCGCCCCAGCCGCCGTCCTCGTTCTGGCGCCGCTCGATGAAGTCCGCGGCGCGCACCACCATGGAGTCGTTCGTCGGGATCCCGATCGCCGCGAGGCCGCGGAGGACGCTCCACGTGCCGTAGACGTAGTTGACGCCCCAGCGTCCCCACCACGAGCCCTCGGGCGAGAGCGTGCCGAACAGGCCGCCCTCGCCGCCCACGCCCTGGTCGCGACGGAGGAACGCGAGCGCGCGCGCGACGACCGGGTCCTCGGGGCCGATGCCGCAATAGCCGAGGCACTCGAGCACGCGGCCGGTCACGTCGGCCGTGCTCGGGTCGAGCATGTTCTTCTCGTCGTTGTAGAGGATCTCGTTGTAGATGTCGTCGTCCACGTCGCGCTCGAAGGCGCCCCAGCCGCCGTCGGCGTTCTGGAGGCCGAGCACCCAGCGGATCCCGCGCTTGAAGACTTCCTTGCGGGGCTCGCTCTCGTCGGGCCCGTTCAGGAGGGCCATGAGGACGACCGAGCTGTCGTCGGTGTCGGGGTAGCGGTCGTTGTAGAACTGGAAGGCCCAGCCGCCGGGCTTCAAGCCGGGGCACTTGACGCGCCAGTCGCCGCGGCGACGGATCTGCATCGAGGCGAGCCAGTCGGTGGACTTCTTGATCGCGGGGTGCTCGTGCGGGACCTTCGCCTCGGAGAGGGCGAGGACGCTCCACGCGGTGTCCCAGACCGGCGAGACGCACGGCTGGATGTGCGTCTCGTCGAGCGGGTCGCCCGTGGCGGAGACGCCGGCGCTGTGCGAGGAGTCCTGGATCTCGAAGCGCTCGAGGGCCTGGAGGCCGCGCTTGAAGACGTCGTCCTCGACGCTCATGCCGCGGACGAAGAGGGCCATGAGCGAGTTCACGATCGCGGGGAAGATCCCGCCCCAGTCGCCGCTCGGGTCCTGGTGGCGGCGGATCCACTTCTCGGCGCGCTTGAGGGCGCGGTCGCGGAAGGGCGAGAGGCTCCGCTTGTCGGCCCACTTGAGGAAGCGGTCCGACTGGATGAAGAAGTTCTTCCACGAGAAGACGTCGGCGCGCTCGCGCGCGGCCACGTCCACCGGGACGGAGCTCTGCTCCGGGTAGAGCTCCGCGATCCCCTTCGCGGCAGGGAGCGAGAGGCTCCGGCGGTAGTCGCAGAGGACCGCGAGCGGCACGGTACAGGCGCGCGCCCAGTAGCTGATCTCATAGATGTTGAACCGCGACGCCTTGGGCGCGAACATCATCTGGATCGGCAGCGCCGGGCAGGCGCGCCAGTCCATCTGGCCCATGAGCGCGAGCTGGATCCGCGTCAGCACGCGCGCCTTGAGCGGTCCGCCGTTCGCCCGGATCCAGTCGCGCGCCCGGACCATGTGAGGCGCGTCGGCGGAGTCGCCCGCGAGCTTGAGCGCGAAGTAGCTCTCCGTCGTGCAGGAGATCTCGCCCGGCCCGTCGTAGTAGATCGCCCAGGTGCCGTCGGCGCGCTGCTGCCCGCGGATGCGGCGGGCGAGGCGGCGCATCTTCTCCTGGTACTGCGGCCGCTCGATGAGGCCGGTGTAGTGGAGGAAGAAGATGTACTCGCTGTCGAGCGTGCAGTTCGCCTCGTCCTCGCCGACCCACCACCCGGGCGCGTGCTGCTTCGCCAGGAGCGCGTTCACCGCGCGGTCGAGCGAGGAGGAGACCTTCGCCGCGAGCTGTCCGTCCGCAGGACGCTCGGTCAGCGTCGCGACTTCGCGATCGAGGAGCACTCTGTACTTCCCCCACGGCCACTTGAGCGTGGCCGGGCCTCATTTTATGCGACCCGAAGGCAGTCACCCAAAGACTTTTTCACCTCGGTTGGCCCGGGGTTTGTGACCGTCCCGGCACCATGACTCTCGCACGCCGAGCGCGCCTCGCCGCCGGTCTCTCACCCGACGAGCTCGCCGAGCTCATCGGTGTCGAGCCCGCTCTCTACCTGAGCTGGGAGAACGGAGGGAGGAGACCAGGCCCCCTCGCGAGCTCGCTCCTCCGGCTGATCGAAGCGGACCCCGAGTTCTGCTCCAGGACACTCCGCCGCACGGGCCCCGCCAGCGTCACCGGGACGATCCTCATCGTCGTGGACCACGAGGAGGCGCGCGCCGCCTTCTGGGAGCTCTGCGAGGAGGAGGGCCTCGAGGTCGTCGCGGTCTCGAACGGCTGGCAGGCCATCGAGCACTTGAAGAGCTCCGAGGTCGTCCCCTGCGCGATCGTCCTCGACGTCACCGTCCCGGTCATCAACGGCTGGCAGCTCATGTCCTGGCTCCGCCACCAGGACGAGCCGCTCTCGGGCGTGCCCTTGATCACGCTCAGCGCCGACCCGGGCCATGCCGAGGTCGCGCTCCGGGACGGCGTCGCGCGGCACTTCTCGAAACCGCTCGACTTCTCCGCGATCCTCGCGGAGGTCAAGCAGCACTGCCGCGCGGCCTGACCTACTTCCCGACGAGCTCCCGCGCCCTCTTCTTCATGGCCACCCGCTGCTCGGGCGACAGCCCCGGGTGCCCGTCGATCGCGTCGAGCGCCTTCTTCGCGAGGTCGCGCCCGGCGTCCGGGTTCTCCATCTTCGTGAGCTGGAACTCGGCGTAGGCGAGCAGGTTCTCGGGACACTCGCCCGCGCTCGAGAGCGCCTTCACGAAGTTGGCGTCGGCCTTCTGGAGGTCGCCGTAGCCCCAAGGCCCCGTCTCGGGGCACTCGGAGTAGAAGACGGCGAGGAAACGATGCGCGCCGTCGCACTCGAAGGTCGCCGCGCCCTCGAGGCGCGCCGTCCGCTCTCCCTGGTCGCGGAGGTCGGCCACGAGCACGGGCTCGGGCGTGGACATCTCGAGGAGGCGGCCCATGAGGATGAGCTTGTAGAAGTGCCCCTCGACGAGCTCAGGCTGGAGCTTGACGGCGCGCTCGGCGTGCGCGAGGCCGCGCTTCACGAGCTCCTTCCGCTGGGACTTCTCGCGGTTCTCGCCCTGGTCCTCGTCGGCCATCTCGTAGCAGAGCTGGGCCGCGCGCCACTGGCTCTCGTAGTCGCCCTTGAGCTTCTCCTGCTCGAGGACCGCGAGCTTCTCCTCGCGCCACGAGGGCCGCGAGACCTTGTCCGGCGACGCGGTCGCGGCGCAGCCCGCGAAGGCCACGAGAAACACGAGCGGGAGGAGCGCGAGCGGAGCGAGAGTCCGCATTCAGTAAGCCTTCTCGAGCGCGAGGTACGCGCCCTTGTTGGGCTCCCGGAAGCCCGTGGTCGTCATGTCCTCGAGGATCTTCCGCCCGCCCGCGTTCCCCGGCATGTCCGTGAGGACGCCGAGGAGCTTCGACTGCTGCGTGACGTTCGGAGCGCCGAAGCGGACGACGACCGGCGTCGGGAGCGCGTCGCTCGACCAGACGAGGCGCAACTTCTTGAAGTCGTCCTTGCCCTCGAGGCCCTTCAACTGCTCGTCGTCCACGACGAGCGCGTCCACTCTCCGACCGTCCTTGAGCGGCTTGAAGCGCGCGCAGGCGGTGAGGGCGGTGGACATCGACTTCGTGTCGATGACCGCGATGTTCTTCGTCGCGTTGAGCTTCCCGCCGAAGACGATGTTCGTCGCGAACTGACGGTCCTCGAGGTACGCGGAGGCGACGTTCGCGCCGTCGAGGTCCGTGAGCTTCTTCACCTTCGACTCGATCGGGACGAGGAGGTGGAACTGCATCGTCGGCTTCTTGTCGAGCTCGCTCTGCGCGACGAGCTCGATCGCCCTCCCCGCCTTCTTCCACTTGAGGTAGATCCCGAGCGAGAGGACGCCCCAGACCGGCGGGTTGTCGCTGCTCATCGCCTGGAGCGCGGCCGCCTCCTCGTTGTAGTAGGTCGCGTGGAGCGCGCCCTTCCCCCAGCCGGCCTTCCCCTCGACGTACGCCGTGAACGGCTGGAGCACGGAGTCGGAGGCGGTCTTCGACGCGGTCGGTTTACCCGGGTAAACGAAGATCATCTCCTCGAGGGCGAGGGCGGGACCCGCGAGCACCGCGAGGGAGGCGACGGCGAGGAAAAGCCGAGAAACGGCCCGCACTTCCAGATCTCCCTGATCGCGGAGCACGGTACTCTCCCTCACCGACGCAAATCAACCGGTGTTGCCGAGAGAACACGATTCCCACTCCTGCGTCTCAGATGAGACGCAAGACCCGTTTTCGGAGGACCATCACGGAAGTGTCATTCCACTCAACCGTCAAAGAACACTCGAGTTCCGCTGCGTCGAGCCGTCAACAAAAGTATCGACCCCATATTTGCTCATCGGTACTCGGCTGACGTCGGGTCGCCCCGGGCCCGATGGGGGAGTTCAATGCAGGTGGGAAACAACACGATCATAGGCCGTTACGAGATCGTGAAGCCGCTGGGAGAGGGTGGCCAAGCTCACGTGTTCCTCGCTCGCGATACGGCGGGCGACCAGGGAGACGTGGCCTTGAAGGTCCTCAAGTCCCAGACGGCTCGGTCCGATGGCTTCCGCCGCGAGTTCGAATCCCTCGCCGCGCTGCGCCACCCGCACCTCATCTCGGTACTCGACTACGGAACCACGGACGAGGGCGCGCCCTTCTTCAGCTGCGAGTACTTCCCGGGCCAGGACCTCATCGCCGCGCTCGCCGGGGCGAGCCTCGATGAGCGGCTCGAGGTCCTCGCGCAGGTCCTCCGCGGCCTCGAGTACATCCACACGCGCGGCCTCATCCACTTCGACGTGAAGCCGCAGAACCTGCTCGTCCGCCGCATGGAGGCGACGGGTCGTCTTCACGTGAAGATCGCGGACTTCGGCCTCGCGGCGCCTGCCGACGGCAGCGCGACTCCGCGCGGGACGCCGCACTACCTCGCCCCCGAGGTCGCGCGCGGCGCCGCGCCGGCCGACCGGCGCGCCGACCTCTACTCGCTCGGCGTCGTCGCGTACGAGCTCTTCTGCGGCGCGCGCCCCTACGAGGGCGAGACCGCGCTCGAGGTGATCCAGAAGCACCTCGAGGATCGCCCCGTGTCTCCGCGGGAGCGCGGCGGTCAGATCCCCGAGGCGCTCGAGCGCGTCATCCTCAAGCTCCTCGAGAAGGAGCCCGCGCACCGCTTCTCGAGCGCGAACGAGGTCATGGCCGCCCTCAACGAGGGCCTCGGCCGGAGCTTCGAGTTCGAGACGAGCGAGACCAAGGAGGCCTACGTCCTCTCGGGCAAGTTCGTCGGCCGCGACCGCGAGCTCGACTGGCTCATCGAGGCGTACACCGCCGCCGTCCAGGGCGAGCCCGTCGCCCCCGGCGACGACGACCCGCGCGAGTTCGACCGCCGCGCGCGCTTCGCGATCAAGCGTGGCGAGCCCGGCGCGACGGCCGCCGCCGAACCCGCGTCCGACGAGCGCCGCCGCGGCGGCGACCGCCGCGCGCAGCGTCGCGATGCTCCGTCGCCGCCGCCGCCCGCGCTCCTGATCTTCATCGGCGGCGAGTCGGGCGTCGGCAAGACGCGCCTCCTCGACGAGCTCAAGCGCCGCACCCAGGTCCAGGGCGCGCTCGTGCTCGGCGGCTCGTGCCGGAAGCACCACTCGCGGGCCTACGAGCCGTTCGTCGAGATCGTCCGCCAGCTCGGCATCCAGGGCGACCAGCGGGAGCACCGCGGAGATCAATCCGACTGGGCGGTCAAGCGGCTCCTCGCCGGGACCGACGTCGAGGACGGCCCCGAGCAGCACGAGGCCGACAAGGTCGAGCGCCTCCGGTTCATCGACGCGATCACCGACCTCCTGCTCCAGCGCGCGCAGAAGGGCCCGCTCGTCCTCTCGATCGAGAACCTCCAGTGGGCGCGCGGCGAGACGCTCGAGCTGCTCCTCCACCTCCACCGCTCGCTCGTCGCCCTCCGCGGCTCGGGCGCGCACGCGCGGCTCCTCGTCCTCTCGACGTACCGCCCCGAAGAGGTCCGCGGCCCCGAGCTCGGGCGCGCCCTCAAGGAGCTCCGCCGCGACCGCTTCTTCGAGGAGCTCAACCTCCGCTCGCTGCGCACCGACGACGCGAGCGAGCTCATCGTCTCGATGCTCGGAGTCCCGGATGTCCCGCGCCGCTTCGTCGAGCGGGTGATGAACGAGACGCTCGGGAACCCTCTGTTCATCGAGCAGCTCATGGCCGAGCTCGTCGCGTCGGGTCTGATCGACCGGCGCCGCGGCCTGTGGCGCTTCGACAGGGAGCGGGCCGAGGCGCTCGAGGTCCCGAACCGCGTCGGCGTCGTCGTCTTGAACCGCGTCGGGCGCCTGCCCGTCGACCAGAAGCAGCTCCTCGAGGCGCTCTCCGTGCTCGACCGGCCGGCGACGCCCGGCCTCCTCGCGAAGATGCTCGGCGTCGAGGAGTCGAAGCTCGGGCCGGCGCTCGAGGCCCAGCTCCGCGACGGCACCCTCGCCCGCTCGACGGGCCGCTTCGGCTTCGCGCACGCGAAGACGCGCGACGTCGTCTTCAACGCGGTCGAGAAGCGGACCGAGCTCCACGACGACGTCGCGCGGGCCCTCGCGGCCGGCGCCGACGGCGAGGCCGACGTCTCGGAGTACGCGCACCATCTCCTCGAGGCTCGCTCGAGCATCGAGGCG
>CAZYLP010000497.1:0-6560 GCA_964648345.1 uncultured Planctomycetota bacterium
ACGAGGACGAGCACGGCGTCCTCGACCTCGGGCGCGAGGAGGCGCGCCGCGCGCGCCGCGGCCTGCGTCGAGATCTCGAGCGAGGCGGGCTCGAGCCCGGCCTCGCGCACGAGCGCGCGGAGCGAGTCGAGGACGCTCGTCCGGACCGCGGCGTAGTTGACCTCGACGGGCGCCGGCGTCGAGCCAGGCTTCGGCGCATCGGTCGCCGTCGCCGCCGCGCCGACGACGCCATGGGCGAGGACGACCTCCGAGAGCTCGAAGGGCACGTCCTTGGCGGCCTGGAAGCGGATGAGCTTGGCCCGCTCCTCGGGCGAGACGGGCGGCAGGACGACCGTCTTGAGGACGGCCTCGGCGCGGGCCACGGCGACCGCGCACGGGACGCCGCGCCCGATGCCGAGCTCGTCCGCGCACTCGCGGATCGCCTTGACGATCGCGGCGCGCGCCGCGGGCCCCTCGAGGGCCGCATCGAGGTCGCGCGCGGCGCCGCGGACCGAGCGCGGCGGCTCGCTCGAGCGGCGCGACTCGTCGACGCGCACGAGCTTGACGGACCGGCGTCCGATATCGAGGCCTACGATCATGTGGCTCGCTCCGCTCGCGCGATCATGGCACTTCGACTCCGGGGCTGTTCTGGGAGCGCTCGCCCGCGACCGGGAACCCGAGGAACGAGAGGTCCCGCCGCCAGAGCACGCGCATGGGCGCGTACGAGCGGTCGATGACCGCCTCGATGCGGCGGACCATCTCGGGGCGGTCGTCGAGCGCGACGGCCGCGTGCACGGTGAACTGGTAGCTCCGCGTCGTCACGAGCTCGAAGACCTGGCCGACCTTCTGCCGCTCGAGGACGCGGAGGAGCCACGCCGGGCTGTCGAGCGCCTCGGCGGCGTCGGAGCGGCGGGACATGATCGCGCTCACGTCATCGGCCGTGAGGCCCGGGAGACCCGCGAGCACGGCGCGCGCGGCCGTGTTGATGTTGATCTTGCCCGCGAGCTGCGCCTCCTCGCGCGAGGTCAGCTCGTCGGCGCAGATCGCGAAGCTCGCCTCGTCCATGCTCGGGATCTGGAGGAGCTCGGCGACCGACGCGAGCGGCTGCCCGCGGCGGAGCTGGAGGAACTGGAAGATCGTGCCGCCCATGGCCGTCGAGAGGCCGTTCTTCTCGAGGCGGTCGCGGATCGCCTGCGGCTGCGCGTTCGTGATGAGGAGCCGCGCGCGGCCGTCCTTCGTCCAGTTCATGTCCATCGAGTAGACGGTGAGGTAGTCCGCGAGGCCGCGGAGGAGCGTCCCGTCGGCGTCGTCGGGCGGGTAGGACCGGTCGCCGTCGTCCTCGCAGGGGTCGAGCGCGCCGTTCCGGTTCCGGTCCTCGCCGTAGAGGATCGACTCGTCGATCCCGCGCACGCGGAGGAGCTCTTCGATGGACTCGATGGGGCCGTTCTTCGCCGTGTAGCCCGGCTCGAGCGCGTTGTAGTAGTCGGACTCCGCGCCGTTCGCCTGCGGCTCTTCATCCGTGTCGCGCCAGTCCACGATCGCCTCGGCGATCTCCTGGGTCATGCCCGGGATCTGGAGGAGCTGGTCCACCGTCGCCGTGTTGACGTTGAGCTTGCTCGCCTCGTCGCGGAGCCCGTAGCGGACCTCCTTCGCGTCGCCGGGGTCCTCCTCGCCGAAGACGACCCAGCAGTGCCCCGCGCCGAGCGGCACGTTCCGCCACGTCGTCTCGTCGTTCCGCCAGACGTCCTGGAGCGTGTCGCCCGTCGTGTCGTCGAGCTTCAGCACCGCCATGGCGCGGTCGATGCACGAGTCGGCGAGCGCGCGCGTGCGGACCTCGTCCACCGCGCGGGCCGCGACCTGGATCTCGACGCGCGCCTCGCGGGCGAGCGTGAGGGCGATGAACGTCACCGCCACGAGGACGACGAGCGAGACGATGAGCACGGAGCCGTGCTGGCGAGACCTCGTCGCCGTCATCGCAGCGCGCCTCGCTACCGCTCGTCTCATTCGGTCTTCGCCTCGATGAGCGTGCTCGGACGCCCGGCCTGCGGGGCGACGACCGCGACGAGGCGGCGGAGCGTGCCGTCCTGGCCGCGCACGGCGACCGAGACCTCGATCGCCTGCGGGATGAGGTTCTGGGCGCTCGAGTCCCACGTCTCCTGCCACGTGGTGCCGTCGAAGTAGCGGAGCTCGAGGCCGCAGGCCTCGGCGCAGACGACCTCGACCGGCTCGGCGACCGCGCCCGTCACGGGGTCGCGGACGGCCGTCGCGCGGCGGACGAGCCCGCGCTCGACGGTCGCGGTGTCCTCGTCGATCTCCCAGACGACCGACTGGATCGCGCCCGTCCCCGCGGCCCACGAGGAGCCGAAGCGCTTCGCGCCCGGGATCACGGAGATCGTGATGCGGTCGCGCGCCGCGTAAGGCGGCGGGACCGCGCCCTGCGCGCTCGCGTCGGCGTCGGCCGCCTGCTCCTCGGTCTGCTTCGAGAGGAGCTCGCCCGCGCCCCGGTCGGCCTGCTCGCCGACGAGGCCCGCGGCGTAGGTCCCGCCGGGAGGCATGAGCGAGCGGAGGTCGCGCGAGATCCGCTCCACGATCGCGCGGTCCTGCGCGCGCTTCTCGGAGCGCGCCTGGAACCGCCGGTCGGCGTCGCGCGCCGCGCGGAGCGTCTCCGCGATGGCCAGTCCGATGACGGCGAGCATCGACGTGGCGATGAGGACCTCGACGAGCGTGAAGCCCCCCGCTCGTGATCGTGATCGAAGGCTGACGCTCACCGTCCGCCTCCCTGCGCGCCTTGAGCGCCCTGCGCACCCGACGCACCACCCTGCGCGCCCGAAGCGCCCGTCGAGCCACGCGCGGCGCCCGACGCGCCCTGGAGCTGCGAGCCGCTCCCGACCTGGGTCTGCGCCGTCGCCGTCGAGCCGCCGAGCGACGTCGCGCTGTCCGGGTCCGTGAAGATGAGCCGCACCGCATCGAGGTCGCGCGGCTCGCCCTGCTCGGTCCAGAGCACGGAGACCGTCACCTGGGAGAGGTTCGACTGGTCCGCCTCGGTGACCTCGACGGTCCAGGTGAACTCGGGGGCGCCCTCCTCGGTGAAGTCGCCCGCGGCGGACTCCAGGGGGAGCGCGCCCGACTCGATCCGGCCGAGCTGGAGCTCGACGAAGCGCGCGGCCTTGACCTTGAGGTCGGCGTTCACCTCGAGCCGGATGGAGGTGGACATCGCGGAGAGGATCACGGCGAGCCCCGCGCCGCAGACGACGGACGCGAGGAGGACCTCGACGAGGGTGACACCCGAGCGCCCGGCGGTCCGTCTCATCGGGGCTCGTCCGTTCCGAGCGGGAGCGCGTTGCCGGCGAGCGAAGCGTCGTACTCGGCACTCGTGAGGATCCGGGTGCGGCCGCTCGCCGCCTCGACGACGATCCGCACGCGGTCGCCGCCGAGCTCGAGGTCGAAGAACGCGTCGTCCGCCGAGCCCTCGGGGTCGAACGCGACGCGCGGGACCGTGAGGACCGGCGCCGGGAGGTTGACCGCGTTCGTCGTCGTCCCGACCGTCGGGGTCGGGTCGGCGACGGTGCCGTAGAGGCTGCTCGTCGTCGTGTTGACGCCGCCCGAGAAGACCGCGACGGGCGCCGAGCCGCCGGTGCCGGCGAAGCTCTGGTTCGCGACGCGCGCCCAGACGAGCGTCACGCCCTCCTCGAAGGCGACGGCCCGCGCCCACGGCGCGCCCTCGACCCAGTTGTCGCCCTCGACCTCGGAGTCTCCCTCGACCTCGGCCGCGGCGAGCGGGTCGCGCGCCCGCGCGACGCGGAGCTCCCTCCGCTCGCCGTCCACGACGAGGAAGTAGGCGCGCCCCTCCGCGCTCGCGCGAGCCCGCGCCCCGCGAGCGAGGGCGACGAGCGCGCGCGCGGTGCCGTCGAGATGCGACCGCTGCGCGGAGCCCGAGAGCTGCGGCGCCACCACGGCGGCGAGCGTGCCGACGAGGAGGCAGACGAGCAGGAGCTCGACCAGCGTGAAGCCGCGGGTCCGCAAGCGTACTCGGCGCGGCATGCCGGGCGAGGCGGCTCGGATCGGCGAACCACGCTCGCCGGCATGACGCGACGAGTCGCCCGCGGAGCCGCGAGCGAACGCATCGGTGAGCGTGAAGCCGGCGAGCTTCGTGGGACCGCTCTCGGGGCGAGGGGCGCGCACGGGCGTTACCGCGACGAGCCCTTGTTGTTGATGTCCCAGCTCTTGATGTCGTCGGCCGAGCCCTCCGAGCCGTCGGGGCCGTTCGACCAGACGTCGTAGCTCGCCGCGGATCCGGACGCGTGCGAGCCCGGGGACTTGTACTGGAAGGGCTTCTCCCACGGGTCGAGCGGGATGTCCTTCTTCATGTACGGGCCCTTCCACTTGGTCAGGCCGTTCGGCTGGGTGCGGAGCGCCTCGAGGCCCTCGGCGGTGCTCGGGTAGCGCCCGCAGTCGACCTCGAAGGCGTCGAGGGCGGTCTCGAAGCCCGCGATCTGCGCCTTCGCGGCGCCGATCTTGGCGTCCTCGCCGCGGCCCGCGAGCTGCGGGACGACGATCGCCGCGAGCGTCGCGATGATCACGATGACGAGGAGGAGCTCGATGAGGGTGAAACCACGGTCAGGGCGACCGGAGGGAGCACCGCGGTGACGAATGCGCATGTCTGACCTCATTTGATGAGCGTGTTCAGGGTGAAGACGGGCAGCAGGGCCGCCACGACGACGAAGAAGACGACCCCGGCCACCGCCACGACGAGGGCGGGCTCGAGGAACGACACGAGGATGCGGAGCGCGTGGTCGACCTCTTCGTCCGCGCGGTCGCCGACGCGCTCGAGCACCTTGTCGAGCGCGCCCGACTCCTGGCCGACCGAGACCATCTCGATGACCTCGGGCGGGAAGAGGCGCGTGTGCTCGAGAGGCGTCGCGAGGTCCGCGCCCTCGCGCACCGGCTGGATCACCTCGCCGAGCTTGGCCGAGAACTCGCGGTTGCCGCACGCCGAGCGCGCGACCTCGAGCGCCGAGAGGATCGGCACGCCCGAGGAGAGGAGAGTCCCGAGCGTGCGCGCGAACCGCGCGAGCGCGGCGCGGCCGATGACGCCGCGGAGGAGCGGGATCCTGAGAGTCAGGCGGTCGAACCGGCGCTTCCCCTCGTCCGTCGAGAGCATGCGCCAGACGCCCGCGGCGATCGCGGCGGCGATGCCGATGATGAGCCACCAGTAGTTCGCGACCACGTCCGCCGTGCCGACGAGGATCTGTGTCGGGAGCGGGAGCGAGCCGCCGAGGTCCTTGTAGATCGCCGAGAAGCGCGGCACGACCCACGCGAGGAGGAAGATCACGGCGCCGATCCCGAGGAAGATGAGGAGCACGGGGTAGGCGAGGGCGCTCCTCACGCGGCGCTTCAAGGACACCTCGCGCTCGCCGAACGCGGCGATGCGGCGGAGCGCCTCGTCGAGGAAGCCGCCTGCCTCGCCGGCGCGCACGACGCCGATCGACGCCTCGGGGAAGAGCTCGGGCCGCCGCGCGAGCGCGTCCGCGAGAGACGTGCCGCCCGCCACGTCGCGCCGCACGGAGCGGAGGATCGCCCGCGCGCGCTTGTCCTCGGGCTTGTCGCCCGCGCCCCAGACGACGTCCGTCGTCGAGTCGGCGCGCTCGCTGATCGCATCGAGCGCGCGCAGGATCGGCACGCCCGCCCCCGAGAGGTCGGCGAGCTCGCGCGCGAAGCGCGCGGCCGACTCGGCGCTGACGCGCCGGTTGAGGAGCTTCTGGAGGAACGTCCGCTGGTCCTCGCCGCCCTCGGAGCCCGCGACGACATCCTTCGGGTCCGGGCGCACGTCCAGAGGCAGGAGGTTCATCTTCTCGAGCGCCTGGAGAGCGGCGCGCTCGCTGTCGGCGGGGATCGTGCCCTCGACGGACTCGCCGCTCAGCTTGAACGCCTTGTAGAGATAGACGCTCAACGGCGGATCCCCCCGAAACGCCGCATGCTAGCGGCCCTCATCTCGTGTCGCATGGAGAACTTCCTCGGGCGTCGTGATGCCCTCGCGGAGGACACGCAGCCCGTCGTCGCGGAGGCTCCCGAAGCCCTTCTCGCGGACGTAATTCCTCAGCCTGACCGCGTTCGCTCCATCCATCGCGAGCTCGCGGAGGCCGTCGTCCACCTTGATCATCTCGAAGATGCCGACGCGGCCCTTGAAGCCCGTCCCGCGGCACGCCTCGCAGCCCTTGCCGCGCGTGACCTGCGCGAGGTCGATCTTGAGCTCTTCCACGTCCTTCCAGTGCGGGTCCTGCCGGGCCGGACCGGCGACGCCGCAGCTCTTGCAGACTCGGCGCACGAGGCGCTGCGCGCAGAGCCCCTCGATCGTCGAGGCGACGAGGTACGGCTCGACGCCCATGTCGATCAGGCGCGTGATCGCGCCCGACGCATCGTTCGTGTGGAGCGTCGAGAGGACGAGGTGCCCCGTGAGCGACGCCTGGACCGCGATCTCGGCGGTCTCGCGGTCGCGGATCTCCCCGATCATGACGACGTCGGGGTCGTGGCGGAGGATCGAGCGCAGGCCGCGCGCGAAGGTGAGGCCGATCTTCTCCTTC
>CAZYLP010000498.1:0-6554 GCA_964648345.1 uncultured Planctomycetota bacterium
TCGGCCGCCGCCTTGTCGAGCGAGCCCACGTTGCGCGGATTGTTGTAGTGATCGAGGACCTTGTCGCTGTAAGCCATGGGTTCCCTCTCGCTCTCTAGTGCGCCGTCCACTGGACGGACTTGATGTCGATTCCTTCTTTGGCCATCTCGTAGAGCGGCGACATGTCGCGCAGCTTCTTGACGGCCTTGACCGTCGCCTCGATCGCGTAGTCGATCTCCGCCTCGGTGTTGAAGCGGCCGATCCCGTAGCGGATCGAGGTGTGCGCGAGGTCGTCGCCGATCCCGAGCGCCTTGAGGACGTAGCTCGGCTCTAGGCTCGCCGACGTGCAGGCCGACCCCGAGCTGACGGCGAGGTCGCGCATGCCCATCATGAGCGCCTCACCCTCGACGAACGCGAAGCTGACGTTGAGATTCCCGGGCAGCCGCTTCTCCGCGTCGCCGTTGAGGTAGATGTAGTCGAGCTGGGCGTTCAAGCCCTTCCAGAGCCGGTCGCGGAGCCCGCGGATCCGCTTCGTCTCCTCGGCCATGTCCTTGCCCGCGATCTCCGCTGCCGCGCCCAGTGCGACGATGAGCGGGGTCGCGAGCGTGCCCGAGCGCATGCCGCGCTCGTGGCCGCCGCCGTGGATCACGGGCGAGAGGCGGACGCGCGGACTCTTCCGGCGGACGTAGAGGGCGCCGATGCCCTTCGGGGCGTAAATCTTGTGCCCCGAGATCGCCATGATGTCGATGTTCTGCGCCTTCACGTCGAGCGGGACCTTGCCGAAGGCCTGGGCCGCGTCCGTGAAGAAGAGGACGCCCTTCTCGTGGCAGAGCTTGCCGATCGCCGCGAGGTCCTGGACGACGCCGATCTCGTTGTTCGCCGCCATGATCGCGACGAGGATCGTGTCCGGCCGGATCGCCGCCTCGAGCTTCTTCAGGTCGACGAGGCCGCTCTTCTCGACATCGAGGAACGTGACCTCGGCCGCGCCACCCTTGGCCGTCTCACCGACCGCGGTCTGCTCTTCCTCGCCGCCCTCGGCCGGGCGCGAGAGGTACTTGCACGTGTCGATCACGGCCTTGTGCTCGGTCTTGATCGTGATGATGTGGCGGCCCCGCCGCTGTCCGTTGACGTCCGAGCCGTACATCTCGAGCGCGCCCTTGATGGCTAGGTTGTCGCTCTCGGTCGCGCCCGACGTGAAGATGATCTCCTTCGGGTCGGCGTTGATGAGAGCGGCGACCTGCTCGCGCGCGCGCTCGACGGCCTTCTCGGACTCCCAGCCGAACGAGTGGTTGCGGCTCGCCGCGTTCCCGAACTTCTGCGTGAAGTAAGGGAGCATGATCTCGAGGACGCGCGGATCGACCGGCGTCGAGGCGTGGTAGTCGAGGTAGATCGGCAGCTTGACGTTCGGCATGGCTAGGACTCCTGGCTACCGCTCGCGAGCGGGAGCCGGCCCGACGAGGAGTGGTGGTTCCGTACCGGACCCGCGTTCCGCGCGAGGGCCGCGATGTTGACGCCGTAGAGGGCGTCCCGGATCTTGGTGTGGACGAGGAAGAGCGACCGCTTGATGAGGCAGCTCTCGAAGACGTTGCAGGCCGCGTGCTCGAGCCCACCGTGGCCCTCGCCGCCCTCCTGCGCCTGGACGCACTCGGTCAGCCGGAGCGGACCCTCGAGCGCCTCGGCGACGCGGCCGACCGTGAGCTGCTCGGGCGGGAAGGCGAGCTCGTAGCCGCCCTTCGTCCCGCGCACCGAGCGCACGAAGCCGAGACGAGCGAGGTCCTTCATGACGTTCGCGAGGAGCGGCTGCGACATGTTGTAGGCCTCGGCCATGCCGCGGACGCTGAGCCGGGCCGCCCCGTTCGTGGCGGTGGGCTCGGCCTTCTCGACGCACGCGAGATGCGTGAGCGCGATGAGCCCGTAATCCACACGCTTCGTCAGGTTCAGCATCGTCTTCGCTCGGAGGGCGAATATAGCATCTGCTCGGTACGGTATCAACAGTCAACGCACCGAGTCGCGAATGTTACTCGAAGACGTGCTTGGCGTTAGTAATCAGCTGCGATCGAGTACACTATGAATGTGCACCAAATCAATGCGGGAAGGGCGGTTCAGGGGATGCTGCCCTGGATCTGGACCCGGAGAGGCTCGGAGCGCCCTCCGGACGCCTGGCAGTAGCCGAGCGCGATCTGCTGGAGCCATCGAGCGGCGGCCATGTCCTTCTTCTCGAGGGCGCGGAGCGCGGCGTCGCCGTACTTCCGCGCCTCGGCCTCGAGGACGTCGCGGATCCGATCGTTCGGCTTGTTCGCCGCGCGCTGCTTCGCGCGCTCGAGGGCGTAGTGGATGGCTCCGAGGTTGCCGTTCCGGGGCGGAGTCGCGGCGTCGGGGAACTCGGACATGTCGCGGAGGACCACGTTGTTGTCGGTGTCCCCCGCGAGGTTGAACCGCTCGTAGTGGTCGTGGAACAGGTACGAGCTCCGCACGTCGGGCTTCCCGACCGGGTTGAAGGTCTCGTTCGGTCCGAGCAGGCACGAGCGGAAGCGCGAGCCCGGGCGGGTCGCGAGGCTCGCGGCGCCGTCCACGTTCCCCGCCAGGACGAGCCCCAGCGCCTCGATGAGGGCGGAGCCCTCGAGCGTCGTCCAGCACTCCGTGATCGAGGTGCCGCGGATCACGAGCCGTCCGTCGTCCACCTTCACGGCCTTCTCGCAGCCCACGAAGACGCAGGAGTCGATGTAGGCGACCGCGCACCGCTCGAGCTCGAGACCGTAGCGCGACCCGGCGAAGTCGCACTCGTTGACGACGACGCGGGCCGCGTCGTGGATGTCGATGCCGCCGCCCGTGTAGCCCGCGATGGTGACGCCGCGGATCTCGACGTTCGGGCTCCCGATGACCGAGAGCGCGCGCCAGTCGTCGGTCTTGAGCTCGATGCGGGCGAGGTCGGCGCCCGGGCCCCGGATCACGAGACGGGCGCCCTTCACGACGACCGGCGCCTCGAGGGTGTAGACTCCCGGCGCGAGGGCGACGTCGATCGAGTCGCCGGGGCCCGCGCGCTTCGCGAGCGAGCGGAGGTCGTCCTTCTCGCCGTTCAGCGTGCCGAGGAGCTCGTCCTCGCGGTCGCGCGGCGTGCCCTTGCCGTGGACCTCGCGGTGGCGGTTCGCGGTCTCGTTGTCGAGGCGCGGCGGATGGTTGCAGCCCGGCCCGGACGCGAGGATGAGGAGGAGCAGCACTGCGGGGAGCGCTCGCTTCACGTGGAGGACCTTTCGGCCTGCATTCTACTGCAGGGGGACGATGCGCACGGGCTCGACCTTCTGACCCGGGTGGCTGACCAGGATCGTCCGTGTCCTCGAACCGATCCCGGCAGGCGGGGAGTCATCGTCGCGGAAGACCGCGACCTGGGCGCCCTTCGCCTTCGCCTCCTCGATGCTCATGACGTGGAGGTCGAGGAAGACGGGCGCGTGCGCGTAGAACGCGACGCGCGGGTCCTCCGCGGCGATTCGCTCGTAGCCCGTGCAGAGGACGCCCGCCTCGCGCCAGGTGACCTTCGTCGAGTTGCGCGGGCGCGTGGCCGGGAGGAGCGGGACGAGGAGGCAGAGCGCGAGGAGCCAGCGTCGCGTCGCGAGCCGCGACATCCAGACGCCGAGAGCGGGGAGGAAGAGCGTGAAGATGATGATCCCGTATCGCGGGTCGTGCCGGATCGCGGAGTAGGTGACGAGGAGGACGAGCGGGAGGAGCACGGCGCCGGCCCCCGATCCCCCGCCCGCTTCGCGGAGGGGAGGCGGGGGGGGGCGCCGGAACAGAAGCAGGACCGCGAGGACCGCGAGCAGCTCCTTCCCCGCGTGGAGGACGTGATAGCTCTGCCAGAGGACGCGCTTCGTGTTCGCGACGACGAACTCGCGCGCCCCGTCCGCGGAGAAGTGCCGCGCGCCGTCCTCTCCGCGCGCGAAGACGAGCGTCGCGCCCGACTCGCGGAGGACCTCGCGCTTGCGCGTGACCTTCCACGCGCCGGCGCCCGCCCCCGACATCATGGGCTCGGCGCGGATCGCGAGCACGTAGGGTGCGACCACGACCGCGGCCGCGGCGAGCACGAGGGGGGCGCGCCTCCGCGCGCGGAGCGCGAAGACCGCGACCGCGACGATCCCCTCGGGCCGCGCGAGGTAGCTCGCCGCGGCGAGGAGGCCGCTCGTCCCCCAGCGGCTCCTCTGCGCGGCGAGGAGGGCGCCGAGGAGGCACGTCGCGAAGAGCGCGTCCGCCGTGACGTCGCACCCGTGTCCGACGCTCCCCGGGTGCAGCGCCGCGACGAGCCCCGCGACCCACGCCGCGCGCGGGCCCGCGCGCGATGCGATCGCGGCGACGAGCACCGCCCCGATCGCCCCCGCGAGCGCGGAGACGAGGATCCCCGCGGGCTCGGGGTCGAGCCCCGCGCGCTCCGCGAGCGCGCAGAGCACGGGGTACGCAGGCGGATAGTGGAACGCGACCCCCGCCTTCCAGTCGCCCTTCGCGAAGTGATCCGCCGACAGGAGGTACCAGACGCCGTCCCGGTCGAGGAGCAGCACCCTCGCCGCCGCGACGAGGCGGGTGGCGAGGGCGACCGCGAAGACGAGCCCGTACTTCCGGGAGATCAAAGCTCGAAGCTGACCGGGAGATCGCTCGGGTCGGGCCCGTTCGAGACGGCGCCCGAGGCCGTGAAGACGCGGCGGTCGATCGTCGCCTGGGTCGCGGTCTTGTGGCGCGTCGCGGCCTCGAAGCGGCGCGCGGCGAGGATCACGTCCACGAGCCGCTGCTCGCGGTAGTGCCCGAGGAGCGAGCGCGCGGGCTCGTCCTTGCGGACGCCCGTCACGACCCCGCGCACGTCGTCCTCGCGCGCGATCCACTCGAGCGTGCCGTAGGCCGCGTACTTGTCGGTCTCGGGGTCGATCCTTCCGTAGGTCAGGATCGCGCCGAAGCAGCGCGACATCTCCTCCTCGGCGTAATGGGCCGCCTGGCCCGGGAGGAGGACGTCGTGCTGGAGGTCGGGGCCCGACTTCTGGTACGCGACCTCGCGCGGGACGCCGTAGCAGAGGACGGACGCCTGGCGGTGCTCGTTCTTCGAGAGCGCGGAGAGGAGCGAGATGTCCACGGCGCCGTCGCCGCGCTTGTTGAAGAAGCGGAAGTAGCGGTCCTCGCCCTCGTCGCCCGTGCCCATGATGAGGACGTTCCAGCTCTCGTCGCCGCGCGCGATCGAGCGCTGGATCGCGAAGGCCTTCCCGTACGCATCGAGGATCGTCGCGCGGATGCACGAGCGGATGCTCCCGCGCGCGACGATCGAGGCCTGGAAGACGGCCGCCGAGACCTCGTTCGCGAGGCGGAGCTCCTTCGGCTTGTCGAGCACCGACGGCCAGAGCGGCGTCCGCTCGCGGAACTGGCTCCAGATGCTGCCCACGTCGTTCGTCACGTCGAGCTCGATGAGCTTGACGTTCTGCGACTGGGCCGCGAGCCGCGCGGTCTCGAGCGAGCGCGGGCTCGAGTGGGCGCCGATGTAGACGCCCGCGACGTTCTCGGGGCCGAGCGCGTCGGCCGCGACGCCGAGCGCGAACGCGGAGTTGACGCCGCCCGAGACGCCGACGACGGCGACCTTCGCGCCGGCGCCGGCGAAGACCTTCTTCGTCTCCTCGCGGAGGACCTTCTTCAGGACATCGGGCTTCGTGACGGCCATCGCAGCGCTCCCCGTGCGGACCCATGAGAGCATACCCGCGTGAAGCTCGCAGGCCTCCTCCTCCTCGCCGCGCTCGCCGGGTGCACGTACCCGCGTCTCATCGACGAGGGCAAGGTGAACGAGCGTTACCTCGGGCGCGTCCAGTCGAACGTCGCGCGCGTCTCGAGCCTGGACGCGGGCCAGGCCGTCCCGTACGAGGTGATCGACGAGAAGGCGGCGCGCGAGAAGTTCGCCCGCGACCTCGACCGCGAGCTCCCGGACGCCGAGGCCGAGGAGCAGGCGCGCGCGCTCCGCGCGTTCGGCTTCGTGAAGGAGAAGATCGACCTGAGGAAGGTCATGATCGACCTCATGGCCGAGCAGGCGGCCGCGTTCTACGACCCCGTCGAGAAGAAGTACTTCTTCGTCGACCGCCCGTCGCAAGGCGGCTTCTCCGTGTGGCTCGCGTGCTGGCTCACGAACCGGGACATCCCGAACGAGCTCACCGCGTCGCACGAGCTCGTCCACGCGCTCCAGGACCGGGCCTACGGCCTCGAGAAGTGGTGGCGCGCCGCCGGCCCGTCGGAGGACGCACAGCTCGCGCGGCAGGCCGTGATCGAGGGCGACGCCATGTACCACGGCCTCCTCGCCATGGGCCTCAAGGAAGTGGACCTCGAGCGCGAGGAGCTCATCGAGGGCGCGACCGGAGAGGCCGTCGAGCGAGCGCCGCCCGTCCTGAGGGAGCTCCTCGTCTTCCCGTACTGGGCGGGCTACCGCTACGTGAAGGCGCTCCGCGCCGCGGGGCGCGACCCGTGGGCGAGCCCGCCCGGCTCCACGGCCGAGGTGCTGGCGGGCCCCCCCCCCCCCCCCCCCCCCGGGGCGGGGGGGGGGGGGGGGGGGGCCCCCCCCGAACGCC
>CAZYLP010000499.1:0-6547 GCA_964648345.1 uncultured Planctomycetota bacterium
CGGGGGCCGACCTCCGCGGCGCGCAGATGCGGAACGCGTCGCTCGAGGGCGCCGACCTCACCGGAGCGCGGCTCGACGAGGCCGTCGTCGAGCTCGCGCTCCTCGTCAAGGTCCAGGCGACCGGGGCATCCTTCGACCGAGCGTGGCTCCTCGGCGCGAAGCTCGATGGCTCCGCGCTCGACGGGGCGAGCTTCCGCGGCGCGACGCTCGTCAAGGCGCGCGCGGCGTACGCGAGCTTCGAGGGCGCGTGCTTCGCGGGCGCCGTCCTCGGCGGCGCGGCGATCACGCACTCCTACCTCCGGCGCGCCGACTTCACCGACGCCTCGTTCCGCGAAGCGCTCCTCGGGAGCGTCCGCGTCGAGGAGGCCGACTTCACGGGCGCCGACATGAAGATGGCCCGGCTCCAGCTCCTCGACCTCCGCGAGGCGCGCTTCGCGCCGGCGTCGCTCCAGAGCGCGCTCCTCGAGTCGTGCCACCTCTCCGAGATGGACCTCTCCGAGGTCGAGGCGAGCCAGCTCCGGCTCCAGGGGTGCGACCTCTCGGCGACCTCCTTCCGCGGCGCGAAGCTCGCGGGCGCACGCTTCGACACGTGCCGCGCGCACGACGCCGTCTTCGACGACGCGGACCTCCGCCGCGCGTGGTTCTCGGGCTGCAACTTCCACGCGGGCAGCTCGCGCGCGGGGCTCCTCCTCGGGAAGCCCGCCCTCGAGGGCAACATGACGGGCTACTACGTGGAGGGCTCGACGGACGACGCGTGGTCGAGCCCCGACTCGATCCGCGCGGTCAGCTTCCGGGGGGCCGACCTCCGCGACGCCGTGTTCGTGGATACGAACCTGTTCCGCGTGGACTTCAGGGGGGCGCGTCTCGATCCGGCGTTCCGGGAGCTCGCGATGAGGTCCGGCGCGATCGTCGACTGAGAGGACGCGGAGGACGCGAATCCTGACGTGGAGGAGCGTTCTTCGCGTTTTCATTCGCTGAGGCGCCGAGGCGCAGAGACGCAGAGGACTGGTCGACCACCTCTCAGCGCCCTCCGCGTCTCTGCGCCTCAGCGTTTCGAGACGTGAGGAACGCTCCTCCACGCATGTGGTCAGACGCTTTCCATGGAGCCGAAGTGCCCACGAACGACCGTCTTCGACGGCTTCGAGACTTGCGCGGTCCTCTGTCACGCCTTCGCAACATCTCCCCGAGGCTCTCCGCTCGCTCCCCGTCCGGGGCTGGAAGGGGAAGAGACCGTGAAAGTGGAACGCGCCTTCTGGGTGCCCGTCCTGTTCGTCCTCGGCTGCAACGGCGGACTCAACAACGCGCCTGCCGCCGCGACGAAGGCGGCGACGACCGTCAGCGCGACGACGAGCGCGACGACGACGAAGCCGACGACGACCACCACGACACCGACGACGACGACCACGCCGCCGACCACGACGACCCCGCCCCCCACGACGACCCCGCCCCCCACGACGACCACGCCCCCCACGACGACCACGACTCCGCCCCCGGGGACGGGGACGACCGTCGCGACGGCAGGCCGCGAGACCGTGGACTCGAGCAAGCCCGCGAACCCGCACATGCAGTACGTGCTCGGGATCATCAACCGGTCACGCGCCCAGTACGGAGCTCCGCCCGTCCAGCTCGACGTGGCGAACGGCCAGTGCGCGGGCCGGCACTCGCTGGACCTCGCCGCCTGCGCGAACAACAACATGGCGGCGTTCGGTCAGTGCATGCACAAGGACTTCATCAACGGCGACGCCTGCAACAACCGCGCGGAGAACCAGGGCGTCGGCATGGGCGACAACGACCCGGCCTTCCTGCAGGTCCACAACCAGATGATGGCCGAGGGCCCGCCGCCCGCGGGGCAGCAGAACCACTTCTCCCAGATCACGAATCCGGCGTTCAAGACCGTCGCGGTCGGCCAGTTCGCCGACTCGAAGGGTCAGATCTGGATCACCACCCTCTACAAGTAGAGGGGGCCGGTCTCAGCAGCCGCCCTTCTCCAGGGCGTGGATCTTCGCGACGCGGTCCTGGTGGCGGCCGGCCTCGAAGGCCGTCGTGAGGAACCGGTCGAGGAAGCGCTGGATCGCCTCCGGGGCGCTCACGCGAGCGCCGAAGCACGCGACGTTGGCGTCGTTGTGCCGGCGGGCCATCTCGGCGAACCACTCGTCGGTGATGAGCGCGGCGCGCGCGCCCGCGACCTTGTTCGCGGAGATCGAGACGCCGAGCCCGCTCCCGCAGACGAGGACGCCCTTCTCGGCCTCGCCCTTCACGACGGACTTCGCGACGCGTCCGGCGAAGTCCGGGTAGTCGACCGAGTCGAGCGTGTGCGTGCCCTTGTCGAGGACCTCGTGGCCCGCCTTGATGAGGTTCGCCTTGAGCTTCTCCTTGACCTCGAAGCCGGCGTGATCGGAACCGATGGCGATCTTCATGTGAGCTCGTCCAGTGCCTCCTCGATGCGCTGGTCGAGCAGGTCCGCGGTCTCGCGGTAACGCTCGACGCTCTGTCCTACGGGGTCGGGCACGCCCTGCGGGTCGAGGAGCTTCACCTTCGACGCCGCCTCGGGGAACCACTCCTCGATCGTGTGGGCGTGACTCGACGACATGACGTAGATGACCTCGGCCTCGTCCACGAGCGCGGGCGTGAGCGCGCGCGAGCGGTGCGCGGAGAGCTCGATCCCGCGCTCGGCCATGACCTGGACCGCCTGGTCGGCGGCGGGGCCGCCGGGCATGGCGCTCGTGCCCGCGGAGCGGACCGTGAAGCCCGAGCGCTCGAGCTCGTCCCGCTTCACCTTGAGCCGGTCGGCGAGGCGCGCCTTCATGATCGCCTCGGCCATGGGCGAGCGGCACGTGTTGCCGGTGCAGACGAAGAGCACCGTCCGCGCGAGCGCGCGCGCGATCTTGTCCTTCGAGAGCCAGCCCTCGCGCAGGATCTCGTAGCTCCCCGAGCGGCCGACGGAGACGACCGTCGAGGGACGCGCGAGGAGCGCCGGGCCCGCGTCGTACGCGACGTCCACGCGGTCGCCGAGCGCGGCGAGCGCGTCGGCCGCGGTCACGGGCTCCTCGCCGCCGCTCCGGTTCGCGCTCGTCGCGAGGACGGGGAAGCCGCAGTCGACGACCTCGCGCGCGAACTGGAGACCCGGCACGCGGAATCCGATGGGGTCTCCGCCGCCCTTCGGCTCGAGCACGAGCGTGAGGGGGCCCGGCCAGAAGCGCTCGGCGAGCGCGCGCGCCGTGCGCGGGAGGGGCCCGGTCTCGGCCTCGACCGCGGCCGTGCTCGCGACGAGCCGCGCGAAGGGCTTCGTCGGCGGCCGCTCCTTGGTGCGGCGGACGCGCTCGACGACCGCGGGGTCGTCCGCGCGGGCGACGAGGCCGTAGACGGTCTCCGTCGGGAGGACGAGGAGCTTCCCCTCGCGGAGCGCGTGCCGCGCCGCCTCGACCACCCCGGGCTCGGGTTTGCGCGCGGAGACCTTCTCGACGCGAGCCATGAAGGGCATTCTACAGGGGCATGACGCTCGGGGTGGACCTCGGAGGATCGTCGGTGAAGGTCGTCTCGCTCGAGGGCGAGGCGGTGAGGCCCGTGGCCCGCGTCCCGCACTCGGCGCGCGGCATCGAGGCGCTCGTCGCGGCGGTCGCCGCGGCCGTCCCGCGCCCGGAGCAGCCGATCGGCCTCGCGGTCGCCGGGCTCGTCCGCGGCCGGAGCGTCGTGCGCTCGGGCAACCTCGGCCTCGCGGATGCGCCGCTCGCCGAGGCCATCGAGCGCCGCCTCGGAGTCCCGCTCGTGGCGTTCGTGTCCGATGCCCACGCCGTGGGCCGCGCCGCGCTCCGTGAGGCCGCGACCGAGGACATCATCATCGCGCTCGCGCTCGGGACGGGCGTGGGCGGAGCGCTCATCGAGCGCGGCCGGATCGTCCGCGACGAGGGCCTCGGTCACGGGACGCTCGCCGGCGAGCCCGCGGCCGCTCCGTGCGCGCTGGGCCACGACCGCTGTCTCGAAGCCCACCTCGGCGCGGCCGCCCTCGCCCGCGCGCTCTCCGTCCCCGAGGCCGCCACCGTGGACCGCCTCGCCGAGGCCGGCGACGCGCGCGCGCGCGCGGTCCTCGAGAGCGCGGGCGCCCTCGCCGCTCGCTGTCTCGCCCCCCTCGCCCGCGGCTCCTCCGCGCGCCTCGTCCTGAGCGGCGGCGTCGCCTCCTCGCCGTCTCTCCTCCGCGGCTTCCGCTCCTCCTTCCCGGGAGAGGTCGTCCTCTCTCGCCACGGCTCTTACACGGCGGCGGCGGGAGCTGCCTTCGCGGTCACTCCCCCTTGAAGGGAGGAGGAACGTCGGAGTCCCGCCGGCAGTGCGTCGCGAACATCCAGCAGTGGCCGAAGGGGTCCACGATCCGCACGCACCGGTCGCCGAACGGCTCGTCGCGCGGCGGGGAGACGACCGTGCAGCCCGCGTTCGCGGCGCGGATCGCGAGCGCATCCACGTCGGCGACGTAGACGTAGATGTTGATGGTGCTCCCGCCTAGCACGTTCGGGGTCGCGAGCGGCGTCCAATGGGTCTGGGGCGCGGTACCTCGCCCAAGCGAACGGGCGAGGTCATCGCGCCCCGGCAGAGGCCCCTTCCCGACCATGATCAGCCCCTTCCGGTGGCGGAGCTCGACCCAGCCGTCGGACACGCTCCGCGGTTCGAAGCCGAAGGCGCGCTCGTAGAGGTCGGCCGCGCCGCGCGGGTCCTCGACCCAGAGCGTCGGCGCGACCCACGGGATCCCCTTCTCGGGGCGGGCCCTCTTCCACGCCTTCTTCTCCGCTCGTCGAGCCCTCTTCTCGGCCTTCTTCACTCTGCACGCACCTCTCGGGGCCACGGATTCCTGGGGATCGTTTCAGGGTTGGACGATGGTCGTCACTCTAACTCGCGGTCCTTCAAGCTCGACGTGATTGGTGCGGTTCCTGCTCAAACGACCATGGAACGAAACAGGGAGTTCTGACCCATGATCCTCAGCCGCCGATCGATCGCGATCGCCATCGTCCTCGCCGCCCTCGCCGGCACCTCGAGGACGGCCCGCGCCGACGACCTGTCGCTCGAGCTCGTGAAGCGCGCGGGTCAGAACGTCGACCTGACGAAGGAGCCCGCGCTCAAGAAGCTCCTCGTCGATGCCGGGCTCATCAAGCCCGACGCGACCAAGTTCCACGTCAACTCGGCGGCGCTCGAGACCGTCTTCGCGCGCGCGCGCTTCCGCAACCACGTCGAGGGCACGCGCTACCACGTCGGCGACCGGATCATGATCGAGGACCCGGGCTCGGGCGGGCGCTTCTCGCCGCGCGCCGAGATCGTCGAGGTCCTCCCGGACGGCAAGTACAAGGTCAACGTCTGGGACAAGGCGCAGCCCGTCGGCACGCCCTCCCTCGGCTGGGGCGCGCACGTCGATGCCCTCACGGGCGAGCTCCCGGGCGGCCGCCCGATCCGCGTCACGGTCCACAACGCGGACGGGACGACGCGCGAGGAGACCTCGCGGACGCCGTGGCTCGTGCGCGACAACGAGCGCACCGTGACGATGACCCACGAGGACATCGACAAGCTGAACGGCCGCGTCGAGGCGACCGGCCCCTACAGCGTGAACGGCTGGCAGATCGACCCGAAGACGGACCCCGTCCTCGCCGAGAGCATCCGGAAGGCGAACGAGTCGATCGACCGGATCTTCGCCGGCGACGCGCTCACGCTCCCGACGGACCCCGCGGAGCGCGCGAAGAAGCTCGCCGAGCTCGCCAAGCTCCAGGAGAAGTTCCTGACCGAGGTCTTCAACGAGAACTTCATCGAGCACCCGGGCAACAACGCCAGGGCGAGCGACCGGATGCGCGACTACGTCAAGGCGAACCCGGGCATGAGCGGGAAGATCGGCTCGGTCATCGCGTCGGGCTGCGGTGTCTGCACCGACCAGGCCGCCGCCATGAGCGCGATCCTGAACGCGGTCGGCCGGCGGATCGGCCTCACCGTCCGCGCGATCTCGGGCCCGACGATCAAGGAAGGCGCGGGTCACGGCTTCAACGCGATCCGCTTCATCGACGGCAAGATCGGGATGTACGACGTGACGTGGCACTTCAAGGGCGACAAGCACCCGGTCGACAACATGGACTTCGCGACCTGGGCCGGGATCCCGGACTCGAACCGCCGGATCAACAGCATCACCCAGCCCACGTCGCACGAGACGAAGTTCGTGGACCGGCTCTCCGAGTGGGCCCGGACCCTCTTCCGCGGTTACGACCGCGCGGCCGCCGAGGCGCTGCTCTCGACCCGCGCCGCCGAGCTCGCCGAGTCGAAGGGGATCACCCCGGACAAGGCGGCGGCCGAGATCCTCAAGACGAACACCGGCACCGACAAGCTCGCCGGCGACTTCGACGTGAACGAGATCCTCAAGCGCGCCCGCAGCGTCGAGCGCCCGGCGAGCGACGCGGTGAGGATCGCCTCGGCCGTCCGCACGCGCGGCCTCCTCGACCGCGTGACCTCGAGCCTCCTCAGCGACCGCACGCGCGACGCGACGGTCAGGGATCGGACGCGGGGGCGATAGGCGTCTTTCGGTAGG
>CAZYLP010000500.1:0-5993 GCA_964648345.1 uncultured Planctomycetota bacterium
CGCTCGCGGTCGCGGGCTGCGTCACGGCGCTCGCGTTGCTCTCCGCGCTCCAGCTCTCGACGAGCGCACTCCCGCTCCCTTGGATGCCGGACGGCCGGGGCGTCGAGCCGATCGTCCCCGCCTCCGTCGTCGTCTTCGTGGCGGCCGTGGCCTACTCGCTCGCAAAGGCGTTCTTCATGAAGCGCGCCGGCCGCGTCGAGCTCGCCGACACCGGGGTCACCTTCGCGCGGCGGGGCCTCCGTGCGACGCGCGTCCGATGGGAAGAGCTCGAGCGCTTCTCGGACGCGGCGCGCGGGTGGATCGACCTCCTCCGCCGTGGAGAGTCGAGCCCGTCGCCGTGGCTCGCGATCCCGACGCGCGACGAGCCGGCTCGTGTCGAGGTGCTGGAGCAGCTCGACGCGCGTGGCCTCCGGCGCGTCGAGGTCGCTCCGCGCGGGCGCCGCATCGTGCGCGCGGTCCTCACGGGGCTGATCGCGCTCGCCGTGTTCCACGGGCTCGTGCATCTGGGGAACACCCGCTGGCGGGCCGTCGAGGCGATGGAGGCAGGCTATCTCTCCACGGCCGAGGCGGCCGCGCTCGTCTCCGCGGTCGTCCCCGTCGAGGTCATCGTGCGCCCCGTCGTCGGGACGGACGATGTCTTCACGGTCCTCGTGCGGACCCCCTTCTCGGGCGTCCCCGGGTTCTTCGTCGCAGAGAACCGCGGCGTCTTGATCGGGCTCAGCTCCTCGGTCCGCGTGGACGACGGGCCGAGCGCGACCATGACAGCCGATGGCTTTCTCGTCATGGGCGGTCTCGACGGGTGGCTCGCGCTGTACGAGGGGCGCGGGCGCGAGCAGAGGATGCGGCTCTCCGCCGCGGAGCTCGCGCCCGGCCGCCACTGGGTGCGCGTCGTGACGAGCGTCGACTTCGAGGGCGGCACGTGCAACAAGACCATCTCGACGCCGTTCGAAGTGATCGCGGGCTCGGCGGCCGAGCGCTGCTTGAAGGTCGTGCCGGGCTGCCCCCGGCTCTGGATCGAGTCGAACGGGCGATCGTCGTTGCCAGTCGCCGGAGTGGCGCCGGGCTGGGGCTTGGATCCCCTCATCTGGCACGAGCGCATGGAGCACGGAGTCTCGATGCGCGTCGAGGTCGCCGAAGGGGGAGCCATCCTCGCCAGGGGTGACTTCGTCGTCCGTCCGTCGAACCGGAGCGGTCGGACGATCGCGTGGAGTAGCCCGGCAGGTGCTGCTCGGCTCAGCAAGGGACGGCACCGTCTCCACGTCACCTTCACGCCCGACGCCAAGCTCGCGTTCGAGCAGGATCCGCGCATCACGTCGATCTATGGCGAGAAGGTCGAGCTCGACGTGGACGTGGACGCGCCATGATCAGGCGGGGAGTTGACCGCCACGACCCGAAATCCGCTTCTCTTCCGTCCCACGTGTGACGGTTCGATCGCTCGCTCAACGACTTGAGCGATGGCCCGGGCCTTGCGCTCGCCGGGGCAACTCCACCAGAGGAGGTGTCCCACAACAGCTTTTCACAAAGCTCGCGAGGAGGTCGCGCGCCTTGGCGGCGCGCAAGGGAAGCCGGTGTGAATCCGGCGCGGACTCGCCGCTGTCATCGGGGACTGACTCCCGCAACGTGCCACTGGGTGACCGGGAAGGCGCGGGAGAAGGGCTGATCCGAGAGCCAGAAGACCTGCCCCCTCGACGCTTCGAAAGGATTCTCGGAGACAGGAATCCTCGGAGGTGGGACTCGCCCTCCTCTCGGTCCACTGAGTGACCGCCGCGCCGAGCGCGCGAGCGGACGGAGTTTCTCTTCACCATGAGCAAGCGACTTCTCTCCCTCGGCCTCGTCGTCCTCGCTGCGGTCGGTTGCGGCGGAGGAGGGGGCGGCGGCGGCAGCAGCTTCAACGGCACCGCGCCCGTCACGACGAACCTGCCGACGGGCACCTCGCCCACGACGACCCAGACGACGACCGCCGCGCCCGTCAGCGCGTCGCTCTCGCTGAACCAGTTCGCGGCCTTCAAGGAGCTGAACGGGGTCGCGGACCTCCAGATCGGGTCGACCGGCGGCATCCAGAACAAGGCGTTCGCGCTCGAGGACAAGGGCTTCGTCCGCGTCCTCACGCTCTCGAACACGAAGCCGGTGCTCGACCGCCAGATCCCGATGGACATCACGGCGCCCTTCACGGGCGGGACCTCGATGGGCTCGCTGACGATCGTCGACGACAAGACCGCCGTCGCGACGTCGTCGGGCACGGAGGCGGTCTACATCTTCGACCCCTCGACGGCCGCGACGGCCAACGACGTGACGAAGCTCGACCTCTCGGCCATGACGGTCAACTTCACGTCACCGCAGACGAACTCGAAGGGCGCGGCGGTCGCGAGCCCGATGCCGCTCACCTTCACCGCGAGCGCGATCATCTCGAAGGGCAAGCTGTTCATCGCGAGCTCGAACCTCGACGCGAGCTTCAACTACAACCCGGGCACCGTCGTCGCGTTCCCGTACGACCCGGTCACGAAGACGATCGGCGCGGGCTCGCTCGCGACGACCTCGGGCTTCAACCCGACCCGGCTCACGCGCTACCGCACGGCCGCGGGCGAGGAGGCGCTCCTCTGCGTCAACGGGGGCGCGAACGGCATGACCGCGTCGAGCATCGACATCTTCGACCCGGCGCGCTCGGCGATCGTCGCGACGATCCCGCTCGGCAACGTCGGCGCGTTCGGCGCCGTCGCGATCAGCCCGGACGGCAAGCGCGGCTACGTCGGCTCGCAGAGCGCCGCGGAGCTCCACGAGATCGACCTCTCGAACCTCGGGCCGGTGATCGCCTCGGCGACCGTGCAGCAGCTCGGCGCGCGCTACCTCGGCGCGATCAAGATCGCCCCGAGCACGGGCCTCAACTTCATCGCGGGCGTCGGCGTCTCGAGCTCGGGGAAGTACGTCTACGCGACGAACTTCAACACCTCGGAGCTCTCGGTCGTCGACACGGCCGCCCGCAAGCTCGTGGGCACGCTCAAGGGCTTCCAGCGCAGCGGCGACCCGACGAAGTTCGAGTCGACGGCGAGCGTCCTCGCGGTCCGCAGCGGCACCCCGGGCGTCGACTTCCAGGGGCCGCCGGTCCTCGTGGCGACGATCAACCTCGACCCCGCGAGCCGCACGGTGCCGAGCGTGACCTCCGCGCTCGACGGCGTCAGCTTCGACCGCAACTAGCCGATCCCCCGAGCGAGGAACGAGTCGAGGGGCATCAGCTCTCCTTGACGGTGTCCATCGTGTCCTGACCCGGAGCCGGCTTCGCCGCTGGCTTCCGGGTCGGCGCGCCTTCGCCCGTCTTGCCCGTGAACCAGAGCTCGTTGAGCGTGCCGGAGATGATGTTCGTCTGCTCGCACGCGTCGTCGACGCTCACCTGGTCGGGGCCGAGGACCATGGTCCCGGCCTCCTGCTGCGCGGCCTTCGCGGCCTCGGCGAGGTCGCGGCGGAAGTCGAGGTAGCGGTTCTTCTGCGCCTCGATGCGGGGGTAGCGCTCCTGCACGAGGCGGCAGCCCTTCGCCATGTCGTAGCGGTACTCGGTGACCGAGGTCACGAAGTTCGCCTTGACCTTGAAGACCTTCTTGCACTCGTCGAGGAGCTGGAGCGCGGTCGCGCGCTGCTGCGCGTTCGGGTTGAGGCCCATGTCGAAGATCTTCTTGAAGACCGGCGCGTCCTGCCCCATGAGGTTCGAGACCATGTCGTGGTCGATCGGGCTCACGAGCCGCTTCTTCATGTCGAGGAGCTGGAAGAGCAGGTCGCGGCCCTTGAACTTGTAGAGGCCCGCGGCGCGGTAGGGACGGTCGGCCGTGAGGTACTCGTAGAAGCTCAGCGTGAGCGCGTAGACGTCCGTCTTCTGGCTGTAGATCCCCGGCTTGAAGACCCCGGCGAACTCCGGGATCGACTCGGGGGGCAGGTAGATCGGCGTCCCGATGAGCTCCTGGAGCCGGCCCTGCGCCTCGCGCAGGACCTGGAGGTGCTGCGCGCAGCCCATGTCCATGAACACCGGCTCGTAGTGACCGCTCGCGATCCGGCGCAGGTACTCCTGGAGGGTCGGCGTCCCGTTCTTGTTCGACATGCGGAGCATGATGTTGTCGGGCTTGATGTCGCAGAGGACGAGCGGCATCTCCTTGCGCGTGTGGAGGCCGTGGAGCGTGTCGAGCAGGTTCACGAACGTGTCGACGGCGGTCGCCACGTCCACGCTCATGCGCCCCTGCTTCGTCGAGAACATGTTGAACGGGTGGAGGTAGAGCCGCTCCATGACGAGGTAGCCGCGCCGGCCCTTGATCGCGCCCACGTCGAGGAGCTTCACGATGCCAGGGCTCGGCGTCATGTAGACGGCCTGCTCGCGGAGGAGGGAGTCAGGCTGCTTCGACGTCTTGAGGACGCACTCCTCGACGGGCTCGGCGAAGCCCTCGAACGCCTGGTCGCCGGCGATCTTCACGAGGCGCACGACGCCCTGACCGCCGCGGCCCAGCTCGCGGATGATCTGGTACGCGCGCGACCCATCCTCGGCGAGGATGAGCTTGGCGGCCGCGTCCTCGCCCGCGGCCGGCTGCGCCTGGTCGAGCGCCTCCTCGTTCGTGCCCTGTCGCTCGAGGTTCGCGATCCCCTGGAGCGACTCGGACTGGCCCTGGCGGAAGTAGTACTCGCGCTTGTTGAGGATCGAGTCCCACGTCTCGTTCTCGCCCTCGCCCCAAGCGGCCTGGTAGTTCCTCCGCTCCATCCAGTCCGTGTCGACCTCGAGCGGCCCCTGGTCCCGCGCCATCAGGTGTCCGTCAACGTAGAAGTTCCGTCCGCGGGTGATCTTGAAGCGCGTGGTCGGCCCGACGGCGCGCCCTTCTTGCCAGCTGCCGCCCTCGCCTGCTCCGGCCTCGACCGCCGCCTTCTTCTCCTGCTCGTAGCGCGCGAGGAGCTCCTTGAAGAGCTTCGGCGCGTCGCGGAGCGCGCCGCTCGACGCGACGATGCCGTCGAGCGCGAGGGCCGCGAACTTCCCCTGGGGCCCGACGGGCGCCTCCTTGCGGATCACGCGCACGATGTCGTAGCCGGCCTCGCGCGGCGCCCTGTAACGGCGGTCCCGGTCGGTGTGGCAGAGGCCGGAGATCAGGGCCGCGATGTGCGGGTTCACGTCGGGGGCGAGCTTCCTCGGGTCCTGGACGATCCGGGTGGGCTTCGGGTCCTCGTCCGGGAAGGGCGTCGCGCCCGTGACCATCGTGAAGAGGCAGATGCCGAGCGCGTAGATGTCGGCGCGCACGTCCACGTCGAAGCGGGCCTCGAGGATCTCGGGCGCCGCGTAGTCCTGGGTCCCGGGGAGGACGAGGGTGCCGAGGCGCGACGGGAAGCCGTTGTCGCAGAGGCGGACGAGGCCCTCGGCGTTCACGGCGATGTTGCGGCACCGGAGGTCGCCGAACGTGCCCCACTTCTCCTCGACCTGCACGAGCGCCTGGCAGATGCTGAGGCAGAGACGGAGGGCCACGTCCGACGGGAGCGTCGGGCCCGTCATCTGGAGGAGCTCGGTCGCCGTGACGCCCTCGAAGTGGGTCGTCGCGCTCCACGGGATCTTGGCGCGCGTGATCGTGCCGCAGTCGCGCGTCCGCATGATGTTGGGGTGCTCGAGCTTCTTCAGGAACTCGGCGCGCTCCAGGAACTTGGCGCGCATCTCCTCGTCGTCGAGGTCGAGGAGCTTGATGGCGACCTTCTCATTCTCGCCACGCTTGCGACCGAGGACGACGCGGCCGATCCCCTCGGCGTCGAGGAGCTTCTCCTCGACGGAGTAGTCGGCGACGTTCGGCGGCAACCCCTGGATCATGACGGTCTCCCCGCGTCCGCATTCTAGACACGGAGGGCCGGGGTACGCACTTGCTACGCTGCGCGTGTGGTCGAACCGCGCCGCGTGATCGGGGGCTACGACCTCGTCGAGAAGATCGGCGAGGGCGGCATGGGCGTCGTCTACCGCGCGCGGCACCCGGCCGCGCCCGGCCGCGACG
>CAZYLP010000500.1:6003-6518 GCA_964648345.1 uncultured Planctomycetota bacterium
GCCGTCTAGTCTATGAGGGGGGTGGGGGGCTGGGGGGTCGTTTCCGGGGGGGGGCTGCGGCCCGCCCCCGGCCGCGACGTGGCCGTGAAGGTCATGCACGCCGCGGTGACGGGCCCCAAGGCCATCGAGCGCTTCCGGCGCGAGGCGGCCGCGCTCGCGTCGCTCTCGCACCCGAACGTCGTGAGGATCCTCGGCGGCTCGCTCGACGCGCCGCAGCCTTTCTTCGCCATGGAGTTCGTCCGCGGCACCTCGCTCCAGGCGCTCCTCGCCATGGGGCCGCTCGAGGCGCGGCGAGCGGCCACTCTCGCGCGGGCGATCGCGGACGGGATCGAGCACGCTCACGGGAAGGGCGTGCTCCACCGGGACCTCAAGCCCGCGAACGTGCTCCTCGACGAGGAGGAGCGCCCGCGCATCTGCGACTTCGGGCTCGCCCGCCTCGCGGCCGAGGAGCGGCTCACGCGGACGGGCACGTTCATGGGCTCCACGGGCTACGCGGCGCCCGAGCAGCTCGAGGG
>CAZYLP010000501.1:0-6512 GCA_964648345.1 uncultured Planctomycetota bacterium
GCGGCCGCCGAGCGGAGATACCAGTCGTCGTCCTTGGCGACCTTGAAGAGCATCTTGAGCTGGTCGGGCGCGCCCGGATCGAGCGTCTTGACCGCGGCGGCCTTCTCCCAGGAGTTCTTGGACGAGTACTTCTCGCCGAAGGCCTTCTTCCAGTCGTCGCCGCCGCGCGTGATCGCGGGGGCGAGAAAGCCGGCGCTCAGGGCGACGAGAGCGGCGGTGAGATGACGAAGCTTCAAGAAGAGCTCCTTTCGGCGGTCGGCGGTGCGGCGTGAGACGCGCGCCAAGAGCCGAGGATTCTAATGCGCGGAGGCCCAGACGGGAAGACGACTTCCCGCGTTCTCGGGGGCCCGCCCCGCGCCCGGGTTCCGGCCGTGCTCGGATCCAGGGAAGGGAGCTCCCGGCGGCCGGGAAGCGAACGTGACCGCCCTCAAAGCCTGGAGGCGAACGCACCTGACACTCCGTCTTGAAGGCACCCCGGACGTGACCGACAAGCGGTTTGACTGTTCGGTTCGACGCTGAGTGAAGTGCCGTGAAACGCGACCATGACTCCCTGACGTTCTGCCTCTCGATCGGCGTCGCGTGTGCCAGCCTTGCGCTCGCTCGGCCGGCATACGCGGAGGGCGACGTCGAGATCGACGAGCCGGCGGCGCCGGCCCAGACCCCCGCGCCCAAGGCGCACTCGACGAGCGAAGACGACGCCGACATGGCCGTCAAGCTCCCCAACTTCATGGGCCTCTCGGGCATGCAGGACATGATCGATGCCCGCATCCCGACCGGGTTCACGATCCGCGGCGGCGCCCGCCTCGAGCAGACGAAGAGCGAGCTCGACGGACCGCTCATGAACTTCAAGAACAAGCAGCTCAACATGCAGGCCTACGCCGGCGTCGCGCTCCTCGAGCTGTTCGAGGTCGGCGCGCGGATCCCCTTCCAGCTCAACCGCACGTCGAAGGGCATCAAGTTCGACGGCGGCGAGCGTCACGAGAACGACCAGTTCGGCGACCTCGACGTGGGCGCCAAGCTGTCGATCCGCCTCGGGCCCATGTCGCTCGCGCCGTACGTCGTCCTGCGCTTGCCCTCGGGCGATCGCCGGGTCAGCCGCGAGGCCGGCGGCCGGGCAGGTGGCGCCATGACGATCTCGATCCTGAAGTCGATCGTCAACTTCCACGCCAACGTGGACGGCCAGTGGGCCGAGGCGAACCACTGGTCGGTCAACTACCGGACGGGCGTGAGCATCGTGCCCCTCGCGACGAAGCTCATCCTCCTCCGGCCCTATGTCTTCCTCGACGGACGGCAGGCCCTCGGCAACGACGCCGGCGCCGACCTGAGCGTCGCGGCCGGCGTGCAGGCGCTCCTCCTCGACTTCATCCCCCTCGAGGCGGGCGGCTCCTACCGGTTCCTCGCGCAGACGACGCCGCACGAGGTCCCCGAGGACGACGGCACGTGGGCCTTCCATGTCGGGGCCGGCGTGGCGTTCTGACTAACAACGCGACAAGGATTTTTGATATGACCGGCGCTCGTGACTGAAGGCGAGCGCAAGGTCAGGATCCTCGTCGCCAAGTGCGGCCTCGACGGCCACGACCGGGGCGTGCGCGTGATCGCGCGCGCGTTCCAGGAAGCGGGCTTCGAGGTGATCTACACGGGCCTCCACCAGACGCCCGAGGCGGTGGTGGAGGCCGCGCTCCAGGAGGACGTGGACGCGATCGGCGTCTCGGTCCTCTCCGCGGCTCACATGACGCTGTTCCCGCGCCTCCTCGAGCTGCTCAAGAAGAACGGCGGCGAGAAGATCCTCCTCACCGGCGGCGGGATCATCCCGGCCGAGGACATAGAGGAGCTCAAGAAGCGCGGGACGGGCGAGCTCTTCACGCCGGGCACTCCGATCGACGAGTGCGTGAAGTACGTCCGCGAGGAGATCAAGCGCCGGCGCGTGCGCGAAGGCGCTTGAAGGCGAGCTCGACTCCCCGCGGCCGCCTCGCGGCGCGGAAGAAGTCGACGCGCGCCGCGAGCCGGTCTCCCTTCGCGAGCAGCGCGCGCGCGCGCACCTCGTAGGCGTCGAGGACGTCCGGCGTGAGGTCGATCGCGCTCGAAGCGTCCGCGATCGCCGCGTCCAGCTCGCCGAGCTCGAGCCGCGAGCGCGCCCGCCCCGTGAACGCGTAGGGGTCCTCGCGGTCGAGCTCGAGCACGACGGTGAAGTCCTCGATCGCGCGCCGCCAGTCTCCGAGCGCGAGGTACGCCTCGGCGCGGCCGCGCCACCCGTCCTTCTCGTCGGGAGCGAGAACGACTGCGTGGTCGGCGTCCTCGATGGCGCCCGACAGGTCACCGCGCCGCCGCCGGATCTCGCCGCGGGCGAGCCGCGCGAGGACCTGGTCTCCGTCGAGGGCGATCGACCGCTCGGCGTCCGCGAGCGCGCCCTCCTCGTCGTCGCGCTCCTCGACGCCGCGATGGAAGCGGGCGTAGGCACGGAGCGCGAGAGCCTTCGCGTGGTCCGGCTGCCGTGCGAGGAGGAAGCCTAGGCTCTCGCAGGCGAGCGAGTAGTGGCCCTCGGCCAGTTCCTCGGTCGCGCGAAAAAGCCACCGTTCGGGCTCGCGCGCGTCGAGTGCCTTCTGCGAGCGGACGAGTCGCCAGGCGAACACCGCGATCAAGAGAAGCGCGCCGACCTGGACGACGAGCAGGAGCACGATCACGCCCCCTCGGGGAGCTGGGCGTCGCAGATGTGCCGCGGCTCGAAGACGACGAGGTCTCCCATCCGGAGGCTCGACGGGGTCCGCGGCTGATTGAGGAGCTTGCCCGCGTAACCCTCACCGTGGCGGCCGGTGATCTCGACCCACATGCGCTCGCCCTGGACATCGCCGTCCCGAGTTCGGATCAGGAAGATGAGCTTCACGCCGCAGCCCTCGAAGAGCTGCGTGCGGACGAAGAGCGGCGGGATCTCGAAGCTCCCGCCGGATTCGGCGTGCCGGGTCTCGGCGCAGTCGAGCTGCCACGAGAATTCAACGTCGGTCGTCACTCAGCCCTCGACCATGAGGACATAGGCCGCGACCGCGAGCAGGCCGCCGAACACGAACACCGCGAGGCTGATCGCGTGGAACCGGTTGAGCGTGTGGTCGTTCGGGTCCCAGCACTTCGTGAGGAGCCGCGGCTCGATCAAGCTCGCGAGGCCGAACGTGAGCGTCATGGGGCCGAGGCAGAGCGCCTTGAGCTTCGTGAACTCGTAGCCTGCCATCACGACGCCGTAGATTGCGATGCAGGCGGCGGCGCCCACGATCGTCAGGACGAGCGCGAAGGGGCGGCCCTTGATCGCGAGCGCGTGGAAGGCGGCGTTCGGGTCGAGCGACTCCGCGCCCTTCGTGGAGGGCGGAGACTTCTCGAGGGTCGACTTCATCGAGGTGGTTCCTCTCGACCCGCGGCAAGAGCAATGAGCGAACCAGCCGCGTGTTCGGAGTTAGGGGCGAACGATGGTCACGACGTTTCCAGATCGCCCGGCCTAAATCCGATTCTCGTCGAGAGCTTCTAGAGAAGCTTCTTGCCGTCCCAGCCGAAGGCCTTCGGCTTCTGGCTCGGGGCGCTCATGTTCTGGACCATGTAGCGGCAGATCGTCAGCGACTCGGGCTCGGCCGCGAGCGCTTCGATGAAGTCGTCCGCGATCGACCCGGCTTCGACACCAGGACTAGAGCTCACGTGGAGCGTGACCCAGGGGACCGCCGAGTTGTTCACCTTCACCGCGACCACCCCGACGGAGGCCTCGTCCTCCTCGACCGTGAGCTTGATCGTGAAGGAGCAGGGGTACTTCGACTGGTGGTAGCAGACGTCCTTGATCGTCTCCTCGATCCGCTCCATGCCGTCCGAGATCAGGAAGTAGAGCCGGGCGATGAACCACGAGCCGTGCTTCGCCCGACCGTGCCGCGCGACGACGGGCGAGAGCTCCTCGAGTCTCTTCGAGAGGTCCACGAACTCGCGCGCGAGGTTCGTGTCGTACTCGTCGTACCGTGCGCGGTCCGAGTCGAGCTTGAGTCCATACACGAAGCGTTCGCCCCGGAACGTCGGTGTCATCTCGCACGCGCCTTCACGCATCATGCACCCAGGAGTACTCCGCCTGGACCCGCGGGCCCGTCGTCTCCGACCAGTCTTCACACTCGCGGAGCGCGGCCTCGAACGACTCGCGTCGCTCCGGAGTCTCGGGCACGGTGCCGTTCACGAGGAACTGGATCGAGTCGCAGTGAGAGAGCTCGCCCGCGCGCATCTGCGCGACGGCCTGCCGGTAGCAGAGCTTCATGACGTGCAACGACTGGGACGCCTTGTCGTGGGTGAGGATGTAGAGGAGGCCATCGAGCGGCTCGCCCGCGGGCACTCCGGGCAGCGACGACGAGGCGAACCCGATCGCGCCGTGGACGAAGCTCAGCTCGCCCGCGAGCCTCTGGAAGTCCTCGTCGCCGATCGGATCGAGGCGCACCTCGCTCGCGACCCCGTCGCGGAACAGGCGAATCACGGGCGTCGCGTGCATGTTCGCGGCGGCGGAGCGAAGGAGAAGGAGGGCGATGAGAGCGCCGCCGCCCCACGCCCAGGGAGACCCGAGGAGCCACGCCCCGAGCCCGACGACGATGGCGAGGCCGGTGAGCAGGATCGCGTTCGTCGTCCACGGCCAGGCGTCGAGGATCGGCACATCGTGCTCGCGGAGATCGAACGAGATCTCCTCCTGTCCCGGGCTCGGCAGGACGTGGAGGATCGATCCCTCGACCCTCACCGGCCCGATGTGATGCGTGGAGCTCGGAGGCGTCTGCGTCTCGACGGTCATGATCGAGGATCGTGCAAAGGCGAGACCCGACGTGGACGTGCCCGCTTCGTGAGGGGCTGGGAACCAACTTTCCAGGAGGCGCTCCGAGATTCGGGATCCGGGCCTTGGCAAGCACGTATCCAGGGCCCATCAGACCCGTGCGGATCGCGACGCGACGCCGCCAAAGGTCGATCTCGTCGCGCGTCTTCGGCCGGCCGTCCCTCAACGCCGCTCCTCGAGGCCGCGCGCGACGACCAGCCTGTACCCGACGTCGAGCTCTTCCAGATCGCGCAACGCCGAGTTCCTCTCGGCCCAGGCCCCGCTCTCGATGTCCGAGGCGAGCCGGCCGAGACCTTCGTCGCGGTCGGTCGGCGTCATCTCGGCGTACGTCGAGATGCCCGCGCGCACGCGCGGGTCGAGGTAAGCCTCGGGCCGACGCCAGAACGCTCCGTGGAAGCCATCGAGGCAGTCGTGTGGGACCGGGACGGCGAAGCTCTCGACGGGACCCAGGGCGGACCGGATCGTCGCAAGAGAAACGGCGCGTCGCCGGTCCAGCTCGCGGATGCACGGGAGGTAGTCCCGGACGAGCCAGAACGACTCCCACGCGTCCTCGTCCCACGTGAAGATCACCACGCGGTCCCGTGCGACGCGGCGCATCTCCGCGAGGCCCCGCGAGACGTCGGTCCAGTGGTGGATCGTCAGGACCGCGAGAGCGGCATCGAAGCTGGCGTTCGCGAAGGGCTGCGCTTCGGCCGCCGCCTGGACGGCGGGCGCCGCGTCGTGCGCTCGCTGGCGGATCATCGCGCGCGAAGGCTCGACGGCGACGAGGCGCCTATCCGCTGGTTCGTAAGATCCGGCGCCGGCTCCCACGTTGACGATCGTCGTCGATGCGCCCAGGGCGTCCGCGATCCGCCGGGCGACTCGCGGATCTGCTCGACGGGTGGCGGCGTATCCAACCCCGATCCTGTCGTAGCGGTGTGTCACCCGATGCCGAGGGTCCTCACGCGCTCGGGGTCTTCATCGCGGCCCCCCCATGGAGTGCGGCCTCTCGGAACCGCCCGTGTCTCCGAAGTCCGTGACCTCGTAGCGGAACGTCTCCTTGCCCGCCTCCATGAGGACCCTCCGCGCGCACTCCGCGAGCGCGGGGATCTCGGTCGATGTCCACGTGATCGTCGTCTTGCCGAGCTTCTTCCCCGACGTCTCCTTCTCGTCGTGAGTCTCGATTCGCTCGCACTTGACCTTCTTGCCGCCGATGTCGAGCGTCTCCTCGCTCGTCTTCGTGACCGTGCCCGCGGCGCGCGGTGGGGACTTGGCCTCGACATCACGGGACGACTCGATGGCAGCCGCCATCCCCAGCCCGTCGGCCGTGAGGTCTTGCAGCTTGATGAAGGCCGTCTTGCCCTCGATGCGCTCGACCCACACGTACAGGGTCGCGCTCGCGCGCCACTCCCCGCCCTCGGCCAGCGTCTTCGTGCGGGTCATCGCCCACTGCCCGACCTTGAGGCGGCAGACTTCCTCGACCTTCGCCTCGTTCTTCTTCTCCTTCTCCTGGGCCACCACGACCGCGGCGGTGGTCAGGACCAGCCCGAGAAGGATCGACGAGACTCCTGCCCTCATGCCTGCATCACCTTCGGCCCGCCCGGCGGGATGATGAGCTTCGTGCCCGTCTTCTTCTGGACCTCTTCCACCGTCGTCCCCGGCGCGATCTCACGGAGCACCGGCCCGTCCGACGTGAAGTCGATCC
>CAZYLP010000502.1:0-6509 GCA_964648345.1 uncultured Planctomycetota bacterium
AGACGGCACCGAGGTCGCCGCGTTCGTCCCGGGCGAGGACCGCATCGTCTCGGGGTCGCACGACCGCCTCGTGAAGGTCTGGGACCTCGCGACGGGCGACGCGGTCTTCACGTTCGCGGGGCACACCGACAAGGTGTTCGCGCTCGCGGTCTCCGCCGACGGCTCGCGCGCGATCTCGGGGAGCTGGGACCGGACGGCGCGCGTCTGGGACATCCGCGCCGGGGTCCCTCTCCGCGCGCTCCCCGAGCACGACGACAAGGTCCTCTCGGTCGCGATCTCCGCCGACGGGCGGCGCGCCCTCACCGGCTGCGCCGACGGGAAGGCGCGCGCGTGGGACCTCGACACGGGACGGCTCCTGAGCACGCTCACGGGTCACGAGGGTCTGGTGAACGGCGTCGCGTTCCACCCGGACGGCCGGCGGATCGTCACCGGGAGCGCCGACAAGACGATCCGCGTCTGGGAGCTCGCGAGCGGCATCGAGACCGCGAAGCTCGTCGGCCACACGGACACGGTCTCGACGATCGCGATCAGCGAGGACGGCCTGCTCCTCGCGTCGGGCTCGGGCGACGGGTTCGCCCGCCTCTGGGACCTGAAGAAGCGCGCCGAGCTCGCGAGCCTGAGGATCGGGGCCCACGTCCGCTCGGTCGCCTTCACGCGGGATGCGACGCGGCTCCTCACGGGGAGCTTCGACCGGGCGATGCGCCTCTGGGACGTCGCGCGCCGCGCGCAGCTCGTCCAGACGACGGGCGGGAAGGACATCGTGACGTGCGTCGCGCTCGACCGCGACGCGAAGCGAGCGCTCTCGACGTCGCGCGACGGCGCGGTCTCGCTCTGGGACGTGCGCCTCGGGAAGGACGGCTCGGACGCCGCGCTGACCCTGGTGTCGGCCGAGCTCCGGGCCGCCAAGGCGGGCGTCGCGGCCGTCGCGCTCTCCGACGACGGCACGGCCGCCGTCTCGGTCGCGGCCGACGGGACGGCCGGACGCTGGGAGGCGGTCGCCCGGCCTCGCCGCAGCGAGCGCCCGCGCATCCTCAGGGACGCGACGGGGCGAGCCCCGCCCGCGGTCGCGCTCTCGGGCGACGGAGCGCGCGGCCTCCTCGGCGAGGAGGACGGCGCCGTGCGCCCGCTCTCGCCCGCGGGCTCGAGCGGGACGCCCCTCGGCCGGCACGAGCGCCCGGTGACGGCGGTCGCCGTCTCCACCGACGGACGCCGCGGCGCCTCGGGCACGACCGATGGCGAGGTCGCCTTCTGGGACCTCGAGCGCGGCGTGCGCCTCCGCGCCGTCACCGGCCACTTGGGCGCCGTGCCCGCGATCGCGCTCTCGGCGAACGGAGAGCGCGCGCTCACGCTCGGCGCCGACGGACGTCTCCGCGCGTGGGACGTGAGCGAGGGTCGCGTCGTCGAGTCGTTCGAGTCCGGGTCTCTCGACGCGATCTCGCGAGCTCCCGACACCGCCTGGGCCTTCCTCGGTGCGCGCCGGGGTCCGTCGCTCGTCCGCGCGGGGACCTCGGTGCTCGTGCTCGCCCCCGATGGCAAGGAGCGCGACCGGATCGACCTCGGCACCAACGACGACGCTCCGACCGCGCTCGCCGTCTCGGGGGACGGCCGCTCCTTCGCGATCGGCACGCGCCGCGGGCTCGTCCTTCGCTTCTCCCTCGACGCTCCGCGTTGAGCCGGGTCAACGAGTCAGGCTGAAGGAGTCGACCTCGTGCCCGTCGAGCGCGATCGCGCGCGCGGCGATCGCGGCGGGGCCGACCGTGACGAGCGTGTAGTGGAGGACGCTCTCGCACCTGGCCGTCCAGCTCTTCTTCGAGACGCCGCGCGGGTCCTTCCCGCCGCCGCCGGTCACGACGTAGGTCGTCCCCTTGATCGGGATGGTGCGCTGGTAGTCGTGGTCGTGCCCCTGGATGACGAGCGGCACGCGGAACTGCTCGAAGATCGGCTCGAGCTGCTTCTGGAGCGTGCTGCTCGAGCCGTGCTTGCCGCCCGAGTAGAGCGGGATGTGGAGGTAGACGATGGTCCACGGCCGCGTGGTCTGGGCGAGGTCGGAGCGGAGCCAGTCCACCGCGGGTCCGGTGAGCTTCCCCGAGCTCGTGTCGAGGGAGACGAGGTGCGCGTCGCCCCAGTCGAAGGAGTAGTACCGCTCGTCGCGCGCGGGGTTGTTCGCGGGGAGGTGGAACGCGTCGAGGTAGCCCGAGGTCGCGTTCTTCGCGTCGTGGTTGCCGATGGACGGGAACACGCAGTGGCTCGCGCCGAGGGCCTTGTAGGGCGCGAAGTAGACTTTGTCGTAGTGCTTCGCCTCGCCGTTCGGGTAGACGACGTCGCCCGTGTGGATCGCGAAGTCGTAGGACTCGGCCGTCATCTTCGCCGCGAGGTCCATCTGCTCGCGCGAGCCCGAGCCGCTGTCGCCGAACGCGAGGAAGCGGAAGCCCGAGCCTGCGGGCGCGGGAGTCTTGAAGCTCACGGCTGCGGTCGTCGGCTGCCCGGCGGCGACCACCCGGTAGAAGCAAGGCTGACCCGGCGCCAGACCCGCGAGCACGACGGCGTGCTTCCTGTCCTTCACGGTCGCCGTGCCCGCCCTCGAGCCAAGCGCGGCGCGGGAGCCGTACTCGACGATCGAGTCCGTCGCGCCCTTCGTGCGCCAGACGATCGTCGCGGTCGTGCCGGCGACGTTCTGGACGTAGGGCCCCCGGGTGATCTCGGCCGCGTCCGCGCCGGGCGTCGCCGGTCCGTCGTCCGGACCGTCGTCGTCGTCGTCGTCCTGATCGGGGAGCCCCTTCTTCGTGCCGGACTCGTCGGCGTCCTTCCAGCCGTCGATCCGGTCGTCGTTGTCGAGGTCCCCCTTCACGCGGCCCTTCGACTTGAAGGAGTACTCGGCGGTGATCGGCTTCTTCGGCTTGCCGCCGGCCGTCGTGCCGTCCAGGGCGCCCGAGAAGCCGGGCGTGACGGTGAGCGCGAACACGACCTCGAGCTTGTCCTTCTTGCGCGTCGCCGTCCCCCTGTAGGTCCGCGTCGTGCCGGTGCCGGTGAGGGTCGTCACGCGCGTCACCTCGAAGCGGTGATTCGTGACGGTGACGGTCAGGGTCGTGTCGATCGGAGTGTCGTCGTCCTCCTCGCCGTGGAGGAGGTACTCGCCCGCGATCGCGGACTCGTCGAGCTCCTTGCCGAGGACCGGCCCGTCGCTCACGAGAAGTCCGACCGCGAGCGCGACGGCTGCGGCCGCGAGGAGTCGTCGAGCACCGGCGTCGAGCATGTCTGACCCTTCCGTCTGGAGTCGTCCCGATCCGGACGGTGAACAAGGAGCGGACCGCTCACGCCGCCAGGGACTTCCGCGGCTCTCGTCCCAGACGTGGGGCGGGACGCCCCGCGAGACGTCCGGCGGGGGTCGGTAGGAACATCGGGTAGGATCTGCGCACGCGAGGAGTCGCCCGATGGACCTCGTTCGCATGCTCGAGAAGTGCCGGCGCGACCAGTGGAGCGTGGAGCAGCTCGACTGGACGCAACCGCCGCGCGCGCTGTCGCGCGACGACGAGATCGCCGTCGTCCAGTACTTCACGAACATGGCGGGCATCGAGAAGCTCGCCGCGGCCCTCTTCCGCGAGCAGGGCGCGAAGACGAAGGACCCGGTCCTCCGCGAGATCTTCGCGAGCTTCGTCGTGGACGAGGAGCGCCACTCCGAGGCCGCCCTCCGCCTCGCGCGTCACTACGACGTCCACGGCTTCAGGAAGTACGAGACGAACCCCGCCCTCGTCCGCTTCACGCCGCACTTCGTGAACGCGATCCGCTTCCTCTCCGCGGAGGTCGCGAACACCTACATCACGACGGGCGAGCTCGTCCTCGACGTCGCTCTCCTCCGCTCGCTCGACGACTTCGTGAACGACGGCATGAGCCGCGCCGCCATGGAGCTCATCAACCGCGACGAGTCGCGCCACATCGCGATCGACTTCCACATGACGGAGTACTACGCCTCGGACGCGTACCAGCGCGATGCGGCCGGCGAGCCGAAGCAGCCGCTCGCGACGCGCCTCCGTGCGTGGTGGGCGCTCCTCATGATGTTCTACTTCGCGGGCCCGTTCTTCCGCGAAGTCTTCTTCCGCCCCATGGACCTCATCGACCCGACGGGCCGGCGCCTCCTCGAGGCGTTCAAGCGGATCCAGCTCGTCGCCGCCAAGCCCGAGATCGCGCGGCGCCCGTTCAACCGCTTCCTGTCGTTCCTCCAGGCCGTCCACATGAACCGCGTCACGGGCCCGCTCCTCTCGAAGCTCGCGGCGCGCGTCGTCGGCCTCGAGCCGCGCGTCATGGACCGGCTCTACACCGACGCCGAGAAGCGCGAGGCGGAGCAGATGAGCATCGAGCAGCTCGCCGAGGCCGCGCTCCAGGCCAAGTACGCGTTCTGAGAGCGCAGCGTATCTTGAAGCCCATGAAGCGACTCCTCATGGTCCTCCTCGTGGTCCTCCTCGTGGCGGTCCTCGCATCGATCACGAACGCGGAGGACGACCTCGTCCCGACGAGCGGCATGACGATCACGAAGAGCGCCCGCGTGAAGCCGGGCACTCACCGCGTCACCGACCTCCGCGTGAAGGGGGACGACCTCGTCCTCGACTTCACGGGCGTGGTCCTCGATGGGTCCAGGGAGGGCGCCACGGCGGACTCGTTCACGGGCACGGGCCTCCACGCGGAGGGCTGCAAGCGGCTCACGATCAAGAACCTGACCGTCCGCGGCTACAAGCTCGGCATGAGGCTCGTCTCGTGCGACGAGCTGACGCTCGAGGGCTGCGACGTGTCGGGAAACTACCGCCAGCACCTGAAATCCACCCCACGCGCGGAGGACCTGGCGGACTGGCTCTCCGCGCACGAGAACGACGACGGCCAGTGGCTCCGCTACGGCGCCGGGATCTACGTCGAGCGCTCGAGGAAGGTCACGGTCGTGAAGTGCCGCGCGCGCCGCGGACAGAACGGCCTCTGCCTCGTGCGCGTGGACGACTCGGCGGTCCTGGACAACGACTTCTCCTTCCTGTCGGGTTGGGGCCTCGCGATGTGGCGCTCGTCCCGGAACGACGTCTCGAACAACAAGCTCGACTGGTGCATGCGCGGCTACTCGCACGGCGTCTACAGCCGCGGCCAGGACTCGGCCGGGATCCTCGTCTACGAGCAGTGCCACGAGAACGTGTTCGCCTACAACTCGGCGACGCACGGAGGCGATGGCTTCTTCCTCTACGCGGGCAACGAGACCCTCGAGCGCACCGGCACCGGCGGCTGCAACGGGAACATCGTCTTCAGGAACGACTTCTCGCACGCGGCGGCGAACGGGATCGAGTGCACGTTCTCGAAGGGGAACGTCTTCGTCGAGAACCGCCTCGACGAGTGCGACCACGGGGTCTGGGCCGGGTACAGCTACGAGACGACGATCGCCAGGAACACGATCCGCGACTGCAACCACGGAGTGTCGATCGAGCACGGCCACGACAACCGGATCGACGGGAACACCTTCGAGCGCTGCGGCGTCGCGATCAACCTCTGGGGGCCCCCGAACGCCGAGTTCGCGAAGAAGCCGTTCGGCAAGAAGAACGACACGAGCTCGCGCGGCTACCGGATCGTCCGGAACGTCCGGAAGGACGTGAAGCAACCCGACCGCGTCGACGACACGAAGGACGTGATCGAAGACGGCGCGAAGGTCCCGCCTCTCGCCCTCGAGCTCCCGAAGACGCGCGGCACGCAGGACACCCAGCTGCCCGAGACGGCGCTCCGTGGACGGAAGTGGATCTTCGTGGACGACTGGGGCCCCTACGACTTCGAGTCGCTCCGCGTCTTCCCCGAGACCCTCGACGCCTGGAACACGGGCGAAGTCTGGGCCCTCGGTCCAGGCGGCGCGTTCTCCGTGGCGGAGGTCACGTCGGGTTTCGCGGTCGAGCCGCCGAGAGGGACGCTCCCCGCGAAGCTCACCGTCTCCGCCGAGAAGGCGGGTCCGTTCCGTTTCGTGGTGCGCTCGGGAGGCGAGGAGCGCGTCGCCAGGGGCTTCCTCCTCCGCGCGGAGTGGGACGTGAAGCACTTCGCGTGGGAGGGGCAGGGCGCGAAGAAGCCCCCGAAGGACTGGGAGAAGCTCATCGCGTCGAAGCCGGCGCTCGCCAAGAAGGCGGAGCGCCTCGACTTCAACTGGGGTGCGGGCGGACCCGAGGGGCTCGCGGCCGACCACTTCGCGACCCTCGCGAGCGCGAGGATCGACCTCCCCGCGGGCCGCTACGAGGTCCGCACCGTGAGCGACGACGGCGTGCGGGTCCTCGTGGATGGCCAGAAGCTGATCGACGACTGGACCTGGCACGGCCCCACCGAGCACAAGAAGGAGATCGACCTCGCCGCGGGCGAGCACTCCTTCCGCGTGGAGCACTTCGAGATCGACGGATGGGCCGTGCTCCAGCTCGGGATCCGGCCGGTGAAGCTCGAGACCGCCGAGCGCCGCTAGGTCCTGTTTGGAAAGTCGAGCACACCGAGGATCCGCCGAATCATCGCGA
>CAZYLP010000503.1:0-6193 GCA_964648345.1 uncultured Planctomycetota bacterium
TGGAGGAGCTTCTCGGTGACGCGCCAGAGGTCCTTCGCGAGCGTGAAGTCGAGGTCCTTGAACTTGACCCCGAACTCGAACTGCTTGTCCTCCTCGACCTCGGCGCCCCAGACGACGCGGCCGCGGACGGTGTAGACGTTGTCGCCGAGCTTGACGGTGAAGGAGAGCTCCTCCGCGAGCGGGAGGGGCTCGATCGTCTTCACGCGGATGCCGGAGTCGGAGATGTCGAGGGTGACCGCCATCCCGAGGAGCTTGTAGAGCTTGTCCGCCCGGACCGCGGAATAGCTGATGAGGTTGTTCGCCGGCACCCTCGGTGCCCGCCGCCGTTCGTTACCGCGCGACAACTGGTTCCCCCGAGCTCACAACATAGCCGTGTGCGCCTAGGAGTTCCAGCGGTCACATGGGTTGCTCGCTGGACTCGTCGCGCCGGCGCGCGAGCTCGAGGAGAAGCCCTTCGACAGCGAGGTGGTGCTCGGCCTTGACCGACGCGGGGAGCTCGGGGCGGAACTCGAAGTCGCCCGCGAGGAGGCCGAGGATCTGGAAGCACGCCTCCTCGCCCTTCGCGGAGAGGCCGGTGCGCGCCGCGATGACCTTGCCCTCCTTGAAGGCGAGGTGGCCGCCGCCGCCGTCCGGGGTGTTCACGCGGAGGACGCCCGTCTTCGAGTTGTGGCCGAGCATCTGGACGAACTCGACGAGCTGATCGCCCTCGAAGGCGCCCGCCATGCCGCCCGGCTTCGGGGCCGTCGGGATCCTGACCGACCACGTCTGGTCGAGCGGCTGGCGGAGAGTGAGGAGGAGCTCGGGGTCGCCCTTGAAGTCGCGGATCCCGGCCATGGCCGCGACGGCCTTACCGAGCGCCTCGCGGAGCTCGGCGGGCGTCTGGTAGCGCTCGGCGGGGTTCTGCCTCAGCGCGCGCGCGAGCACCTCGCCCACGGGAGGCGGCACGCCCTCGTGGCCGCGCGGGTCGAAGGGCGGCAGCGTCCCGCCGACGACCTGGCGCATGAGGTCGAGCTCGGACCGCTCGGGGTACGGGGGCTTCCCGACGAGCGCGTGGAAGAGGGTCGCCGCGAGCGAGTACTCGTCGGCCCGGTGGTCCGCCTCGCGCGCGTTCCGCACCTGCTCGGGGGGCATGTAGCGGACGGTGCCGAGCGTCTCCTCGGGGCCGGTGAGGCCGCCCGTGAGCTGCCAGAGGTCCTTCGCGATCCCGAAGTCCACGAGCTTGGGCGCCCCGTCCTCGTGGGCGATCAGGATGTTCGCGGGCTTGATGTCGCGGTGGACGATCCCCTGCTTCTGCGCCGTCTCGAGGGCCTTGGCGATCGCGAGGCCGATCTTGAGCGCCTCGCGGGGCGGCATGCGGCCCGACTTCTCGATGCGCTCGAGGAGCGTCTCGCCGTCCACGTGCTCCATGACGATGTAGAGCAGATCGGGGAGGCGGCGGATGTCGTAGATCTGGATGACGACCGGGTGCTTCACCTTCGCGGCCGACTTCGCCTCGGTCTGGAAGCGCTCGACCTTCTTCTTCGGGACCCCGGTGAGGAGAGGGAGCGCCTTGATCGTGACGATGTTGTCGAGGCCGGTGCGCCGGGCCTTGAAGACGGGCACGACGGGCGTCGAGAGGGCGACGAGCTTCTGCTCGACGGTGTAGCCCTCCTCGGCGAGGCGCTCGATGAGGCGCTGCTCGGCGTCGGTGGTCTTGGAGAGGCGGTTCTTCTCGGCGCACGCCGGGCACTGCATGCGCTCCGTGAGCTCGAGGACCGCGCCGTCGCCGATCGTGCTCATGGTGATCGGCCGGCCGCACGAGGAGCAGCGGTCGCTCCGCGCGGGCTCCGCCGGCGTCTCGTAGTCGATCCGGATCGCGACGCCGCCCACCTGGACGACGTCGCCCGGGCGCACGAGCGCGCGCTCGACGCGGTGGCCGTTCAGGAAGGTCCCGTTCGCCGACCCGAGGTCCTGGACCTCGACGCCGTGCTCGCTCATCTTGATCTCGCAGTGGCGGCGCGAGAGGCGCGGGGAGTTGACGTACAGCTCGGCCTCGGAGCCGCGCCCCACGACGACGGGCATGCCGCCCGGCTCGAGCGTGAAGATGCGCTGCCCTTGTCCGGCAGAGAACGTCACGTTGAGGCCCGACATGGGATCCCCGAGGTTCGCCGGAAGTCACTCTATACATGGAGCCTACCGCCGCGCTACGACCGCCGCCGGGATGTCGCGCGTGCCGTCGCGCGGACCGCTTCCTGCGCTGCGACGGCCTTGGCCCGCGCGTCGCGCGCGCTCGCCCGTGCCGCGCGGAGCGCCGCCTGCGCGTCCGCCTTGGCGCGCCGGGCCCGCTCCTCGGCCGCGTCGGCGGCGTCGGCCAGGCGGCTGGCCGTCTCGCGCGCGATGGACGCCGCCTTCCGCGCGACGTGGAGCGCTTCCTCGCGCTGCTTCTCGATGTTCTCCCTCGTCGAGCGGCCGCGCCGGGCGCGCGGCGCGCGCGGCGTCGCGGTGCGCGCGGTCGCCTTCCGTGAGGCCGCGAGCGCGAGCATGGTGTCGAGGTCGCCGAGGACGAGCGCCTTGCCGAGCCTCCCTTCGAGGAGGGCGGCCCGCTCCGCGGGCGAGACGAGCGGGCTCGCGAGGAGGGTCTCCTCGACGCGGCGGAGCTGCTCCGCGGTCGCCGGCGCGGCGATCTCCTCGAAGATCGGCGCGGCCGCCTTCACGAGGCGGTCGAGGAGGGAGCGGTCGCGCACCCCCTCCGAGACGAGGCGGGCCACTTCCTTCGGCCGCCGCCGCGCGAGCTGGTTCACGACCCAGAGAGACACGGTCGGCTTCCTGAGGCCCTGGACGTGCCGCGCGCCCGCCGGGTCCGTCTCGCGGAGCGAGTCCGCGAGCGCATCGCGTGCGGCGACGAAGCGGTCGGGGTGCAAGGCGTCGAGGTCGGCCGGACGCACGCGCGGAGCAGGGCAACGCCCGCTCCGCTCTACCCAAGCTCTTTCAGGATCTGCGCCAGCTCGGGCGAGAGGTTCTCGACGGTCACCTTCCCGTCCTCGTCGATCCAGATGCCGGACACGAACGGAATCGGATCCGGGACGAGAGCGGCGGCCCCCCCCCGATCCCCCCGCCGCTCCGCGGGGGGGGGTTGGAGGGGGGCCGCCGCCGCCTCCCGCGCACGCGCGAGCTCGTCCTCGCTCGGACGCCGGTCGAGCGAGGTCCCGCGCACGTTCTCCGTCGGGCGGTACTGACCCATGAGGTTCACGCGGACGTCGAGACCGCGGAGGAGCCGGAGCGCGGGGAGAGTGCAGCACTCGACGTGTCCCGGGAGCACGAGGTGCCGCACGATCGTGAAGGCGTCCCGCGACGCGCGCTCGATCGCCGGGAGCACGACCTCGAGGTAGCGCGGCGCGCGTGCCACCGCGCGCGCGCACGCGTCGTCTCCGTGCTTCAGGTCCGCGACGTAGCAGTCGACGACGCCCTCGAGGAGCTCGAGCGTCTCGGGCCCCGCGTGCATGTTCGAGTTCCACACGACCGGCACCGAGGTCTCGACGAGCGCGAGCGCGTCGAGGATCCCGGGGAGGTTCACGAGAGGCTCGCCGCCTATGAACGAGACCGAGGCCACTCCCTGCGCGCGGCGCCGCTCGATCGAGCGCGCGATCTCCTCCGCGGTCGCGGCGGGGGCCCGCTCGGGCTCGACGACGTGCTCCCAGTCGGAGCAATAGGCGCAGCGGTAGCTGCACCCCGAGAGCAGGATCGCGTGCGTCGGCGAGATCTCGGGCTCCTCGCCCTCGTGCACGAAGTCGAGGTAGCGGCCGAGCCCGGGCCCGAGCCCGCACACCCCGGCCGGTCCCTTCGTGCGGTCGACGCCGCACTCGAGCGCGCAGAGACGGCAGGGCGCGAGGAGCTGCCGCGCGCGCTCGCGCTTCATGTCGAGGAGCGACCGGCCGTCCTCCATGCGGACCGCCTTCGCCTGCACGAAGGCGGCGGGCTCGAGGCCACGCGCGCGGCGGACGAAGCGCTCGTAGTGGCGGCTCATTCGGGCCGAAGTTTAGCGTGGCCCCCGCGCTTCAGTGTCGCATTCCGTCGGGACCGACGGTGCCGTCCGGGCTGACCTCGCCGTCGGTGTCGCGCGGAGCGAGGTCGTGGTGACGGAGGGCGTTCGTGAGGAGCCACCTCACGGCGTCGGATCGCGTCGTGGAGGCCCACGGCACGTTGGTCCGCATGCGATCGACGTAGGTGTCGATCTGCGAGAGCAGCGACGCGGGGATCCGGATCGCGAGGAGGCGATCCTTGCTGTCGACTTCTCGCTTCGCTCTGGACACGAAACGACCTCTAGCGAACCGTAGGCCTCTTCGTCTTCCTGGACGGTGGCGGCATGTCCGTGACGGCATACACCAGGTTGCCGCGTTTGGCGTCCTTGACCCCGCCGGCACGCTCTTCCTCGGTCAGGATGTTCCCGTTGTAGCTCGGGGCGAGCTGGAAGGCCCCCTCGCTCTCGAGCGAAAGGAGCGTCCGGTCCAGAACGGGTTGAGGCACGGAGGCGAGGCGCTTCCGGACGTCCGCGACGGTCGTGTAGTGGAGCTTGGAGGCGGCCTCGCGGACCGCCTCCGCGACGAGGAGTCTCCCGAAGAGATCCCGATCGTCACGGAGAGTCTCGATCATCGTCTTGAGCAGCAGCGTGACCAGCTCCGACCGGGACAACCTGTTCGAACGAGTTTTCGCTCGTCGCGATGAAACGTGCTGGTCGAGGGCATCCGCAAGTCCCGACGGGACCTTGATCGTCACCTGGACCGTCTTCGTCTTGATCGCGGGCCGAGCCATCTCATCCCTCGATGCCTGAGCCGGTTCGGAGAAGCCTGCGGGACGTCGCGGCTACCTTGTCCGGCGGTGTCATACACCGTGAGCATGCGAGCCGCGTTCCATCGGTCACGACTCGCCTCAGCGCGTCTCGTTCCAGTATTTTCCATTGTACGGAAACTCGGAACGTGATGCGCTAGACTGACGAAGTGAGCGACTCCTCGAAGAAGCCCAAGAGGAAGCGCGGGCGACCGAGGTCGGCGAAGCCGCAGGATCAGCTCATCTTCGTCCGCGCTCCGAAGGAGCTCCTCGATCCTCGACCGGATCGACGCGCAGCTCCAGCGCCTCCGGGGCCGGAACCCTCACTTCTCGCTCCACCGCTCGGACCTCGTCCGCTCGCTCGTCGAGCGCGCCCTCGCGATCGAGGAGAACGAGGCCGCGAGCGAGCACGGCGACGCGCGCGACCCGTTCAAGCGAGAGCCCGGCGAGACAAGCCTCAGCCCCTCGGCCCTGACGGTCCTCGAGGCGGTTCGCGCGGCCACGGGCGGTCCGGGGAGCGAGGCCCTCACGGTCTCGCTCGCGAGCGTCTACGGCCGATGCCGCGGGATCGCGCGCCGCGACTACGAGGAGGGGCTGCGGACGCTCGAGCGCTTCGGCTTCCTCACGCTCCTCCGCGCGAAGGACCTCGCGGCGCTGAGCGCGGACGACCGGATCGCGGCGCTCGTGGACGCGCGCGGGACGCTCGTCCAGGCCGAGCTCATCCCGACGAAGCCGTCCCGGTCGCGGGTTCAGCTCGACGGGGCGGCGGAGGGCGCGGACGGCGGCGACGGCGCGGCCGACGACGAGGCCGCGAGCTGAAGGCGCCTCACCGGCACGGCCGGGACGACCTTCCCGTCCTTGACGAGCTCGCCCGTCTTCTCGTCCACGAGGTGGCAAGCGACCTTGTGCCCCTCGCCGCCGATGTCGCGGAGGACCGGGACCTCGAGCTTGCAGCGCTCCTCGGCGTAGGCGCAGCGCGTGTGGAAGTTGCATCCCGGCGGCGGGTTCACGGGCGAGGGGACGTCGCCCTCGAGCTTGATGCGCGGCCGCTTGTTGAGCGGGTCCGGGATCGGGATCGCCGAGAGGAGCGCGCGCGTGTACGGGTGGAGCGGGTGCTCGTAGATCGTCCCCGACTTCGCGACCTCGGCGATCTTGCCGAGGTACATGACGGCGACGCGATCCGAGATGTGCTCGACGACCGAGAGGTCGTGCGCGATGAACAGGTAGGAGAGCCCGAGCTCCTGCTGGAGGTCCATGAGGAGGTTCAGGATCTGCGCCTGGATCGAGACGTCGAGCGCGGAGACGGCCTCGTCGCAGACGATGAACTTGGGCGAGAGCGCGAGCGCGCGCGCGATGCCGATGCGCTGGCGCTGGCCGCCCGAGAACTCGT
>CAZYLP010000503.1:6203-6505 GCA_964648345.1 uncultured Planctomycetota bacterium
TAGCGGCCGATGTGGCGCTTGTCGAGGCCGACCTTGACGAGGAGCTGCTCGACGGTGCGCCGCCGCTCGGCGCCGCGCGAGATCCCGTGCACCGTGAGCGCCTCGCCGACGATCCCCTCGACCGTCATGCGCGGGTTCAAGGACGAGTACGGATCCTGGAAGATGATCTGCATGCGGCGGCGCATCTGGCGCAGCTGCTCGCCGCCGAGCCCGAGGAAGTCCCGCCCCTCGTAGCGCACGCTCCCCGCGGTCGGCTCGATGAGGCGGAGGTGGTAGCGGCCGACCGTCGTCTTGCCGCAGCC
>CAZYLP010000504.1:0-6488 GCA_964648345.1 uncultured Planctomycetota bacterium
TACTTCCCGGCGCGAATCTTCTTGATCTCTTCCAGGATCGCGTCGCACTCCTCGTCCGTGTTGTAGAAGTGCGGCGAGATCCGGATCCCGGCCTTCGGCCGGTAGTCCACGAGGAAGCGGCGCTTGATGAGCTCTTTGCACGCCGCGTCGGCTCCCTGGAAGTCCACCGACACCGTGCCGCCGCGCTTCTCGGGCTCGGCGGGCGTGTTCACGGTGAGCCCCTGCTCGCGGGCCTTGTCGATCAGGCGCGCGACCTGCTTCTTCGACTTCTGGCGGATCTTCTCGACGCCGACCTTGCGGATGATCTCGTAGCCCGAGCGCGCGGAGTAGAGCGCGGGCACGCCCGGCGAGCCGCCCTGGAAGCGCCAGACGGAGGGCGCGTAGTCGATCGCGTCGAGCGTGAAGTCGAACGGCTTCTTGTGCGAGAACCAGCCCACGTTGAGCGGCTCGAGCCGCTGGATCAGGTCGGGCCGCACGTAGAGGTAGGCCGCGGCGGGGCCGCCGCAGAGCCACTTGACCGAGCCGCCGACGACGAAGTCCACGCCGAGCTTCGTCACGTCGAACGGCACCGTCCCGAGCGCCTGGTAGCTGTCGAGGAGGACGTAGGCCCCGACCCGGTGGGCCTTCTCGACGATCGCCTTCGCGTCCACGATCGACGCCGAGCGGAAGAGCACGTGCGAGGTCGGGACGATGAGGGTCCGCTCATCGATCGCGGCGAGGAGCCGGTCCATGTCCGCGGAGACGCCGTCCGCGGCGAGGGGGACGACCTCGACCTTCGCGCCGCGCTTCTCCTGGGCCTTCCAGTAGTAGTGGCACGAGGGGAACTCGCCCGCGGTGTAGACGACCTTCTTCTTGCTGCCCGAGAAGTCGAGCGCGGAGCCGACGATCGAGAGGAGCGTCGCCACGTTCTGGTGCATCATGACCGTCCCGTGGGGGGCGCCCATGATGTCGGCGAGCACGTCGCCCGTGTCCGTCACGAGCGGGAGCCACTTCTCCCACGCGACGACGCCCTCGGTCGCCCAGAGGTCGGCGAACTCCTTCACCTTGTCGTAGACCCCGCGCGGCATGGCGCCGAGCGAGTTCGAGATCATGTAGGTGCAGCGAGAGAGGATCGGGAACTCCTCGCGCCAGCGGAGCAGGTCGTCCACGGGTCGGCCTCCAGGCGGCTCCGATCGTAACCCGACCTCGTCAGTCGTCGAGGCGGATCCTGAGCTCCTTCGAGCCGCGCTCGACGATGACCACCCTCTTGCCGTCGGCGTCGCGGGTCACGAAGAGGAGACGGTCGGACGTCTCGAGGCCGGCCTTGTCCGCCTTGCTCGTTCTCATGAGCGCGGTGACGCGGACGGTCTTCCGGTCCGAGTCGAGCGTGAACGTCGCCCCGTCGATCCCGACCGCGCCGAGATCGGTCACGGGCATGCGGATCTCGACGAGCTCGAGCCACCGGTCGTCGTCGCGGACCTTGAGCGGGAGCGGGAGGAGCGGGTCGAGCGCGCGGATGTCGCCCGACTTCTGGAGGGCGCCCGTGAAGGGCACGCCCGAGATCGTCTTCTTGACGCTCTCCTCGCCCTCCCGGAGCGGGCGGGTGTCGATCGTGACCGTCTTCCGCTCGGCCTTCGCGCGGTCGCCGCCCTCGGGCCACGCCAGGTAGGTGCACTGGCCCCCGGCGCCGCCCCACGCGACGATCTCGATGAGGACGTGCGGGTTCGACTGGCCGTCGGGCTTCGTCTCCGAGTAGACGAAGACCTGACCGACGGCGGCCTTCCACGGAGGCGGGAGCGTCGAAGCGTCGTAGTGCTTCGCGGCCTTGCCGCCGGTGCAGCGCTCGATGTCCTTCGCGAGGTACGCGACGAAGTGCGCCACGACCTCCTTCGCGACCTCGCCGCTCGTCCGGATCGCGAAGCCCGTCTTCTCGTCCTCGAGGATCCACACGTCGCGGAGGGCGCGGAGCCCGGGCGCGGACGGCTCGAACCGCTCCCTGAGCTCGAAGCCGAGGACGGTGATCTGTCCCTTCCCGTCGCCGCACACCTCGCCGAACGAACAGGCCGTCTCGCCGAGCCCGGCGCCCGGCACGGCCGCGCTGTGGTTCGGGATCGACTTCCAGCCCGCCGGGAGCCAGCGCGGGGGGATCTTCGTCATGGCGAACGGCTCGGCGCGCACCGCGAGGGTGAACGTCTCCGCGCGGACCTCGCCCAGGCCCTCCGCGCGCTTGAGGATCGCCTTGCGGAACGTCTCCCAGCCGGGCACGGTCGCGCCGTGGTCCTCGAGGACGCAGACCACGTTCTCGACGAGGAGGATCTCCCGGACGTCCGTGAAGAAGGTCCCGACCGCGCGCTTCGTCGCCGCGAGCGCGGCGGTCGCCTTCACGGCGTCGTCGTAGCTCCGCGCCTCGAGGCGGAGGAGCCGGTCGCGGTGGGTCTCCCGGTAAGCGATCGCGACCACGTCGCGCGCCCCGGCGTTCATGGCCTGGAAGACCGGCCCCGTGGTCGGCGACTGCTCGAGCTTGTGCTCGACCTCGCGGTAGAGCGCGGGCTGGGTGCGCTTCTCCTCCTTGACCACGCCGAGCCCCGAGGGCACCTCGTCGACCTGCGGGACGATGTCGGCCGCGGAGAGGACCTTCGGCGCCGGGATCTCCACGCGCTTCGCGGTCCGCGTGTCGGCGCACGCGCGGAGCTCGGCCTCGATGCTCTTCTCGAACCATGTCACCACGGCCGCGGGCACCGCGCCCTTGAGCTGGATGGCGACCGCCTGCGTCGTCGCCACCCAGGCGGCGTGGAGCGGACGGAGCTCCTCGGGCGTGGGCATCCCGATCGGCTGGCCGTCGTTGGTCGCGAAGCGGATCACCCTCACGTCGGCGGACCCGACCGAGTAGACGTACATCAACGAGCTCTTCACGGCGCCGAACTCCCCGATCAGGCTCTCCGGGTTCTTGGTCACCGTGACGCCCTCGGGGAGCACCGCTTGCGGGAATCGAAGGTCGCCGAGGTCGAGCTTCGGTCGCTCGATCGGGATCGGGACGTAGCGCACCTTGCTTCCGCCGTGGAGTTTCTCGAGCTTCGCGCCGAAGAGCGCCGTGAGCGCGGCGCGGCCCGCCGCGGTCGTCGAGCTCTTCTCGATGACCGCGATGACGAAGCCGGCCCCCTCGAGGATCTCCCCCGGCTCGGAGCGGCCGAGCATGTTCCGCCGCGCCGGCTCGAAGGTGACGCCCGTGCCGCGGCTCCTGTAAACCCGGACCTCGATCTGGCCGCGCTCCTGGTAGGTCGCGAAGACGTAGCCGTCGTGCTCGAGGTCGCCGAGCTTGCCCGGCTCGCCGCCCGAGATCGAGGAGACCGAGAACCCGGCCGGCAGCTCGGACGGCGCGGGGAGCAGGTCCGCGGGGGCGAGCTTCTCGGGGTCGACTCCGGGCGCCGTCGCGGGCACCGTCGCGGCGTCCTCGCCCTTGAGCTGCCGGACGGCGCCCTCGCCGAGGCGCGCGAGCTCGGCGCGGACGAGGGCGACGAACGCGGCGACGACGCGCTCGGGGACGGCGTTCATGACGCGGAGAGCGACGAGCATCGACGAGTACTTGGAGGACGTGCCGGCGCCCGGGACTCCGTTCCACACCGCCTGACCGGCGCGCCAGACGTACCGGTAGCTGGACATCTCATCCACGGTGGGCGAGCTCGAGACTTGAGGCCACAGGGACACCTCGATCCCCTCGGTGGGTCCCGTCCGGTGGATCGCTCGTCCGGGCGCGAAGCGGACGCCCGCGAACGTTGGCGGCTGGACGAGCGCGCCGCCCTCCTCGACCTCGACCGAGCTCACGCCCGGGAGGAGCTCCTTCGGGAACGTGAAGGACGCGATGTCGAGCGCGGGGGCAGCGGTGCGGATCTCCCTGGTCGTCGCCGAGCCCGCGCCGAGTGCGAGCACCTTCCCCACGGCCGACCGCAGCTCCTCGACCGACGCGGCGACCGCGCCACGGTCGAGGATCAAGGCGACGACGTGCCCCGCGATCACGAGCGCCGCGCGCGCGGTGCCGGCGGCGGCGTCCTGCTTCGCCCGCTCGATGAAGACGCCGGTCGCGCCGTCGTCGGGCATCCGGGCGAGAAGGACGAGCACCTTGCCGCGGTCGGTGTACTCGACGACTCCGACCTCCTTGCCGGCCGTGTAAGCGAGCGGCCCGAGGACCCCCGGCTCCTCCCTCGTCAGGGCGCGCGGGCGCCCGCGCGTCATGCCGGGGACGTCGCCCAGCGAGCCGAGCAGGTCCAGGACGGACGCGGCCCCGCGCGGAGCCGGCGGGAGCTTCGCGGCCGGGCCCTTCACCGGCTTCAGGTCGCGCGTGTTCGAGTAGAGCGCGAGGTCCTTCGCGAGCTGCGTCTCGATCGCCGCGACGGTCGCGGGCTGCACGTCGGCGCGGGCCCAGACGGTGACGGCGGCCTGCTCGCCGACCCAGACGGCGTGGAAGGGCTTCAGATCATCGGCGGAGGGCGTGCCGGTCGGCGCGTAGTCCGCCTCGTCGGATAGCTGATGCTTCGCGTAGACGTGAACGACGACGGCGGCCGGCTGTCCGGGACCGGTCGAGTAGACGACACGGTCCGGGATGGCCTTCGCGCCGAAGCAGGCGACGGGCGCGGCGTCCTTCACGTCCCAGTGAGGCGTGACCGTCCCCTCCGCGAGCCCGTCAGGGAGCCACGGTTTCGGGACGAGGAGCTTCTTCGCGTCCTCGAGCGGCGCCCGCGTGCGCGGCTGGAGAGGCTTCTGCTCGGTGAAGCCGAACCGCGCGAAGAGCTTCGCGTCCACGAGCTCGACGAGCGCCTTGACGGCCTCGGGATGCGCGCCCTTCGGGCTGATGAAGACGCGGACCGGACCGCTCCGGATCCACGGGCACTCCTCGCGGATGTTGTTGAGGAGCGAGCGGCGCTGCCCGGGCTCGGACTTCGCCTCGGCCTCGTCCGTCTTGTAGCGGATCGCCGAGATGTAGATCTCCGCGCGGCCGCCGTCCGAGTACGTCCCGAGGCCCATCTCGATTGCGTCCGCGAGGATCTCCGCCTGCTGCGGGAAGAGCTTGGGGCCGTTCGCGATCTCGGCCTCGCCGCTCGTCGAGGCGCGCACGAGCGTGAGCCCCTTCGGGAGCTCCTTCTCGGTCGGGAAGATCTCGTCGAGCGCGAAGGGCTTCGTCGGCTTCGGAGGCGTGGGCTTCGAGACGTCGGGCTTCGGCGTCTCCGCCTTCGCGGGCTCGCCGAACTCGATCTTCTTCACGTCGCTCTCCTTGAAGGAGAGCGACTGGCCGCCGATCTTCACGCGATAGACGCGGTCGCCGAAGCTCTCGAGCTCGCCCGTCACCTTGTCGCCCGAGCGGAGCTCGATCGTGATCTTCTCGCCCGCGAACGCGGTCGTCGCGGCCAGCACGACGAGCGCGGCGATGCCCAACCCTCGCTTCATGACCCCACCTCCACGGCGCAGGGAGGGCACGCTCCGTGCCCGGCGTAAGCCTCGATGCGAGGAGGAGAGGCGTGAGGCGCTGTCGAGAAACTCAACGGTCTCATCGTCGCGAAACTCAACGGTAGTCGATCCTGCGGAGAGCGCTCCGCGATCGGACGTGGGCGACGCCCTTCGCGTCCACGAGCGTCACCGAGTCGGACCCGATCGCGCGGAGCTCGCCCACGAGAGGCGGCCCATCATCGAGGAGGAGCGTCGCCTGAGGCGCGGTCGGGGCGACGAGCGGGACGGACGGGCCGGGCGTCTCCGGCCGGACGAGGATCGCGATGCTGATCGCGCTCAGCGCGGCTCCGGCCGCGAGCGCGAGCCACGGCGTCGGCGCCGCGCGCCGCGGCGGCACGGTCGGCGCGACGAGCGACGCGACGGTGACCGTGTCGCGCGCGATCGACTCGGTCACCTTCTTCACGAAGCCGGCGTCGCCGCCCGTGAGCTCGTCGTAGAGGGCCTCGAGCTCGGCGCGCGGCTCGCCGCCGCGCGCGGAGGGCTCCTTGGCGAGGAGGCGCGCGACGAGGTCGGCGAGCTTCGAGGGCACCTCGGGGCGGAGGTCGCGGAGGGGCGGCGGCGCCGCCTCGACGTGGAGCTTGAGGAGCGCGATCGGGTTCTCGGCCTTGAAGGGCGGGGAGCCGGCGAGGAGCTCGTGCGCGACGACGCCGAGCGCGTAGAGGTCCGTCTCCGGGCCCGTCTCCTTCGCGGAGCACTGCTCGGGCGACATGTAGGCGGGCGTCCCGAGCGCGCTCCCCGTGGCCGTGAAGCGCGAGGAGTCGAGCGCGCGCGCGAGCCCGAAGTCTGTGAGCCGCACCTCGCCGCTCCGCGCGATGAGGATGTTGGAGGGCTTCACATCACGATGAACGATGCCTTGCTCGTGCGTCGCCTCGAGCGCGGCGGCGACCGCGGCGAGGACGCGCACCGCCTCGACGATCGTGAAGCGGCCGTGCTCGGCGAGGAGGTCGGCGAGCGACTTCCCGAGGACGAGCTCCATCGGGAAGAACGCGACGCCGAGGGCCTCGGTCGTG
>CAZYLP010000505.1:0-6482 GCA_964648345.1 uncultured Planctomycetota bacterium
TGGCTTCGGACATAGCCTCGCGCGGCCTCGACATCACCGAGGTGTCGCACGTCTTCAACTTCGACCTGCCCAACGAGCCCGAGACCTACGTCCACCGGATCGGCCGTACGGGCCGCGCCGGCGCGAGCGGGCTCGCGGTCTCGTTCTGCGACCACGAGGAGCGCGCCTACCTCCGAGACATCGAGCGCCTGCTCGGGCGCCGCGTGCCGATCGCGGGAGGCACGCGCGAGGAAGCACCCGCTCCCTCGTCCGCGCCGGCGCATGGGCCGACGAGGACGCAACAGCCGTGGCGGCATCCCTCCCCGAGGCAGCAGCCTTCGCGGCAGCAACCGCACGGTCGCGAGGACGAGGGTCGTCGCGGGCGCCGGTGGCATCGGCGGGGTCGATAGGGACCGTGGGGCCGCTCGGAGTCGCACTGACCGATCCTGCCGTCCGGCCGCGCGTGGTGGACGCGTGCTGCTCGCTCGTCGATGCCGAGGTCGCGGCCAGGAGCGGGGTCTCCGGCATGGCCGTCCGCGCCGGCTACCGGGCCGTGACCTCGATCCGGCCGGCGATGGTGCGCGACGCGGTCGATCACCTGCTCCCCGACTTCGCGGCCGCGCTCGAGCCGCTCCACGCCGAGGCGCCGGGGCCCCCGTTCGAGGCGCACCTTCGCGCCAACGGGAGCCGCGCCGCCGAGGCTCTCCTCCGCGTCACGGACGCGCGCGTCGAGCACGCGAAGAGCGCGATCGTCCGGAAGACCTACGCCGGCCTGCGACGGATCGCGCGCGGGCAGCTCGAGGCTTCGATGCCGGGTCTCGCGCGCGCCCTCGCGCCGTTCTTGCCGCCCGTCACGAGGTCCTGACGCCAGGTCACTTCAGTCGTCGTCGTCGGGAGGGGTCCGGTTGGAGGCCATGTCGACCACATGTTGCCGGAAGTCGGCCTCGAGCTGCGGCTGGTTGATCTCGCCGAAGACCTTCCGGAACATCTCCTCGTTCGAAGTGCCGTCGCGGAGCCCGCGGAAATAGGCCTTGAGCTTCTTCTGCCCGGGCTTCGACGAGGCGAAGTAGTGGACGAGCCCCCAGGACATGGCGTAGTTCGCCGCGCCGTGCACCATGAAGTCGGAGTGGTTCATTTTCATGAGCGCGAACAGCTTGGGCGCCGTCTGGCCGTACAACGTCTGGTAGGTGGGGCTGATCACTTCCTGGAGGTTCGTGTAGCGGCTCCCACCCTTCGTCCCGTCCGGGATCATGCCGTAGCGGAGCCCGTTCGGCGTGAGCTCGGAGTAGGCGAAGTACTCGGCGAGCCCCTCGTTGAACCAGGGCGGAGAGTCGGCGATGAAGAGGTCGAGGAACTGGTGGAAGCTCTCGTGGAAGAGGACCTCGTGGAGCGCCTTCGTGATGAGAGCGTTCTCGCGCGACTCCTCGCGATAGAAGGCGAGGATCTTCGAGCTCGGCATGAAGTAGCCGAGGATGTGCTCCGTGCTGCCGATCCCTATCTTGCGCGAGAAGGCGGCGAAGTCTGACTTCTGGCCGAAGATGTAGACGCGCACGACGCGCCCGTGGTTGACGGGCAGCTTGATCTCCGTGTCGCGTCCCGTGGTCGCGTTGTCCTTCTTGCCCTCGTTCTTCTTGGCGTCGGCCGCGGCCTTCGCCGTCTTGGCGTCCGCGTCCTTGATCTTGAAGAGCTTGCAGAAAGCCCTGTAGGCGGCCTCGAAGTAGCGCTGGCACTCCTTGGAGCCGCCGTGCTTCTGCGCGAACTTCTCGCGCATCGAGGCGCGCTTCTCGGGAGCGGCCTTGCTCAGCTCCGCTTCGAGCTTGTCCACGGCGCCGAGCTCGAGACCGAGGTCGGTCACGATCGAGTAGTGGCCGTTCGGAGTCCTCTGCTCGAGGGCGGCGTGGGCGAGCGGGTTGGACTCGGCCCACGGGCCGTCGATGAGATAGAGGAGGCGCTTGCACTCCCGTTCGTCCCGGTCCTTCACGAGCGCGCGGGTCGCCTCGTAGTGGCCGAAGAGGAACAAGGCCTGGGCGAGGGAGCGCCGCACGCGGCGGTCCTCGGGGTCGGCGGAGAGCGCGCACGCGAGGTCCGGCTGGCACTCCTCGTACTTCCGCTGCGCGTAGAGGACGAGCCCGCGGGCGCCGCGCGCGACCGGCGAGTCGGGGCCGAGGCGCATGAGCTCGGGCACGAGGTTCGCGGCTTCGGCCAGCTTCTCTTTCGCCTTCGCCGAGCCGCGGCCGTCCTCGCTGTACTCCTCGTCGAGGAGAAGGTCGCGTATCTTCGCCGCCTTCTCGGCGACGGCCGGGTCGTCCCTGCCCTTGTCGTCGTCCTTCCTGGCGTCGTCCTTCTTGGCGTCGTCCTTCCTGGCGTCGTCCTTCCTGGCGTCGTCCTTCTTGGCGCCCCTCTTGTCTTCGGGCCTCTCTTGGTCGGGAGGAACCGGCGTGCGTCTCTCCTCGGGGTCCTTCGGGGGCTCGCGCGGCGGCGTCGGCGGGTCCGCCCTCGGAGGGTCGCGCGGAGGATCCCGCGTCGGCTCGCGGCGCGCGATGAGGTCGAGCTGGCCCTCGGCATCGTTGAGAGCGGGGACGAGCACGTCGGGGCAGCGTCCCTTGAGGTCGGCGATCACGGAGCGCGCCCGCGCGAGCTCTCCGTTCGAGACGATCGTCTTCAAGTCCGCGATCTTCGCCCTGAAGCGGTCGAGGATGCCGGCTCGCGCGTCCGAGAGGAGGGCCTTCGCATTCGTCGGCCAACCGTCCATGAGCGCTCCGTCCAGGGCGAGCACGGCCTCGTTCTCGCGCTTCCCGGCCTCGGTCGCGCGGGCGGCTTCGACGATCACCTTGGCGCGGTCGAGAGGCGTGACCGAGGCGACGGGGCCCTTAGAGCCTCCCGAGCTCGGGGCACCGTTCGGTGTCGTCACCGGCGGCTTCTTCACGGGCTCGCTCGTCGGAGGAGCGGTCGTCGGGTTGTCCTTCCCGCCGCTCGTGGCGAAGAAAACCGCTCCGCCCATCGCGGCGACGGCGGCGACCACTCCCACGACTAGGAGCGCGCGGTTCGGCTCCGCCTGCCCGGGAGACGACGCCTTGACTCCACCCCGCGAGCGCGTCGGCCCGCCCACGCCCGGCTTCTTCGTCCTGGTGGTGGGGGTCCTCCCGAGCTTCCCCGACTTGACGTGGGCGGGTTCCCCGGTCTCCTCGTCGGGGCTCGGGCCATCAACGCCCGGCTTCTTCGCCCTGGTGGTGGGGGTCCTCCCCAGCTTCTCCGACTTGGCGCGGGCGGGTTCCCCGGTCTTCTCGTCGGGGCTCGGGCCATCCATGCCCGGCTTCTTCGCCCTGGTGGTGGGGGTCCGCCCCAGCTTCTCCGACTTGGCGTGGGCGGGTTTCCCGGTCTCCTCGTCGGGGCTCGGGCCGCCCGGCGCCTCCGGAGGCCTGGGCGGTTGCGCCGCGGGGACGCCTCGGTCGGACTTCTGCTTCCCGAGCCGGTGAGTCTCCTTGCGTGCTTCCTCGGCCCGCTTGCGCAGGCGGTCGCTCTCGCTCTCCAAGGTTTCCCCTCGCCTTCGAGCACCATGACTCTAGCCCTGGCGCGCAGTTGCTGCCAATGCGCGCCTGATCGAGAGCCTCGACGAGGAGGGACCCGCCCAACCGGTTCACCGACGACGAGCTCGCCCGCGAAGATCAGCAGAACGCGAAGAGGTGACCCTCGATCATCGCTCCGCTTCGACCACGGGAGCGACGACCGCCTCCGCGGCGGGGACGGAAGCGAACCGGCGTCTGAACGCGTCTCTCCGATCCGTGTCGGGCTCAGCCGGGGACCTGAAGCTCAACGCGGCAGCCATGAGGATCGTCGCGGCGGGCACGGCGAAGGCCAGGTAGCCGAGGCCCGGGACGAGCATCGCCATCGCCGCGCCGCCGAAGATGAAGGAGACGATCTTCCCGGCGCGGAGCGCCGCGTTCTCCAAGGCGGAGCGCCTCGCCTCGCCGTCGGAGATGAGAGCCATCCCGAGGTGCACGCCGAGGTCGCTCGCCGGCCCGGTGAGGTGCGTCGTGCGCACCGCGAGCCCGGTCGCGCTGCCGACCGTCGCGTTCTGGAGTCCCATCGCGAAGCTCAGGATGGAGAGAAGGAGGAAGTCGCTCGGCGACTCGACGGTGCTCCCGAAGGGCCCGAAGCCGCCCGCGCTCCCCGCGACGGCGACGACGACCAGGATCGAAGCGACGAGGACGAGCGGGAGAGCGAACAACGGGCGCTTCTGCTGCGCGAGCCGCCTCTGGAGGAGCAGCACGGACGTCGCGGCTCCCGCGATGAAGCAGACGAGCACGATCCCGTACTCGGCCACGAGCCACCACTGGCCCGCGTCGACGCCGAGCCGCGTCGCCGTCCCCGTCACGTGGCTGACGAAACGTTGGCAGCCCAGCAAGGCTCCGGCGTTGACGGCGCCGGCCCCGAAGGCGAGGAGCAGCCAGCTCGGGACGTGGCGGCGCGAGTAGACGGAGGTCGGAGAGTGGAGGAGCGCGGTCACCCCGGACCCCCGTTCGAGGGACCCGCGCCGAGGCGATGGACGAGCACCGGGACGGGGGAGGACCCGAGGACCGTCTCCGTGACGGAGCCGAAGATCCAGCGGTAGAGCCAATGACGAGCGCGCCACGCCATGACGACGAGATCGACTCCGGAGGCGGACGCGGCCCGGAGGATGACCTTCGCGGGCGGACCGGTCTCGACGAGCGTTCGGACGCGCACGCCCGTCAGACGACGGCGCGCGTCCCTCAGGAGACAATCCGCTTCGGCCCGGGTGACCGGCTCCGCGGTGAACCGAGGGGTCTCCTCGCCCATGGCGCTCAGGAGGGCATGGACCAGGAGAACCTCGGCCTCGTGATAGCCCGCGAGGTCGGCGACGAACGCCAGAGTCGACGCATCGACCGACTCCGAGACGGGCAAGAGGATCCGGCGGAGCTCGTCCGGGAATCTCGGTGTGCTTCGACCGCGCGCGGAGGAGAGGACGGCGCTGCAGGACTCCGCGCGGAGGAGTCGCCGCGCGAGAGCTGGCCGCGGCGAGACCACGATGGAGGAACGGAGCTTTCGCGCGTGCTCGAGGATGAGGACGTCGTGGAAGGCCTTGCTCAGCATGTGGACCCCGCCGGGTCGCTAGCAACCGGCCAGCCAGGAGACGTCTGCCGTCGAAGCCGCTCACGTTGCGGGGGGAAGGATCGCCCGGCGAGCGCGATCGCCTCGTGGCGTTCTGTCCCGCAGCGACGATGCGCCACGCCTTCGCCCCGGGCATCGAGGCGGCGTCGAGGGCGCGCGCGCGGCGCGCTTCTTGCGGAAACGGGGGCCGGAGGGAACTCAAAGGTGAAACCCCGCGTCCTCCTGGTCGACGACGACGAGGCGTTCCTCGACATGCTGCGCGACGGGCTCGCAGCGGACTTCGATGTGGAGCTGGCCCGCTCGGCCGAGGACGGTCTCGACGTGGCGGAGCTCGGACGGTTCGACGCCGTCGTCACGGACAACGAGCTGCCCGACCTGAACGGCATCGAGCTCGCCCGGAGGCTCTCGCTCACGAGACCGGACCTGCCGGTCATCCTCATCGCCGCATCCGCCGCCCTGGAGGACGCGATCCAGGCGATCCGGGCCGGCGCCTACGACTTCTACGTCAAGCCCGTGGACAGGGAGGCATTGTCCCACGCGCTCCGCCGGGCGACGAGAGAGCGCGCGACGGGTCTCGAGGTCCGGAGCCCGTCCTCTCTCGCCGAGCCCGCCGCGGGGATCGACGAGATCCTCACTGGCTGCGCCGCCATGCGCTCGGTCATCGAGCTCGTCCAGCGCGTCGCGCCGACGAGGACGACCCTGCTCGTGTCGGGAGAGAGCGGGACCGGCAAGGAGCTCGTCGCACGCGCCGTCCACCGCGTGGGCGGCCACACGCCGGATCCGTTCGTCGCGGTGAACTGCGCCGCGATCCCCGAGACGCTCATGGAGGCCGAGCTGTTCGGCAACGAGCGGGGCGCGTTCACGGGTGCGCTCACCTCCCGGAGCGGCCTGCTCGCCGCGGCGGGGCAGGGCACGATCTTCCTCGACGAGGTCTCCGAGATCCCCCTCGCCGTTCAGCCCAAGCTCCTCCGCGCCCTCCAGGAGCGGTCCGTGCGCCGGCTCGGAGGGACGAGGGAGGAGCCCTTCGCGGCCCGGATCATCGCGGCCACGAACCGGCGCCTGGAGGACGCCGTGACCTCCGGTCGATTCCGGCAGGACCTCTACTCCCGGCTCGCGGTCGTCGAGATCGCGCTCCCGCCGCTCCGCGCGCGAGGGGGCGACGTCCTCCTGCTCGCCCGGCACTTCCTGGCGCGGCACGCAGCGCGCATGAAGAAGGACCCGCCCACCCTCTCACCCGAGGCAGCCGAGCGCTTGCTCGGCTACGGGTGGCCGGGGAACGTGCGCGAGCTCGAGAACTGCATCGAGCGCGCCGTCACTCTCTCGCGGACGCCCCGGATCGAGCTCTGCGACCTGCCACCGGCCCTGCTCGCCGC
>CAZYLP010000506.1:0-6479 GCA_964648345.1 uncultured Planctomycetota bacterium
CGCAGAGAGGCGGTCACCACCCCTCTGCGTCTCTGCGTCTCTGCGCCTCTGCGAAGAAGGACGAGAGGAACGCTCCTCCACGTCAGGATCCAAGGCGGGAGAGGTCGCGCCACCCGAACGCGATCTCCTCGTGCTCCTCGCCGCCGACCGGAGCGAGCTTCGTTCGCAGCCGCACTCCACCGAGCCGCTCGTAGAACCCGACGGCCGGTCCGCGCGCGAGGACCCAGAGGAGCATCGAGTCGATGCCTTCGGCCAGAAGCCGGCGCGACGACTCGGAAACGAGGAGGCGCCCCGCTCCGCGACGCTGCTCGTCACGGAGCACGTAGAGCGCATAGATCTCGCCCCCGTGGTCGGGGTCACGCGACCGCTCGCGGCCACCCGACGCGAAGCCGATGACGCGACCGCTCTCCTCGACGGCGACGAGCGTGAAGAGAGCGATCGACGGCGCGCTCCCATCGAGACGCGCGCGCCAGATCCTCCCACGCTCGACCGGATCGAGACCGTCCAGGTGCGCGTCGGAGACCACGCCGCGGTAAGCCGTGCGCCACGTCTCGACGTGGATCCGCCCGATCGCCTCGCCGTCGTCGGGGACGGCGAGCCGGACCGAGAGCGGACCACTCAACGGACGCTCAGCCCGCGTCCGTGACCCGCGTGTCGTCCGTGAGCCGCGTGTCGTCCGTCAGCGTCGTCCGCGGCGCCTCGTCCTTCCAGACGTGACGCCCCCGCTCCCAGACGAGGCGCCCGCGCTTCAGTACGCGGTCGACGAGGGACACGCCGAAGTGGCTCGGGATGTACGCCCACGAGGGCGCGTCCCAGAGGACGATGTCGGCCCACTTCCCGAACTCGAGGGAGCCGCGATCGCGGCCACGGTCGATCGCGTGCGCGGCGTTCACCGTCGCCGCGACGAGCGCCTCCGCGGGGGTCATGCGGAGCTCGACGCAGGCGACGGTGAGGATGTTCGCCAGCGACTCGGTGAGGCACGAGCCCGGGTTGCAGTCGGTCGCGAGCGCGACCGCGGCGCCCGCGTCGATGAGCTGCCGCGCCGGCGCGCGCGCCGGGAGGTGGAGGTACCACGTCGTCCCCGGGAGGAGCACGGCGACGGTGTCCGACCTGGCGAGGGCCGCGACGCCGCTCGCGCTCGTCTTCCCGAGGTGGTCGGCCGACGTGCAGCCGCTCTGGGCGGCGAGCTCGGCGCCGCCCGTCCCCTCGAGCTCGTCGGCGTGGATCTTGAGCTTGTAGCCGAGCTTCTTCGCGGCCTCGAGGATCTTCTTCGTCTCCGCGATCGAGAAGACGTGGTCCTCGCAGAAGACGTCGCAGAACTCGGCGAGGCCCTTCAACTGGGGGAGGATCTCCTCGACGATCCTTCGCACCCACTCGCCGCGGTTCTCTCTCAGCTCGTCCGGGAACTCGTGCGCGGCCATGTTCGTCGCGACGATGTCCATGGGATGCTCGCGCGCGAGCGTCCGGAGCGCCTCGAGCTGGCGCTTCTCCGCGTCGAGCTCGAGGCCGTAGCCCGACTTCGCCTCGACGGTCGTCGTGCCGCACGCGAGCATGCGGTCGAGCCGCGGGCGCGTGGCCGCGATGATCTCGGCCGTGCTCGCCGCCCTCACGGCGCGCGTCGTCTTCCGGATCCCGCCGCCCGCCTTGGCGATCTCGGCGTAGGTGACGCCCTCGAGCTGCTTCGCGAACTCGTCCGCGCGCGAGCCGACCCACGGGAGGTGCGTGTGCGGGTCCACGAGCCCGGGCGTCGCGACGCGCCTCTCCGCGTCGAGGGTCTTCCGCGCCTTGTAGGTCTTCTTGATCTCGGCGCGCGGCCCGCACGCGGCGACGCGGCCGGCCGCGACGGCGACGGCGCCGTCCTCGATGACCTGGACCTCGCGGAGCGCCTTGCCGCGCCGCGGCCCGGCCGGACCCGCGAGGGTCACGAGCTGGGAGATGTTCTCGACGATGAGATCGACGGTCTCGCCCATGTGGAGGCGGATTCTACAGCAAGGGGAGGCGATCCCTTACGAATCGCGAAGGCGCGGCTAGCCTCCTGACCATGCCCGAGCTCATCCGGATCGCTCCTCGCCGCGAGACGACCTCGACCTCCGGCCCCGACGCCGTCGCCCGCGTTCGCCCTCGCGGTGGCGTCGAGCGCGCGCTCGACGACGCGCGCTCCGTGCTCCCGTGGCACGACCTCGGCAAACCCGGCCGCGAGAAGCTCGCGCTCTACGGTCTCTCCGGCCTCATCTGGGCCTCCCTCGTGCGAAGCTTCGTGCCTTTCTTCGCGCACTCTCTCGGCGAGCTCGGCAAGGGCGAGCGCTGGGCTGCGCTCCTCGCCCTCACGACGCTCTCCGTCACGCTCCTCCCGAGCGTCCTCGCCTTCCTGGGCTCGCTCGCCTTCCAGTGGCTGAGCGGCGGCGGCGCCGAGGGCCGCCTCGGCCAGGCGCTCGTCTGCCCCTACTGCCGGGACGGCGTGGACCGCGAGGGCACGGTGATCTGCGGCCGCGACAAGTGCGGCGCCCTCTACCACCGCGAGTGCTGGGACGAGTGCTCGCAGGCCTACGGCGGCTGCGCCGTCTACGGCTGCTCCTCGCGGAAGTGCCGCGAGGTCTCGGCGGCGGGCTGGATCATCCGCCTCACCAAGCTCATCGTCGCCGCCGCGCTCTTCCCGCCGCGCGCGGTGAAGGCGCTCCGCAAGAACGAGATGGAGAGCGCCGCGTCGGTGTACCGCCGCGCCGTCGCGGCGTCGCGCGGCATCTACGTCTGGACGAACGAAGGGACGGGCCGCCAGCTCTGGTTCGTCGGCGCGGGCGTGATCCTCTCTTACATCGTCGCGGTCCCGATCATGATGTCGGTGCCCATGTATCGACTCAATGACGCGATCGGCTACTCGCTGATCCCGATCTTCGGGCTCCCCTTCTTCATGCTCGTCCTCCCGTACCTAGTGGCGCTCCCGTTCGTCTTCGCGCTCACCTTCGGCCGCGCCTTGAAGCGCGTCCTCGAGGCCGAGTTCGCGGCCCTCGAGCGCGCCGACCAGGGCGGCGGCACGGTGCTGGGCCGCCTCGCGGCGGGCTTCGGCGCGAAGAAGGCGTGAGCGCCCCTCGACTCGGGGACTCGGAAGGCCTGAGCTACTCTTCCGTCTCGGCCGGGACCTTCGAGCCGCGCGTGATGGCGAGCGCGGTCTGGAGGTCCGGCACGACGCGCAGGTAACGCCCGAGACCGAGCGTGTTGATCACGATCGCGAGGTTCGACGCGACCTGGTAGAGGACGAGCCCGCCGCCGCCCTTCTCGAGGCTCTCCGCGACCTTGACCGTCGCGGCGAGGCCCGTCGAGCCGACGTAGACGAGCTTCTTCATGTTGAGGAGCATCCACGACGAGCCCTGCGCCGCGACCTCGAGCGCCTTCCGCGCCGCGGGGACCGTCTCGCCGTTGATGCCGCCCTGGAGGACGACGACCCGCCCGCGCTGGTTGCGGTTGACCCAGAAGGCGCCGGTCGCGCCGACGACGAGCTGGTCCCCCGGCGCGACCGCGCCCATGGGCGGCGCCCAGCGGTCGTAGGCGATGACGCACTTGTCGAGCGTGTCGCGCGCGAGCTGGTTCTCGGGGTTGAGCCCGAGCGCGCGCGCGACCTCGGAGAGCGCGGCGAGGATCGAGCCCTTCTCGCCGAGAGCGAGGGCGAGCTTCGCTCCCTCCTCGGAGACGGCCCGCGCGGCGTTCGGGTCCTCGGGCGGGCAGAGCGGGACGGCGCGGTCGAGCGCCTCGATCGCGGCCTTGAGCTTGCCGGCGGAGCGCTGGCGCCGCGCCTCGGAGAGGGCGGCCGCGATCACGCCGCGATCCTGCTCGCGGGAGCTCATTCGTCACCGCGCCTCGCTGCCGCTCGTCTCATCCCGTGGGCTCGTCGTTCTCGAAGCTGATCTTGTAGGCCTGCATCTTCCGCTGGAGTGTCTTCCGGTCGATGTGGAGGATCTCGGCGGCCTGCTGACGCTGGCCGCGCGTCTCCTTCAGCACCTCGAGTATGTAATCACGTTCGACCTCCTCGAGCGAGCGGAGGCGCTTGCCGTGTTCTTTCCTGACGTAGGGCGGGAGGTCGTCCGGGAGGAGGAGCGGCTTCCCCGAGAGCGCGATCGCGCGCTCGATGACGTGGGCGAGCTCGCGGACGTTCCCCGGCCAGGGGTAGTCCATGAGGAGCTCGAGCGTCTCGGGGGCGATGCCGAGGATCCGCTTCCCGTTCGCCTGGCCCTGGATCGCGAGGAAGTGCTCGGCGAGGAGCGGGATGTCGTCCTTCCTGTCGCGGAGGGCCGGCGTCTCGATCGTGACGACGTTGAGCCGGAAGTAGAGGTCCTCGCGGAAGGTCCCCTCCTTGACCATCTCGGGGAGGGACTTGTTCGTCGCGGCGAGGATCCTCACGTCCACGCGCGTCGTCGTGTTCGAGCCGACGCGCTTCGTCTCGCCCGACTCGATGGCGCGGAGGAGCTTCGCCTGGAGCGGGATCGCGAGGTCGCCGACCTCGTCGAGGAACAGCGTCCCGTGGTTCGCCTCCTCGAACAGGCCGGGCTTGTCGGCGACCGCCGTCGTGAAGGCGCCGCGGACGTGGCCGAAGAGCTCGCTCTCGAGGAGCGCCTCGGGGATCGCCGCGCAGTTGACGGCGACGAACGGCTTGTCGCGGCGGCCGCTCTCCGAGTGGATCGCGCGCGCGACGAGCTCCTTGCCCGTCCCCGACTCGCCGATCACGAGGACGTTCGAGCGGTTCGCGGCGACCTTCGCGACGAGCTTGAAGACCTCGATCATGGGCCGGCTGCGCCCGACGATGCGGCCCGGCCCGGCCGAGACCGCCGAGAGCTCTTCCAGCTTCCCCGAGTGGAGGATCTGCCGCTGCGTGATCGCGCGCTTCGCGGCGAGCTTGATCTCGTCGATCTTGAAGGGCTTCGAGACGTAGTCGAACGCGCCCTCGCGGACGGCCTCGACGGCCGTCTCCATGGAGCCGAAGCCGGTGATGAGGATCACCTCGATCTCGGCGCCGAGCGCGCGGATCTCCCTCAGCAGGTCGAGCCCCGACTTGCCGCCCATGCGGATGTCGGAGATGACCAGGTCAAAGTCCCTCGATTGCTTCACCTTCTCGACGGCGGCCTCGCCCGAGTCGGCGGAGTCGGTCTGGTAGCCCTCCTTGGCGAGGATCTCCTCGAGGAGGGCTCGGGTCACCCGGTCGTCGTCGACGACGAGCACGCGCGGAGTGCGGGCCATGGGTTAGGCGCCGCCTCCCTTCGTGAGGCGCGCCGAGTCGGTCGTGAGGGCGGCGGAGGAATCGAGGGTCCGTGTGTCGCTCGACTCGAGTCGCGCGGACGAGCTGCTCCGCAACTCGTTCTCGTTCTCGTTCTCGTTCTCGGTCACTCCCACCACGGGCGCACTCACGGTCACGGTCACGGGCCTCTTCAAGGCCGGCAGCTTCACCGTGAAGCACGACCCCTTGCCGGTCCCTTCACTCTCGACCGACACGCTCCCTCGGAACGTCCTCAGGATCTGCTGGCAGATCGGGAGCCCGAGGCCGGTGCCCGAGCCCTTCGCCTTGGTCGTGAAGAACGGCTCGAAGATCCGGTCGAGGTCCTCGGGCGCGATCCCGACGCCCGTGTCCCTCACGCGGAGGAGGACCAGCTCGTTGTCACCGCGGTGCTCCCTCCGGTCGCCCTGGTCGGCGCGCTCCTTGAGCGGCTTCCCCTCGCTCGAAGCGGACGCCGAGACCGAGCTCGTCTCCGCCTGCTCGATCGAGGCCGACTCGAGGCGCAGCTTGCCGCCCTCGGGCATGGCGTCGATCGAGTTCGTGATGAGGTTGAGGAGCACCTGCTCGAGCTGCCGCGGGTCCACGTAGATGAGCGGGAGCGACGCGGCGAGGTCGAGCTCGAGCCGGATCTTCCGGCTCTCGGCGACCGGCTGCATGAAGGCGGCGACGCCCGCGAGGATCGGGTTCACCTCGCACTCCGCGAGCTGGGCCTCGGGGAGGCGGAGCGTGCGGAGGACGTTCTCGATGATCTTCGTGAGCCGCTCGACCTGCGACTCGACGATCGCGACGCGCTTCCTCGCGCCGTCCGGGATCTCGTCCGCGGCGAGGAGCTGGATGTGGCCGTAGATCGAGTTGAGCGGCGTCCCGATCTCGTGCGCGATCTGCGAGGCGAGCTGGCCGAGCGACGCGAGCCGCTCCGAGTTGCCGAGCGCGCGCTGCGCCTCGAACAGGCGGTGGTTCGCGCGGGCGAGCTCCTCGTTCTTCTTGGCGAGCTCTTCCGTCGCCGCCGCGACCTTCTGCTCGAGCTCGGCGTTCCAGCGCGCGAGGCTCTCGTCCTTCTCGCGCAGCTTCCGGAGCATGCGGTTGAAGTTCTCGCCGAGCCAGCCGAACTCGTCGAGGTGAGTGACCGGGACCTCGACGTTGAGGTCGCCCTGGCGGGCGAGCTCCATGACGCCGACGAGCTCCTCCACCTGCCGGCCGATCGCGCGGTCGAGCGCGA
>CAZYLP010000507.1:0-6478 GCA_964648345.1 uncultured Planctomycetota bacterium
CGGTCCACGTCGCGACGGTCACGAGCCTGAGCGTCGAGAGGTTCGTCCTCGGCAGGGCGGACGCCGCGCCCGCGACGCTCGCGCTCACGTTCAGGGCGCCGGGCACCTTCGAGCGCGGAGCGCTCGCCGGGACGTTCTTCGTGCGGCCGAAGGAGATCGGGGCCAAGCTCGCGCTCGACGTGACGGACCTGCGCGCGGACTCCGTCGCGGGCTACCTGGCGCCGATCCGCTCCGAGCTCCGCGAGGGAGCGCTCCACGCGGACCTCGATGCGCGCCTCGACCTCCTCGAGGGGAGCGTCGGCCTCGCCGTGGCGCTCGAGAAGATCCTCTGGCGCGATGGAGCCAGGAAGCTGTTCGAGGTCGATGCGATCCGATTGAAGGCCCCGTCGCTCGGCGCGAAGGGGCTCGCGTTCGAGGAGGTCGCGCTCGAGGGGCTGGCGACGAGGATCGAGAAGACCGCCGACGGGGAGATGAGACTCCTCGGATTGGTGATCCCGCCCGGGGAGGCGAAGACCGAGAACGAGAACGAGAACGAGAACGAGCGGAACCGGGTTCGACCCGGCCCGGCCACCAAGGCGAGCAAGCGGGCGAAGCCGCCGCTCATTGGACTCGACAAGCTCCATCTCAATATCCGGGAGCTGAGCTTCCACGACCGGTCCCAGGCGGGGAGCGAGCCGATCGTGGTCTCGGACCTTCACGTCACGAATCCGAAGCCGATCCGGGTCTTCGGGCCCGACCCGGCCTCGCAGCCGGCGATCGAGCTCAGGCTCGCGACCGCGGTCGCACCGAGCGCGAGCTCGATCGTCGTCGAGACCCGGCTCGCGCCCTTCGCCCAGGAGCCGGACTTCGCGATCGCGCTCGCGATCGACGGGCTGCGCGGCGCGGGCCTCACGAGCGCCGTGCCGGCGCTCGAGGAGAAGCTCGACGGCTCGGACCTCCGGGACGGCCGCGTCCGCGCGAAGGCGACGCTCGAGCTCCGCACCGGCCGGCGCGACGCGCTCGACTTCGGCGCGCTCTCGAACGCGTTCGGCCTCGACCTCCTCGTGAAGGGCGTCGAGGTGAAGGACGGGGCCGACGGCCGAGTCCTCGTGGGCCTCGATGAGCTCCACGCCGACGTAGCGCGCATCGACTCGAGGGGCAACGTCCACGTCCGCGCCCTCGAGATCGCGAAGCCCGCGGGCTTCGTGCGCAAGGAGAAGGACGGCCTCCGCGTCCTCGACATCCTGATCAGGACGCCGAGGGCGGACACGGCGGCGGTCCCCTCCGCGACTCCGGCGCCCTCGAAGCCCGAGGCTGCTCCACCGACGAGCGCGACCGTCGCCGCGGCCGCGCCGAAGCCCGAGATCCGGGTGGACCGGCTCTCGCTCACCGACATCGACTTCACGTTCGCGGACATCTCGACCGACGTGGGCATGGTCGTGCCGCTCGCCGGTCTCGACGTGAACGTGTCCCAGTTCACGACGAAGGCGCTCGAGGAGCGGCGCTCCTTCCGCTTCGACGCCGTCGTGAAGGCGGGGAAGACGAGCCTCCCGAAGCACCTCCCCAAGGACGCGATCCCGGGCACGGGCGCGCTCCTCTCCGTCCTGGGCAACGTCGCGAGCCTGGTCACCGGCGACGAGGAGAAGCCGATCCAGTACGAGGAGCGGCGCGCGTTCCAGGAGATCGCCGTCCGCGGCGAGCTGTCGCTCGTGCCGAACCTCGCGGGCTTCATCGATGCGAGCGTCGAGGGTCTCGAGCTCTCGAACTTCAAGGGCCCCGCCCGCGACGCGGGCGTGTCGCTCCAGGACGGGGTCGTGGACCTCGACGCGCGGCTCCGGTGGAGCGCGCAGGGCGACCTCGACGTGAAGACGCTCCTCGTCATCACCGACCTCGACATCTCCGAGGGGCAGGACGGGTTCATCCGCAAGTTCCTGAAGCTCCCCGCGCCGCTCAACGTCGTGACGTTCGTCCTCCGCGACGAGGAGGGCTCGATCGAGATCCCGCTCTCGGTCAGGCTCCCCGCCCTCCCCCCGGAGACGCCGGCGGTCGAGAGAGTCGCCCGCACGGCCGGACCTCTCTGGCTCGCGCTCACGACGGTCCTCGTCGAGCTCACGGGCAACGCCGTCTTCAACTCTCCGTTCCGCGCGCTCGGGACCGTGGGCGACATCGGCAAGGGAGTCGTCGGCTTCATCCCCGGCTCCGACGTGCTCGACGTGTTCGGCTCGAAGAAGGTCGAGCTCGAGCCCGTCGTGCTCCGCTTCACGCCCGGCGACCCGACCGCGTCCAGCGCCGAGCTCGCGCGCCTCGCCAAGCTCATCGAGACGCTCGACGACGACGAGAAGCTCGTCGTCACGCTCCGCCACGCGGTCGGCGGCGGCGACTTCGCCCGCGAGCGCGTCGCGGCGAACCCCTCGCCGCGCGACCGCCGCGACATCCTCGCGCGCCTCGCCTCGCGCCGCGCGGACCTCGACCGCGAGCGCCTCGCGGCGCTCGCGGACGCGCGGGCCGCGCTCCTCGCCGGCCACGACGGCGACGCCGAACGGTCGCGCGCGACCGCTCGCAGCCTCGAGGCCGAGCTCGCGACCGTCGAGAGGGCGCGCGGCCACGTCGACGAGCTCGAGCGCGACGGCGCCGAGCGCCAGGCCGATCGCCGCACCCGCGCCGCGTGCGTCGAGCTCGCGAAGGCTCGGCTCGAGCTCGTGAAGCAGGCGATCGCGAAGGGGCTGCCGCCCGAGGCCGCGGAGAGGATCCGGATCTCGAGGCCGAGGGTCGAGGAGGCGGAGGGCAAGGAAGGCGGGACCGTGACGGCCACCGTGAGCCAGGCGAAGAAGCGCTGAGCGCTCATCCACGCCCGGTGATAAATTGTTGCGCATGAAGGGCCGTCTCCTCTCTCTCATCCTGATCTCCGCGCTCTCGGGCATCGCCGCGTGCTCCTCGGACGAGAAGCACGAGCACCTGAACGAGCACTGCTGCGACGCCGCGCAGGTGACGACCGCCCGCACCGCCGCCACGTCCTCTCACGACCCCGAGGACCGGAGAGGCCGCACGTCGGAGCCGACGGCGGCGCCGCCCGCGCCGGCGCCCACCGCGCGCGGCAAGCCGGGCAGCGGACCGCGGGACGTGCACGCGGACCGCGAGCGCGTGATCGAGGAGGCGGCCGCGGAGGACCGGAAGTCGGGCGGCTCCGAGGTCGTCATCGAGCAGGACGGCGTCATCTACGAGCGCGGCTCGGGGATCCTCCCGCGCTACACCGTGAGGACGGTGGACCGGAAGGATGCGGCGCCCGACCCGAGCGTCATGAAGCTCGTGCCGGGGAGCAACATCGACATCCCGGCCCCGACGCCGAAGCCCGAGCCGCCGAAGGAGCAGCCCTCCGGCACGCTCGTGCCCACCGAAGTCAAATGACGGCGCCAGGTCGAATGAGTGGCGGGGGTCGAGTGACGAGGTGAGGTCGCTCGAGCGACTGGCGTCGCGACGCCAGACCTACTCCCTCGTGACGCTCGCGATGATCACCGTCTTCGGGGTCGTCGCGATCTTCATGCTGCTCAACGCGACGCGGCGGAAGTCCGACCGGATGTACGAGGACCCCGTCGTCGCGCTCCGCGACATCTTCGCGCGGCAAGAGACGCTCTTCTTCATGAAGCACAAGCGGTACGCCACCTTCGAGGAGCTCATCAAGGAAGGCGTCATCTCGGGCCGCGTCCTCGAGGGCCCGGTGCAGGGTTTCCTCTACAAGGCGAAGCGCATCGACGCGGACGGTTTCGAGATCACGGCCGAGCCCAGCGGCCCGCCGCCCAAGCCCGAGCCGCCGCTCCCGGGCGCGCCCCCGCCCATGCACCGCGAGATCCCGCGGCACTTCTACATGGTGGACCAGACGCACACGATCCGGTGCGACCCGGCCGCGGTCACCTCGATGAGCCCGATCCTCTGGTCGCCGCGAGACATGGGCCCGCGCTGAGATTAAGATCTCGGCCCTCCAAGAGAGGCCGGAGAAGAAGCCCCGTGATCGTCATGAAGTTCGGCGGCACGTCCGTCGGGGACCCGTCCCGCATCGAGAAGGCCGCGGCGCTCATCCGCCGCTCGCGAGACCGCGGAGAGCGGCCCGTCGTCATCGTCTCCGCGCACTCGGGCGTGACCGATCAGCTCCTCGCGCTCGCGAACGACGCGCAGGCGGGGAAGCCCGTGGACGCGGGCGCGCTCAGGAAGCGTCACGTGGAGATCGCGACGGGGCTCGGGCTCGACCCGAAGCACGTGGACGCGGAGCTCGACGAGCTCGACGACCTCGTGAAGGGCGTGCGTCTCCTCGGCGAGCTCTCGCCCCGCGCGAAGGACCGCGTCGCGAGCTTCGGCGAGCGCATGGCCGCGAAGGCCGTGGCCGCCTACCTCTCGCGGACGGGCACGCCGGCGCGCGCGCTCATGGCGTGGAACGCGGGCCTCTCGACGGACCACCGCTTCGGGCGCGCGCAGCCGCTCCCCCAGGCCGACGAGAGCATCGCGCGCACGCTCGGCACGTTCGACGCGGCCGACGCGCCGGTGCCGATCGTGACGGGCTTCATCGGCAAGGACCTCCGCGGCCGGATCACGACGCTCGGAAGGAACGGGAGCGACTACTCGGCGGCGATCTTCGGCGCCGCGATCAAGGCGAAGGAGGTCCAGATCTGGAAGGACGTGGAGGGCGTCATGACCGCGGACCCGCGGATCGTCCCCACGGCGCGCCTCATCTCGAACATGAGCTACGACGAGGCGGGCGAGCTCGCCGCGTTCGGCGCGAAGGTCATCCACCCCTCGACGATGGCGCCCGCCGTCCGGCACGGGATCCCGATCCGCGTCCTCAACATGCTCGAGCCCGACAACGCGGGGACGCTCATCGGCCGCGAGACGCCCGTCTCGCGCGAGGTCGTGAAGGCGATCGCGCACAAGAAGAACGTGAGCCTCGTGAACGTCAGCTCGACGAAGATGCTCGGCGCGCCCGGCTTCCTCGCGCGCATGTCGCGCGTGTTCAAGGAGCACGAGGTCGAGATCGACATGATCGCGACGAGCGAGGTGTCGGTCTCGCTCACGGTCAACGACGACAAGCGCCTCGACCAGGTCGCGCGCGACCTCGAGCGCTTCGCGGACGTGACGGTCTCGCGCGGCGACAAGGCGATCGTCTGCGTCGTCGGCCACGGCCTCTCGAAGGCGAAGGGCGTCGCGGGGAAGGTCTTCTCGGCGCTCGCGACGGCCGACGTGAACGTGGACCTCATCTCGCAGGGCGCGAGCAAGATCAACATCGGCTTCGTCGTCTCGAACGACGCGGTGGTCCCGGCCGTGCGGGCACTTCACGCGGCGTTCTTCGGTGCCTGAGGGCCGAACGTTTCACGTACCCCGGTCCGCGCTCGTAGAGAGGGTCGAGTGAGCCAGAGCGACCGTGGCCTCGTCCTCCGCGCGCGCGGAGGAGACCAGGAAGCCTTCCGCGAGCTCTACGCCGCGTGGTCGCGCCCCATCCTCGGCCTCCTCCGCCACCTGGTCGCGAGCGACCACGCGAAGGCGGAGGACGCGCTCGAGGAGACGTTCGTGCGCGCGTTCGCCGCGCTCGGCCAGTTCGACGTCGAGCGGCCGTTCGGCCCCTGGCTCAAGGAGATCGCGCGGAACGTCGTCCGCGACTCGCAGCGCGCCGCGAGCGCGCCGGGTCCGGGCGGCGCCGCCGTGACGGCGGGAGGCGCGGAGGACGCCCTCTCGGCGCTCGTGCGCCGCGAGCAGGAGGAGAGCGTGCTCGACGCCCTGGTGGACCTCCCCGACAAGGAGCGGCAGGTGCTCCTCCTCCGCTACCGGCGCGGCTTCACGCAGCCGGAGGCGGCGGCCGAGCTCCGCTGCTCGCGCCGTACGATCGCGACGCTCCAGAAGAGCGCCCTCGCTCACCTCGCGCGGATCGTGCGCGAGCGGCTCGGCAAGCCGTCGTCCAGCGACTCCCCCGCAGAGAAGAAGGAGACTCGTCCGTGAACTGTCTCGACGCGGACCAGCTCGCCGGCCTCGAGGCCGGCCTCCTCGACGACGGCGCGCGCGCGGACGCGCTCGCGCACCTCGACGGCTGCACGCCGTGCCGCGCGTTCAAGGCCGAGCTCGGGCGCACGCTCGAGACTCTCGGCGCGTTTCCGAAGGACCTCGTCCTCCCCGAGCCGTCTCCGGCGACGTGGGAGCGCGTCCGCGCGCGCCTCGCGAAGCCGGTCGTCTCGATCGCGCCCGAGGTCGTAGTGGGCTGCGCGTTCTGCAAGGGCCGCCTCGCCCGCGCCGAGGCCGTCTACTGCGCGAGCTGCCTCGCGCCTCACCACGGCGACTGCTGGACCGAGCACGGCGCGTGCGCGGCGTGCGGCGCCGACGGCCTCGTCCGCGCCGAGCGCGCGCCGCGCGGGCGGCGGTGGCTCCCCGCGGCCGTGATGGCGCTCGCGGCCGGCGCGGGCGTCGGTGACGCGGCGCTCACTCCGTGGCGGGTCGAGGTCGTCCCCGCGCCCGGGACCGCCGG
>CAZYLP010000508.1:0-6466 GCA_964648345.1 uncultured Planctomycetota bacterium
GTTCTCGTTCTCGTTCTCGTTCTCGTTCTCGTTCTCGTTCTCGTTCTCGTTCTCGCTCCTCCACGCGAAGAGCGCCCTCACGCACAGCGGAGACAACCATGTCCAGCACTCTCGGTCCCGACGACCTCGGCGACCCCATCCGCGCCCACCTCTCGCGCGACTTCACCACGGTCCGCTCCGACGAGACCACCGGCGAGGCCCTCGCGGCTCTCCGTCGGGGCAAGCTCGCCGAGAAGATCGTCTACTTCTACGTCACCGACGCTCAGGGCCGCCTCGTCGGCGTCCTCCCGACGCGCCGGCTCCTCATGAGCCCTCCCGACACCACGATCGCGTCGATCATGGTCTCGAAGGTCCTCGCGCTCCCCGACTCGGCGACCGTGGCGGACGCGTGCGAGATGTTCATCCTCCACAAGCTCCTCGCGCTGCCCGTCGTGGACCACGAGAAGCGCCCGATCGGCGTCGTGAACGTGGACCTCTTCACGGACGAGGTCTTCGACATGGCCGAGCGCCGCTCGGTGGACGACGTCTTCCAGGTGATCGGCGTGCGGATCGCCCAGGGGAAGAAGCGGCCCGGGCCGCTCGCGGGCTTCAGGAGCCGCTTCCCGTGGCTCCTCTGCAACATCGCCGGCGGGACCGCGTGCGCGGTCCTCACGGGTCACTTCGAGGAGCTCCTCGGCTCCGTGATCGTCCTCGCGCTCTTCGTGCCCGTCGTGCTCGCGCTCGCCGAGAGCGTCTCCATGCAGTCCATGACGATCACGCTCCACGCCCTCCACGACGAGGAGGTGAACGCGCGGAGCGTCTTCCGGACGCTCCTCCGCGAGCTCGCGACGGCGCTCCTCCTCGCGGCCGGGTGCGGGTCGGTCGTCGCGGGCGTGGCGTGGGTCTGGAAGCGGTCGGCCACGGTGGCGCTCGTCGTCGGCTCGAGCATCGCGCTCTCGGTCGTCACGGCGTGCGTCCTCGGCGTGCTCCTCCCGACGCTCGTCCGCGCCCTCAAGGGCGACCCGAAGATCGCCGCCGGCCCGATCGTCCTCGCGACGGCCGACCTCGCGACGCTCCTCTTCTACTTCAACCTCTCGCGGGTCGTGCTCGTCGGGGCGTAGACCTCTCCGGAAGCACGGCGGCCGCCAGGTCACCCTGGCGGCCGTGAGTGTCTTTTCTTCTTACGACCCGAGGATCAGAAGCCGGAGGCGCGAGCCGCCCACTCCGTGCTCTTGGTGATCCCGTTCGCGAGGATGAACGCCTCGAGCTTGCGCGAGTCGCTCTTGATCACGGCGAACATCTTCATGGCCGCCTCGGTGATCTCGCTCGCCTGCGCCGTCGTCACCTTCGAGAACCGGGCGTTGTCGTAGAACATGATCGTCATGTCCTCGAAGATGTTGCCCGTGTCCTTCGAGACGCCGAAGGCAGCGCACGCCGCGGTCAGCCGGTTGAGCTCGGCCGCGTGCTCCTTGCGGAGCCACTGCGTCGTGAGCGTCTCCATGGGGCTCATCGAGTAGACCTGGCAGTCGTTGCCGCCCTTGTGGCCGCCCTCGAGGGCGTTGTCGGCGCCGTTCTGCACGTCGATGTAGGAGGGCGTGCCCGGCTTGAGCTCGTCGCCGTCGATCACCTGCATGGCCCATTCCTTGGCCGAGGTGAGCTCGATCTTCTTCGTCGTCTTGTTGTACTTCGGCTTCTGGCGCTGCTCGCCGTGGCTGAGGGCGCGGATGATCGCGATGTCGAACGAAGCCTGGGTCATGTTGCGGCCCCAGTCGAGGCTGTCGTTGTTGAACATGACGCCGCGCTGATCTTCGATCGCCATGATCCCGAAGTAGTCGGTGAACGCCGAGCGGCCCGTGCCCGAGACGTTGTTCATGGAGGCCGTCGTCGACTTCGTCATCATCTCGAGGACGCCGCGCATGTAGGGCTCGTCATCCGCCTGGGTCATCTCGCCGGCGTCGTTCTGCCACTTGCCGAAGGAGCTGGCGAGCGGCTTGTGGAGCGGCGTCGCGTTGATCACGAGGCCCGTGCGGCTGTTCGCGCGACGATCGGTGATGTAGTAGACGATCGAGTCGCGGTTGCTCGTGACGATCAGGCGAACCGAGCCGCCCGACGCCGTCGAGTAATACATGCCGAGCGAGGACAGCGCGAGCGCGAACTCACCCTGCTTGGAGGGGCTGATCGCCGACTTGAGCGCCGTCGAGAACTTCGTCTTCAGGATCGAGCGGGGCGTGTTGAGGACGCCGTGCATGTCGTTCGAGAGCTGCGTGAACGCGGCCTCGTTCTTGACCCAGCCCTTGGTGATCCAGTAGCCGGTCGCGCCGAGCTGCGTCGACTTGAGCCAGCGGTGGCCGTACACCTTGTCGAACTTGTGATACGTGTCGCGGTCCTCGGCCGTCTTCGGGATGAGGACCTCGCGCATGAAGCGCACCCACGGCATGTTCCGCGGTTGAGTGAGGTCGATCTCGATCGGCGGCTTCGGCGTGATGTCGCGCGTGAAGACGGCCTGCTTCCCGAAGAAGGTGCCCTCGAGCTTGTCGTCCGCCGGGTTGCCGGTGGACTCGGGCTTGAAGCCGACCATCTTGAGCTTGATGTCGGACTGGAAGTTCTCGAGGTGGTTCCCGTCGAGCGCGCCGTTGATACCGATGGCCGGCGGGTTCCCGAGGACGAGCCACTCGCCCGACTTCGTCAGGACGTGCGTCTTGCCCTGGAAGCTGAGACGGACACCGATCTCGGGGTAGGATTCGGTCATGGCGCCGCCCGAGCTGGCACCGTTGAGCTTCACCTTCCAGAGACCGTTCACCTCATCGAGGTTCTGAGCGTGGGCGCTGCTTCCGCTGACTGCGAGAGCCGCCGCGACGCCCATCGTGAAAAGCATCGGCCTAGCGAGCATTGGGGTTCCTCCGTGCGCGTTCATCTCCGCGCGTTGAGGAACTTCTCTCGCAATGGGCTTGCCATTTCGCAAGTGCCCCTGAATCGGGGAGCTACCGGAAATTCACGAAGTTGTGCGACGCATCCGGCAACCGCGCGAGCCGAAACTGAAAGGATCCATAGCCGTCGGCTCCACAATCACTTAGAGAGGGGCCATCGAGACCGCCCCTCTAAGTCCGTGGTGGCATTCTTCCCGGAACCTGTTGCAGGGGCGTGAGGCGGGGTTCGCCTCACGCCGTCCATCACGAGCTCCCCGCGAGGAGCGCGGCGAGCGCTCGCCACCGGGAGGACACGGCGGCTCCGGGCCGCATCGAGACCTCGCGCAGCGTGTTCGCGAAGGCCGCCGCCGAGACGGGCCGGTCGCGCGGATCGACCGCGAGCGCCGCTCTCAGAGCCCGGGCAAGCTCGCGCGGGACGTCGTTCCGGCCGAGAGGGCTCCGCTCCCCGCGGAGGATCCGGCGCGCGATCTCCTCGATCGTCGGCGCCTCGAACGGGGCCACGCCCGAGAGGCACTCGTGGAGGATCGCGCCGAGGCCGAAGAGGTCCGCCGCCGGCCCGGACCGCTTCGCGTCGCGGAGCTGCTCGGGCGCCATGTAGGACATGGTGCCCACGATGTCGCCCGTCGTCGTGAAGCCCTGGTCGGCGTCGGGGTCGTCGAGGAGCTCCTTCGCGAGCCCGAAGTCCGCGAGGAGCGGCCGCCCCCACTCCGCCGCGGTCCGGCCCTTGCGCGTGAAGAGGACGTTCTCCGGCTTCATGTCCCGGTGGATGACGCCTCGCTCGTGAGCCACGCGGAGCGCGGAGGCGAGCGACACGCCGAGCGCGATCGTGTCGGTGACCGCGAGCGGGCCGTCGCGCAGCCGGTCGCGGAGCGTGCCGCCCGCGACGAACGGCATCACGATGAAGGAGTGCGCGAAGCGCGGCGGTCCGCCGCGGTCGATGAGCGGGACGAGCCCCGGCGCCTCGCGGAGCGCGAGGAGGATGCGCTGCTCGCGCTCGAAGCGGACGACGGCCTCGCGATGCGGCTCGGCCGCGAGGACCTTGAGCGCGACCTCCTCGCCTCCCGGCGCGCGCGCGCGGAAGACGGTGGCCATGGCCCCGCGGCCGATCTCCTCGAGGAGCTCGTAGCCACAGATCCTCACGGGACCAGCTTGTAGAAGCGGGCCATCCAGTAAGGGAGGACGATGTCCACTCCGGGCGGCTGCTCGCGCGGGTCGCCGCCGCCGTCGAGCTGGAACGGGTTCCGCTGCCAGAGGAAGTCGGTCGCGCAGCGCTTCTCGATCGGGACCGGGTACTTCGCCATCTGCTTCTTGACCGGAGTGAGCGAGCCCGTGCCGCCCGTGGGCGACTTCACGTACGAGAGCGGCACCGCGTAGTCGTCCTTCACGATCGACGGGTCGGTCGAGCCCTGCGTCGTGAAGTAACGGCGCGGCCGCGACACGCAGCGCCTGAGGCCATCGAGGATCCGCGGCGCGAGCGCCGGCGCGAGCACCGGCGACACGGCCGCGTCCACGGTCTCGAAGTACGCGTTCCCGTGGTGTCCGATCGCCTTGAACTCCATCGCGTGCGCGCGCTCCTGGGCCATGAAGCGAGCCGGGTCGGTCTCGAGGCGCATGGCGTGGAACGTCGAGCCCTGGCCGAGGTTCCACTTGTAGTAGCCGTTGAGCGGGTCGAGGAGCGACGTCCAGAGCCCGAGCCACGACGTGTAGACGAGCGGCGCGACCTCGTCGCGGACCTTCTGGAAGCGCGCCGGGTCCACGTGCGCGGCGAGCGCCGTGAAGGCGACCATCTTGTCGGGGCTCTGGACGAAGGGCGCCGACGGCGTCTTCCCGTCGTGCTGCATGGCGACCCAGCGGTTCGCGACGAGGTAGTCCACGACGCGGCCGATCAGCTCACCGGAGAGCTTCTTCTGCGCGGGGTCGTCGAGGAAGTCGTACGCGCAGCCGAGGCCGTGCATGACGCCGAGGTACTGGTCGCGCGAGATGTGATCGTCCGCGACGTAGGGGACTCCGTGGAGCGTCGTCGCGAAGGCCGAGGGCGTCGAGGCGAGCATCTGCTGCCCCGACGGATCGGAGAGCGGGATCACGACGCGCGCGAGGTGCCCGCCGCCCGCCTTCTCCGCGTCGAGGAGGTCCGTGATCCCCGAGAGCACGCGCGCCGAGTTCTTCTGCGCGATCGGGTCCTTCGTGACGGCCCAGCGGAACGCCTCGCCCGCGAGGTAGTGGCCCGACCAGATCGCGGAGTCGCCGTGACCGCCGTAGCTCGTGACCGTGCCCTGCCCGTAGGTCGGGTCCGTGAAGAACGCCGCGAGGATCGTGTTCCAGGGGAGGTGGTGCTTCTGGATGTCGTCGTCCGCCTGGAGCGCGGCCTTGAGGAGGTCGGGCTGCGAGCCGAACGCCGGCTGAGCGGGCGCGCCCGTGCCCCACGCCGGGCCCGGGAGGCCGACGAGTGGCGCAACACTCGCGTCGATGTTTGCGAGCGCCTTGTCCACCTGATCGCGGAGGAGCTTGTCGATGAACGGCCGCGCGAAGAACAGGACGATGTTGAGGATCGTGCTCCCCGTCTTCACGGAGAGGTCGTAGTCGAGCTTCACCGGCCCGGTCTTCGTGCACTTCGGGAGCGTCGGGTCGGTCGTGTCGAGGTCGAGCTCCTCGGACGCGCGGATGTCCTTCACGGAGAGCGTCACGTCCTCCGTGATCTTCTTCTTCACCTTGAAGAACAGGATCTTCACGTCGAGGTCGTAGGTGAGCCGGCCCGCGATCGTGAGGCTCCAGGTCTTTCCGGGCTTCGGGAGGTCCACCCGGAAGCGCTCGCCGTTCGCGATCGGCGTCATGGCGAAGCGAGGCGGCGACGAGAAGTCGTGGGACGCCACGTCGAGCTTGTCGATCGTGAGCTTCCCGTGCGTGGTCCCGACCTGGGCCTTCACGGCCTTGAAGAGCGCCGCGTCGAGGGTGGGCAGGATCTGGGCCCACGTCCCGGCGAGCGTCGCGTCGTACGCGTCCTGCGCGGACTGCGGCCAGGAGAGCGGCCCGCCGAGCGCGGCCGAGGCGCCGATGGCGAAAGCGAGCGCGAGCGCGCCGAGCCGGGACGGTGCAGCCTTCATTCCGTTCTCCTTACGTCGTCGAGCCGGGTTTCATCGAGGAGCAGGGACGCGCCGACCGCGCACGCGCGGTCCGGGTGCTTCGCGAGGACCGCGGCCACGTCCGCGGGCGTGCTCCCCGTGGCGAGCGCGACGTGAGCCGCGGCGAGCACGAGCTCGGCGGATGAGTCGCGCTCGGCGAGCACGGCCGCTGCGAGCGGCGCGTCGGACGCGCTCGCGCTCGCCGCGACGAAGTGGAGCGCCTCCGCGCGGAGGTGCGCGTCGCCCGCCGGCGTCGCGGCCACCGAGCGCGCCGCGCCCGCGATGGCTTCGCGCTCGGCGATCGAGAGAGCGTCGAGTCCGCGCGCGAGCGCGTAGACCCCGGCCGCCCGCACGCTCGGAGCGGCCGCCACATCCGCGAAGGCCGCGCGCGCGAGGGCGAGCGCCGCCGCGTCGGACGGGAGCGCGAGGAGCGCGCACTCG
>CAZYLP010000509.1:0-6462 GCA_964648345.1 uncultured Planctomycetota bacterium
GGCCGACGTCTTCGCGCTCGGAGCGATCGTCTACGAGTGCCTCGCGGGCGGGCCCGCGTTCCAGGCCGACAGCGCCGTCGAGCTCCTCGCGAACATCGACACGATCGATCCGAAGCCGCTCCCGCTCGCGCGGCCCGACACGCCGCGCTGGCTCGTCGGCGTCGTCGAGCGCTGCCTCGCGAAGACCGCCGCCGCGCGGTTCAGGGACGCGGGCGAGCTCCGCGCGGCGCTCGAGCGCGGAGCGGCGAAGGCCGCGAAGGAGAAGAGCCCGGCGCGGTCGCTCGCCGTCCTCGGCGTGCTCCTCGCGCTCGCGGTCGCGGGCGCGGCGTCCCTCGTTCTCCGCGCGCGCGACGCCGGGAGCAACGCGGAGCTCATCGAGCCGGGCCGCGGCGTCGGCGCCGTCACGATCGGCAAGACGACCGACGCGGAGGCGCTCGCCGCGCTCGGAGAGGCGGCCGCGGTCGGGACCGACCTCGCCGTCCTCGACGCGAAGGGGAAGGTCGCCGCCCTCGTCCACCGCGGGCGCGTCGCGCAGCTCTCCGTGCGGACTACGGCCCCGAGGACGCGCGGCGGCTCGGGGGTGGGCTCGCTCGAGGCCGAGGTCGTGGCCGAGCTCGGAGCGGGCGCGAGGCGCGACCAGCTCTCGCTGGTCTACGACGAGCTCGGCGTCGCGTTCGGCCTCGGCGCGAGCACGCGGGCCGTCGAGCGCGTGCTCGTCTTCGCGCGGCCGTCGGGACCGGGGCCCGACCTCGCGAAGACGAAGCACCTCATCGTCCCCGGACGAGGCGTGGACCGGGTCGTCGTCGGCCGCTCGAAGCTCGAGGAGCTCCAGGCCGCGTTCGGGTCCGACGGCGCCCTCGTCGAGGAGGGAGGCGTCGCGCGCTTCACGTACCTCCGCGACGCGAACGGGGCGTGGCTCCCGGGCCGGCCCGCGAACGCGCGGCGCCCCACCGTCGCGACGATCCGGGACGGAGTCGTCGCGGATCTCGCGATCTCCGGGGTGGCGGCGAGCGAGCTCCGGACGGAGCGCGGCATCGCCCTCGGCGCGGGGCGCGACGCCGTGCGCGGCGAGCTCGGCGCGCCCGACGACGAGGTCCTCCGGGTCACCTCGTCCGAGGGGGCGGCGACCTGGTTCTACGACGTGCTCGGCATCGCGGTGACGTTCGACGGGCGCGGCACGGTGCGCGAGCTCACGCTGTTCCCGGCGGAGCGGCCCGAGCGCCTGCTCATCGTCCCGGGCTCCGGCGTCGCGGGCGTCGTCGCCGAGAAGTCGAGCGCGGCGGACGTCCTCCGCGCGCTCGGCGCGGACGGGAAGGTCGTGCGGCCGAGGGATGGCCAGTCACCCCGGATCGAGTACCGCTCGGGGATCGAGTGGCTCGACCGGCGGCGCCCCGCGCGCCTCGAGCTCAAGTCCGACACGGTCCACTACATCGTGCTCGGGAGGGCGTCGCGCGCGCTCGCGACCCGCGAGGGCGTACGGATCGGCTCGCCGCGCGACCTCGTGGACCGCGCGTACGGGAAGCCCTTCGGGTCCTTCCACGACCGGACGGGCGACGGCCTCACGGGCGACACGTTCTACTGGCCCGACCGCGGGGTCAACGTCCACATCGCGGACCGCACGGGCGAGGTGGACGAGATCTCGATCTCTACGGCGGCGAAGCGGCCGTAGAGCTACGCTCTCGGTGTGCGCGCCGCGTCCTCCCTCGCCTTGCTGACGGTCCTCCTCGCGACCCCGGTCGCCCGCGCAGACTCGTGCGAGCCCGACGACACGATCCGCGACGCTCGCGGCATCGAGGCGGCGCTCGCCCGGTGCGAGTGCGTCGCCGCGGCGGCGACGAGCACGGAGACGAAGTACGCCGCTCTCTGCTGCGCGGCCTCTTATGCGTTCAGGCGCGCCGAGCCCGAGGGCGACCGCTCGTCCGACTTCGCGAAGAAGGGCATGGCCCTCGCGGACCGCGCGCGGTGCCTCGTGCCGGACAAGCCCGAGGGCCACTTCAAGTACGCGCTCTGCCTCGGCATCTACCTCCGCGAGAACAACCTCGCCGCCGTCACGCGCGTGGACGAGCTCATCACGGTCGCGAAGCGCGTCATCGAGGTCGACGAGAAGTACGAGCGCGGCGGAGCGCACCGCCTCCTCGCCCTCCTCTACGCCGAGGCGCCGCGCCTGATCGGTCCGGGCGACCGCGACAAGGCGCGGCACCACCTCGCCCGGCTCCTCGCGCTCGCGGGCGACGACGAGGAGAACCGCCTCGTCGCGGTGAACGTCCACCACGAGATCGGCGAGGACGACAAGGCGCGCGCCCTCCTCGCCAGGATCGACCCCGAGCGCGGGCGCGACGAGAACGATCGCCGCGGCCTCCGGCGCGAGCGCGACCGGCTCAGGAAGGCCCTGGAGGACTGAGGCCATCGCCCGTACACGTCCGCTCCTTGCGCCGGTCGTGGCGGGGAGAAATGCTGCACCCGTGGACGAGCCTCCCGAGAGCGAGCTCTCACCCTCGATGAAGCTTCCCCCGGCGGACGCGGTCGCGCCGGGCGACGTGCGGCTGATCGTCGTCAACGAGTCCTTCGTCCACACGCACACGCTCCCGAACCGGGGGAGCGCCGTGATCGGGCGGGCGCCCGACGCCGAGGTCTTCGTCCAGCATCCCTCGGTCTCGCGCCGTCACGTCGTCCTCCAGCTCGGACCGACGATCACGATCGAGGACCTCGGGAGCGCGAACGGGACGACCGTCAACAACGTCGCGCTCGCGCCGAAGACCCCGGTGGCCGTCAGACCCTCGGATGCGATCCGCGTGGGGACGGTGCTCGTCGCGATCCAGGTCGGCGGCGAGGCGCCGCCCGAGGCGCTCGCGGACGGCACGGCGCTCATGCGGAAGCCCGACGAGAACAGCACGGCGCTCCGCGACTTCGAGCTCGACGGCGAGCGGGTGATCGTCCGCACCGACGCGATGGAGAAGGTCTTCGCGCTCGCGGCGCGCGTCTCTCAGACGCGCATGACCGTCCTCATCCTCGGCGAGACGGGCACCGGCAAGGAGATCGTGGCGCACACGATCCACGCGCGCTCCAACCGGAGGAAGGCGCCGTTCCTCCTCCTCAACTGTGCCGCGCTCTCGGACACGCTCCTCGAGAGCGAGCTCTTCGGGCACGAGAAGGGCGCCTTCACGGGCGCGCACGAGGCGAAGGCGGGCCTCTTCGAGAAGGCGGCGGGCGGCACCGTCTTCCTCGACGAGGTCGGCGACACGTCGCTCCAGATCCAGGCGAAGCTCCTCCGCGTCTTCGAGGAGCGGCGCGTCCTCCGCGTCGGCTCGGTCACGCCGCGGAGCATCGACGTGCGGTTCATCACGGCGACGAACAAGGACCTGAACGGCGAGGTCGCGCAGGGGAAGTTCCGCAAGGACTTCCTGTTCCGGTTGAGCGGCGTCACGGTCCACGTGCCCCCGCTCCGCGAGAGGCGGGCCGAGATCGAGCCGCTCGCCCGGCTCTTCGCGGCCCGGATCGCGGCCGAGCTCGGGCGCGCGGTCCCCGACCTGGCCCCGGACACGCTCGCGCGGCTCGCGGCCCACCCGTGGCCCGGGAACATCCGCGAGCTCAAGAACGTCGTCGAGCACGCCGTGCTCGTCTGCGACGACGGCCCGGTCCGTCCCGACCACCTCCAGCTCTCGGCCGAGACGCCCGCGGAGCCCGCGGGCGGGGCGGCGGCCCCCGGCGCGGAGGCGCTCCAGGATCAGGTCGCGGGCCTCGAGCGGGCCCGGATCCTCGACGCGCTCGAGCGTTCGGGGGGCAACCAGACGAAGGCGGCCGAGCTCCTCGGCATGCCGCGCCGCACGTTCGTCCGGAAGCTCGGCCAGTACGACATCGAGCGGCCCCGGAAGAAGCCGACCTGAGATCCCCCTGCCTCGTGTTCGGCGCGCGACCAGCTGCTAACCTGCGTCGATCATGAAGGACGAGGGGGAGTCCGCCGGCGTCTCGGCGCCCCCGGCGCCGCCGGCGCCGGGGTCGGGCCGCGTCGCGGTCTTCGCGCCCGCGACCCCGCTCCCCGAGGCGGTGGGCGGGTTCAAGGTCGTCGCCCCCCTCGAGGCGAGCGTCCTCGGGCGCACGTTCCGCGCCGTGCGCGAGACGGACGGGCTGCCCGTCGTCCTCAAGCTCTTCGAGCGCGACGACGCGCTCCTCCGCTCGCGGGTCTGGCTCGCGCTCGAGGCCCTCGAGAAGCTCGACCACCCGAACGTCGCGCGGGTCGTCGGATACGGCGAGAGCGCCGGGCTCTCCTTCTACGCCGTCGCGGCGACCGACTGCGTGACGCTCCTCGACTTCGTCCGGCGCGGCCGTCCGCTCGACGGCGGCGAGATCGCCTGGGCCGGCGCCCAGATCGCGGCCGCGCTCCACGCGCTCCACGAGCGGTGCCTGCCGCACGGCGACCTCACGCCCGTGAACGTCCTCGTCGCCGCGGACGGGTCGCTCAAGCTCCTCGACCTCGGCTGGACCACGCGCATGCGCGACGCGGAGTTCGGCGTCCGGCTCGACGATGCGATCGCCGAGGACCTCTCCCAGCTCGGCGCGACGCTCGTCTTCGCGACGACGGGCCAGGCCGTCGGCGGGCGCACGTCGTCGGGCCGTCACGCGAGGCTCGCCGCCGACGGCTCGAAGGCGCCGCCCCCGACCGGCGGCACGCGGAAGCCGCTCGCCGACCGCGCCACGTGGCTCAAGGAGGACCTCGCCCAGCTCCTCGAGGCGCTCGGGGAGTGCACGCCCGGCGCCGTGGCGGGCGGCACGAACGCGGCGAGCGTGCGCGAGCGGTTCATCGCGGCGGCGAAGGACCTCGGGCTCGCGATCGACTCGCCACCCCTCGACCTCGTCGACACGGCCCGGCAGCTCACGGGGACGCGGACCGCGGGCGCCGACCGCACGACGGCCGGGGTCTCGACGCCGGGCGCGCCGCAGCCCCCCGCGCTGGGCGCGTTCGGGCGCTACGTCCTCCTCGAGGAGGTCGCCCGCGGCGGCATGGGCGTCGTCTACCGCGCGCGCCACAAGGAGCTCGAGCGCCTCTTCGCGCTCAAGGTCCTGCTCTCGGGCGACCTCTCGAACGACGTCGCGCGGCGCCGGTTCCTCCGCGAGGCCGAGGCCGCGGCGCAGCTCGACCACCCCTCGATCGTCCGCGTCCACGACTTCGGCGAGCACGAGGGCCGCGCCTACATCGCGATGGACTTCGCCGAGGGGCCGTCCCTCAGCGCGCTCCTCGCGGACCAGACCCAGACCCCGACGCGCCTCCTCCAGCTCTTCGCGAAGGTCGCCGACGCGGTCCACTACGCGCACTCGCGCGGGATCATCCACCGCGACCTGAAGCCCCAGAACGTCGTCGTGGACAAGGCGGACGTCCCGCGGATCCTCGACTTCGGCGTCGCGAAGCGCCTCGACGAGTCGCGCCCCGGCCAGGCCGGCGCGGGGCTCACGACGGAGGGCGAGCTCGTCGGGACCCCCGCCTACATGCCGCCCGAGCAGGCGGAGGGCCGGGCGAAGGACATCGACACGCGGAGCGACGTCTACGCGCTCGGAGTCATGCTCTTCGAGGTCGTCTCGCGCGGGCGGCTCCCGTTCGAGGGCCTGACGGTCACGGACGTGCTCACGAAGGTCCTCCTCGACGACCCGCCGCCGCCGTCGAAGTACCGGCCGGAGCTCCCGTGGGAGGTGGACGCGATCGTCCTCAAGGCGATCGAGAAGGACCCGCGCAAGCGCTACCAGTCGGCGGCCGAGCTCGCGGCCGACGTCCGCGGCTTCCTCGACGGCGTCCCGATCCGGGCCCGGCGCGCGACGGCGCTCTACCGCGCGCAGAAGTGGGCGATCCGCAACCGGCGCCTCATCCCGTGGATGGGCGTCGCGGCGGTCGCCGTCGCGCTGGTGCCGGTCTGGATCGGCCACGACCGCTCCGTCGCCGAGGCGAAGCGGCGCGAGAGGCTCGAGTCCCTCATCCAAAAGGGCACGGCCGCGCTCGAGGCGCCGAAGGACCTCGAGCGGCTGCGCGACGCCATCAACGCGTTCGGCGCGGCGCTCGAGCTCGACCGCGCCTCGACGACGGCGACGGCGGGCTACACGCGCGCGGAGATGCTGCTCAAGCGGTGCGAGGAGGAGCTGGACGCCCAGAAGCGCACGGCCACGCTCGACGACTTCAGGAAGAGCGCCGCGAAGGAGCACATCGAGAAGGGGGACGCCCTCCTCGCGAAGGGCGACGCCGTCGCCGCGCGCGAGGAGTTCTACCTCGCAGGCTACCTCGCGCCCACCTCCGAGGAGGCGCGGCGCGGCCTCAACGAGGCGAATCGCATCGAGTTCGAGCGCAAGCGCGACCAGGACGAGAAGGACCGCAAGGCGCGCGACGCCGCCGAGGCGAAGCGCCTCGTCGCCGAGGGCCGCGCCGCGCTGGCCAAGCGCGAGCACGACCCCGCGCAGCGCGCGTTCGTGCAGGCGCTCGGC
>CAZYLP010000510.1:0-3691 GCA_964648345.1 uncultured Planctomycetota bacterium
ACCCGGACGATGAGCTTGGGCTTTCCGTCGGCTATCCAGCGCTTGACGATCCCGCGGACGATCGCCTTGCGGTAGACGTCCGGCGGCATCGTCTCGCCCGTGAACTGGGCGGCGCTCACGCGGTCGTGCGCGGTCCCGAGCGCCACGATCTCGCACTCGAGGTGGCGCGGCGCGCCGCCCTCCTCCATGTGCTCGGCGAGCGAGCGGCGGAGGTGGAGCATGTCCGGCAGGACGACGGGGCGCCCGTCGAAGCGCCAGGGCGTCGCGGTGAAGTAGATCAGCCGCCCGCCGCGCTCCCGCCACATCTTGATGACGCGCGAGAGCTCGTCGGCCGGGCCGTGGTGCCCCTCGTCGACGATCAGCACGTAGCCGTGGAGGTCGTCCGGCAGGTCCTTCTCGGTGAGCTTCGTGAGCGCCGCGTGCGTGCACGCGACCACGTGCGAGGGCGAGGTGAGCTCGAAGTACCGCTTCAGGGCGCGGCGCGAGCCCGCGCCGCTCGACCGCGCCGTCTCGATGAAGTCAGCCGGGATGTCGATCGCCGGCTGCGCGCCGAACCCCATCGGCCAGTGGATCGTCATGCCGCCGGTGTTCACGAACGAGCGCTCGATCTGCTCCTGCGGCGCGGCGATCACGGCGTGGCTGAAGCGGGTCCCGAGGCCGCCCGCGACGAACGCCTTCGCGATCACCGTCTTGCCGGCGCCGGTCGGCAGCTCCGCCGTCGCGTCGCCGCCGTGCCGCTCGAGGCGCGAGAGGGTCTTGGCCTGGTGATCGTGGAGCCGGAGCTCCTCACGCTGAGGCGCGGACTTCCTGGGCGTCGGGCCCTGCGGGCCCGCGCCGTTGCGGTTCTTCTTCATGGTGTGGTTCCTGGTGAAGGGTTCGCCCGCTGCGAGTCCCGAGTAGGTCGTGGGCGTGACGAGCGACTCGAGAGTGGCCACTCATGCGGCCACTATAGAGGCACTATACCGGTCTAATAAAGTGGCCGCAAGCTCCTGGCGGCTGGATGTCGGTGCGGGGTGGTAAATCCTTCTCCTGGCGGGGCTCTGCTCCGCGAAGGCAGCGATGGCCGGGACACCCTCGATCGAGGTGCGCGTCGGCGCCCGGATCCGCGAGCTCCGCGAGGCTCAGGGCATGAGCCAGCGCGACCTCGCGACGGCGATCGGGATGGCGAGGAGCCTCGTCGCCTACGTCGAGCAGGGCACGAAGGCGCCGACGATCTCGACCCTCGACGCGATCGCGATGGCGCTCGGCGTGACCGTGTCGGAACTCACGGCCGAGAAGCCCGAGAAGGGCGCGACGAGGAAGAACGAGCCTACCGAGGCGGTGCCCGAGAACTGCCGGCGCCTTGTCGCCCTGCTCCGCACGCGAGGCCCCGAGTACGTGGCCACGCTGGAGAAGGTCGTGAAGCTCATGGACGACTTCGCGAAAGCGCGCGGCTCGACGCGCTCGTAGTCGATGCCGGCCGCCGTCGTCGAGAAGATCCCGGTCTTCGTGGGGGTGATGGAGGCGTCGCCCCGAGGCGGCTCCTTGCGTTTTCAAGGAGATGCCTCTGTCGTTTGCCAGAATCGCGCCACTTCGGGCAGCGAGGTGTTCTCTGTATCAGGCTTCGGGCGAGTCACTTGCGGCCGAGGTCGGCGTGGACAAGTCTCCCCGAGCGGCGTCCCTGCGGCCCATTCTGGCAACGCATTCTGGCAACGCCCTCGAGCCACTCCCCGGCGTCGAGGGCGTTTCACAAGTCCTTGCCTGAACGAAGCGTCCGAGGTGGGGCGGGAGCCGGGGCCGACGAGTCAGCGGGATGGCGTTGCCAGATCGGTGCCCGCGGACGCCGGCTTCTTCGGCGGCATGAGACCCATCTCGCGCAGCCGGTCGAACCCCTCCTCGTTGATGATCTCGTCGACCTGCCGGGTGACGCCGTCGCAGAGCGGGTCGTCCCGCAGCCTGTTCACGACGACCTGGAGCGTCTCGAACCAGTGGAGGAGGCGCGTGACCTCGTCCTCGGTCTCCTGGGCGCGATTCCTGTCGGCGAAGGTCCGCACGCGGTCGTCGAGGAAGGCGTTCACCCGATCGTAGAGCGGACGCAGCGTGAGGTCGCGGCGGATCCACTCCTTCGCCTTCCGGAGCTCGACGAAGAACTCGGTGGCGCGCTTCTCGTCCTTGATGGCCTGCGCGATCTGGGAGTTCATGCCCGCGAGCTTCTCCTTGGCCGCGCCGATCGCCTCCTGCAGCGAGCCGTGCTTCGACACGAGCTGCTCGATCTGGCCGAGGCCCTCACCCGTCGGTGCCTTCGCGACCTCGCGCCCGACCGCGTCGAGCTCGCGCATGGAGACCTGGAGCTGCCCCATGTCCCGGGCGAACTTCATGGCCGCCTTCCCGTCGGCGGCGGACTGGTCCAGCTCTATGCGCGCGTCCTCGAACGCGGCGGCCTTCGCGAGCGAGCTCCCCTTGGCCCGCCGCTCGTTCTCCAGGACCGCCAGGGCCTCGAGCTCGATGGGCGTCATGTGAAGCCGCGCCGCGACGTCCGCGAGGTGTCTCCACTCCATGAACACGTCCTTGTCCTCGGGCGAGATCGCGACGACCGGGGGCCCGTCGCGCTCCTCGACCGACCCGCCGTTCGGGACCGTGGCCTTCGTGCCCTTCTTGACGCGGATCTCGACGCCGATCACGCGGGCGAGCTCCTCGCGCCAGGTGGGCTTCGTCCAGTTGCGCAGCTCCCAGATCTCGCCGAAGGCGAAGAGGACGTAGGCGAGCGCGTCGCGGTCGGTCGCGAGGAGCGATCGCGCCGCGGGCACGAGCTGGGCGACGCACTCGCAGTTCACGAGCTTCGCGCCCTCCGCGCTCGGATCGAGGACCGCGTCGACGGCGTCGGGGACGATGTCGATGAGCTTCGACTCGTCGAGCTGCCGCAACGCGGGCAGTTTCATCGGGCCCAACGCCCTCGCGCGCGCGATGAGCTCGTTCGACTTCCCGCGGAACCCCTTCGGCACGACGACCCGGCTGAAGTCGACAGCGACGCATCGGGTGAGCATGGGATCGCGGATCCCGGTCTGCTCGGAGAGCGTGGCCCCGGGCTTCGGGTTGCAGGCCAGAGCCGGCACGCATCCGATCCGCAGGAGGTCGTTCTCGGGGTTGCCGGAGAGCGAGATCTCCGGCCTCCCGTTCAGGACGCTGAAGAGACGCTTCACGACGCCGCTCTCGGCGTCGAGATACTCGTCGAAGATCCCGATCGGCGCCGAGAGGAGCGTTCTCGGGACGCGCTTCCCGTGGTCCTGGACGTAGAGGAGGTTGTTCTCCGTGCACTCCGCGACGAGCACGAGGTCGCGCCGCGGGTCGCCCCCGAGGGCCGTCGAGACGATGATGGCGCTCGTCGTCTTGAACTTCCCCGAGTCGCCGAAGAAGACGAACGACATGTGGTTCGCCATGAAGGGCGTGCCGGGCTGCCGCGCGATCGCCGCGCAGATCATGAGGCCGCCCGCGAGCCGGTGGATCCTCGTCGGCAGGAGGTAGAGGGCCGGGATGTTCGGCTCCGGCAGCGACGCGCGCAGCGTCCGGCGCCGGAGTTCGCTCGCGCCCTCGGGCGTGAGCATGATCCACGACGCCTCGCTCGCCCCGGAGTCCTTGTTGAGGTCGAACACGAACGCCCGCTTCTCGAGGTCGTCGATGTAGCGGTAGCAGGTCCGCAGCGACGCCTTCGCGG
>CAZYLP010000510.1:3701-6460 GCA_964648345.1 uncultured Planctomycetota bacterium
GTCTTGCTGACGAGCTTCCGGATGGTCTTGATCGTGCGCGGGCCCCGCGCGAGCACGTTCAGGATCGCGATCTCGAGCTCGGGGTTCTTGCGCCTGCCGGCCATGCAGCACGCCTCCTTCATCCCCATCTGTTACCCCGAGTTTTGTCCGGGCGGGGAAGAAATCAATTCGCCGCGCACGGGTCGACGAGGGTTGACTGGTGCAAACCTGGCGTACAGAATACACATCAAGACTGCGGAGGCAAGGCGTGGGCTACGACCTTGTGCGATTTGAAGATGCGTCGCCGCGCCGTCTGCTCGGCAAGAAAGGGAAGCGGCGGAAGCGGAAGCCGCGCGCGCGCATCGCGCTCCGGTTGAACCTCGACCTCTGCACCGCGCTCGACGAGTACGTGGTGGCGTGTCAGGACGCCGGAGAGCGCGCGACGAGGACGAGCGCGATCGAGGATGCGATCAGGTTCTTCCTGAAGAAGAAGGGAGCTCTCTGATGCCGCCGCTCGAGGCCACGATCGTCGTCCTCGCCACGCCGACCATGATCGACCTCCGGACGCCAGGGCCCGAGCAGCCCACCTTCACGATCGCGCTCGGGCCGCCGACCGTCGTCGACATGCGCCCCGTGCGCACGCGCGACCCGCTCAAGATCGAACCGGCGCAGACGGTCCGGCTCACGGGCGCGCCGACCACGCCGCCCTCGTTCACGGTCACGCCGGCGCCGCCGCCGCGCCCCGCGCCGATGGTTGTCGACCTCCGGCCCGTCCAGAAGCCCGTCGCCGGCGGCACGGTCACGCTCGCGTCGAGCCGCCCCGAGCCGACGTTGGACATCCCGCGAGCCGTAACGCGCCGGCCGCGCCCGCGGGCCCGGTCACGACGGAGCCGCCGCACGGGATCGCGGGCGACCGCGAAGAGCGGGGGCGACCCACCAGGACCACCCGGACACGGTGATGAATCCCCACGCTCCGAGGATTCCAGTCGGAGCGCGTCACCGTGAGCGCGCGGAGGATTCGGAGCAGGCGTGCGAATCGCTCCGTGGCGCATGGGGGGACGGCTCGATCGGGAAGCCGCGCGACCGGGCAGGCCACGAAGAAGACGCGCCCCTCGGCGGGCGAGACGTCGCCAGACCTGGTCGTCGAGGTTGGGACCTTCAAGCCGACGGAGCGCGAGTTCAACGAGTGGATCGAGGCGCTCGCGCTGTTCCTTCTCGATGACTCGAACGGATGCGGAGGACGCTGACCATGGGATCGATGCGCTACGACATGACCGACTCGGGTCACGTCGAGAGCCTCATCAAGGCGATCTCGTCCGACGAGGAGCCGCTCGGCGACCTCCGCGCGCGGCTCGTGAAGCTCTGCAAGCCGGCCGTGGGCACGATCCCGGTCTCGATCCAGGTCCGTCGCTCGCGGGATGGGCGATCGCAAGAGGCGTCGCTACGCGACCAGGTCCGCCGCGCTGTCGAGCGCTTCGAGCGCGAGCGGGACCGCCGCCTCGTCGTCGTCTACGTACGCGAGAAGGTCTCCGGCGCCTTGCTCAACCGGAAGGGCCTCTTCGACGACGTGATCGACGACGCGAAGCGGGGCCTCTACGCTGAATTCTGGTGTCTCGACACGAGCCGTTTCGGCCGCATGAGCCACACGGAGAAGGGCTACATCCGCCACCAGCTGGCCGAGGCGGGCGTGAAGCGGCGCTACTTCACGCTCGACGGCACGGGCATGGAGGTCGAGCTCCTCGAGGCCGTCTACGACATGCTCGACGAGCTCGAGATTCGTCAGAAGGCGGATCGCTCCGTCGAGCGGACGAACGCTCGCCACGACGAGCGCGGCATCCGCTCGGGCAAGACCCCCTACGCTCTCGCGCTCGAGGTCACGGACGAGGCGGGGAACATCCGGGTCATCCCGCGACGCGCGCACTACCAGCGCTCGACGCACGACCAGGACAAGTTCGTGCTCGGCGACCCCGCCGAGGTCGCCATCTACCGGAAGATCATCACATGGATGCTCGACGGCGACGAGCAGGGGAAGCGGCTCGGCGGACTCGCGGTTGCGCGACGGCTGAACGCCGAGGGGGTGCCCGCGCCCGAGGGCGGGAAGTGGACGCGCGCCTCCGTGCTCTGCATCGTGAAGAACTTCGTCTACGTCGGCGCGCGCGCCTACTTCAGAAGCGTGAGCGGCATCTTCAAGACGCGCGGGCCCGACGGTCGCCCCGTCGACGTGAAGCGCCCAGGCGCGGCGAAACACCGGAGCAAGAAGCCGCGCGACGAGTGGCGCGTCCAGTGGAACAAGCACGAGCCGCTCATCACGCTCGAGCGCTGGGAGGCGCTCCAGGAAGAGCTCGCGCGGCGCTCGGGGCTCACGGGTGCGAAGAAGGCGAACCAGCACTCGCTTCGGTCCGACCGCATGACGCCCCAGGCGCGCTGCGAGAACTGCAAAGGCACGATGCAGACCTCGCGCAGGCTCGTCGGCGGCCATTGGCTCCAGTGCTCGAACTACCACAAGATGGGGATCTGCACGAACAACAACGTCGGCGACACCTTCATCGCGGGCATCATCTGGAAGACACTCGGCGACGGCATGCGGAAGCTCCTCGCGACCACGAACCTCGACGAGAACGCCCGCGCGAGCGTCAGGAAGATCCTCGCCGAGCGGCTCCGTGCCGCCGAACGCCGCGGCGAGCCGAGCGTCGCGGACGCCAAGGGGGAGCTCCGCAAGATCGAGGCGAGGGTCGACAGCCTCTCGGAGAACCTCTCGAAGGAGAGCCTCAAGCTCCTCG
>CAZYLP010000511.1:0-5568 GCA_964648345.1 uncultured Planctomycetota bacterium
GAGCGGCATGACGATGAACGGCCCCTCGTTCACCTGCCCGGCGTCGAGGAGCGGCACGAAGCCCTCCTTCACGCCGAGCGCTCCGAGGAGGCGGCGCTCGCGCTCGAAGCGTCCGACGCTCGGGGCGTCGAGGCGGTGGAGGAGCTTCAAGGCGACGCGGGTGCCGTCGGCGGCCTTCGCGTCGAAGACGACGCCCATGCCGCCGCGGCCCAGCGTCGCGAGCACCTCGTACGGGCCGATCCGCATCGCGGTCCCAAGGTGGACTCGCGGGGCGCGCGGCGCCAGTCACCCGCTACAATGCCGCGCCGGAGGTTGGCCCTTGCGCCGGTTCGCTCGCACGACGCTCCTCGCCTTCTCGTTCGTCGTCGGGGTCGCCGCTCTCGCGGGCGCCGACGACCCGAAGCCCGACGAGGCGCCGCCGCCGCCCGAGGCCCCGAAGCGCGAGCCCAAGTCCGACCCGGAGACGTCCCCGAACCTGAGGATCCCGGCCACGACGACGGGCGACCGCCGCCAGAAGCTCGAGGACGCGATCGCGGCCTACAAGGCGGCGGAGGCGAAGCTCCGCAAGGACGGCTTCAAGGCCGCGAAGGCCGAGCTCGACAACGCCGGGAAGCGGCTCCGCGCGCGCGTCTCCGAGGACGCGCAGGACCCGCTCCCGCTCTACTACCTCGGGATCCTCTACCAGCTCCAGACCGACGACCGGCACGCGATCGAGAACCTCCTCAAGGTGGTCAAGCTCGCGCCCCGCTTCCACGAGGCGTGGGTCGAGCTCGGCGACGCGCACACTCACCTCGGCGAGTACGACAAGGCGGAGAACGCCTACGCGAAGGCGATCGAGGTGAAGCCCGACTACCTGGATGCGATCCGTAACCGCGCGCTCGCCCGCATGGATGCCGGGAAGTACAAGGAGGCGCGCGACGACGTGAAGCGCGGCCTCGGGCTCGCCGCCCTCGACATCCAGCTCCTCGTCATGGACCGCCAGCTCGTCCACGCGATCGAGGGGCCGAAGTGGACGATCAAGTTCGAGAAGGAGACCGAGAACTACATCGTCAAGACGGACGTGGACCAGCCCTTCGCCGACTGGATCGCGACGGAGGCCGAGAAGATCCGCAAGGTCTACGTCGAGCTCTTCGAGAAGACGAAGATCGACCTCCCCAAGCGGAAGTACACGATCACGGTCTTCGCGAACCGCGAGGAGTACCAGAAGGCGGGCGGTCCGAAGATGGCGGGCGGCCACTACGACCCGCGCATCCGGCAGCTGTTCCTCTTCAAATACAAGAAGCCCGAGGACGGCCAGATGGTCCTCTTCCACGAGGGCTTCCATCAGTTCCTGCACCCGTACCTCTCGCGGGCCCCCCAGTGGTTCAACGAGGGGTTCGGCGACTACTTCGGCGCGACGAAGTTCGTGAAGGTCCCGAAGGAGGACCGGAAGGTCGTGCCGAACTGGTGGCGCCTCCCGAAGGTGAAGGAGATCATCCAGAACGACTCGGCCCGCTCCATGAAGGAGCTCATGCTCATGTCGCAGGCCGAGCTCTACGACCCGGCGACGGCGCTCGCGAACTACGCGCAGAGCTGGTCGATCATCTACTTCCTCTGCGAGTACGAGAACCGGAAGTATTTCCCGCTCCTCGGCAAGTACTTCAACGCGCTGCGAGCGGGGAAGGACCAGGACGAGGCCTACAAATCGGCCTTTGGCGATCAGGACATGAAGAAGCTCGACAAGGAGTGGCGGGCCTTCATCCTCGCGCTCTGAGGGTCACTCTGAGACGTCGGGCGAATCCGCTCACCGTCTAATGTCTGCCCGGTCAAGGGATTCTGGCGACGACGCTTGAAGTCGCACGTCCGCGAATGATACAAGGCAACTCCCACCCTTACGCCCTCAGGACGGACGAAGCTTCATGAGCATCGAAGTCTCCTGCGAGTGCGCCATGACCTACCGGCTCCCCGACCGCATGGCGGGGAAGCGCTGCCGGTGCCGCGAGTGCGGCGACTCCATCCGGGTCCCCACCCTCGACGAGAGCGCCGAGTCCGCCGAGGACTCCGCGGACGAGTCGGAGGAGGAGCTCGAGGCCCGGCCGGTCAAGGCGAAGAAGCCCCTGGTCAAGGCCCGCACGCGCCCCCAGGCGATGCCGTCCGAGAGCATCCATCAGATGTCGCCGCTCAACCTGAGCGAGTCGCGCTGCATCGACCCGCCGGCCGCGCGCGCCCGCATCAAGAAGGCGAAGCAGGCCGCCGCCACCGCGAACGCCAAGAAGCGCGCGGCGATGGGTCCTCAGTCCGAGAGCGAGATCGACACCGCCCCGCGCCCGAAGAAGAAGGAGAAGCTCGAGAAGAAGTCGAAGAAGAAGGGCGCCGGGAAGAAGCTCGAGGAGAAGCGCGCCTTCGAGCGCCGCTCGCGCCGCGACGATACCGGCGAGGACGAGCAGGACGAGGACGAGGAGTCCGAGCGCCCGAAGAAGAAGAAGAAGGGCAAGAAGGACAAGGCGGCCGACAAGTCCGAGAAGAAGCTCGCGAAGAAGCGCCGCGGCCGCGACGAAGAGGACGACGAGAACGACTCCGAGGACTCGGAGGACGCGGGCGAGGAGAAGCCCAAGCTCTCCCCGCGCCAGCAGCAGCGCCGCCAGCAGATCATCATGCTCGCGGGCTCGCTCGGAGCCCTCGTCGCCGTCGCGATCATCTTCATCGTCATCAACGTCGTCACGGCGAACAAGAAGGAAGCCAAGGATAAGAAGTTCGCCGACGCCACGACGACGGTCGTCGCGGCGCGCGAGCTCGCGCGCTCCTCGTCGGACATGGCCGCCGCCGAGAAGGCCTACACCGACACGATCGCGTTCGTGCTCGACGAGAGCACGCCCATGCCGGAGGACGGCGTCGCGGACTTCGTGAAGGACTTCAAGACCTTCCAGGCCGAGGTGACCCTCTTCAAGAAGGTCGGCGAGGCGCGGGCGAAGCTCGCCGGCGACCCGGGCGCGGCGTTCGACGAGTTCAACGGCCTCGTCGGCGCGCCGAACGACCTCATCCGGGAGCTCGGCCTCCAGGGCCTCCTCCAGACGAACGACCCGCGCATGGCGCAGATCTGCCTCCCGCACGCGAACAGCTCGGTGGCGGGGATCAAGGCGCTCGCCCGCAAGGGCGCGATCCAGTACGGCGGCAAGGAGGCGGCCGGCCTCATGGCGACCGTCATCCGCGAGGAGGGCCCCTCGGGTCCGCTCGGCAAGCTCGCGATCGAGCGGGCGCTCGACGGCCGCAACGAGGACCCGGCGCTCATCATCGCCGTCGCCGAGAAGGACACCGACGCGCAGCACCTCGTCGCCGCGCTCAACCTCATGTCGCGGATCGGCGCGCCCCAGTTCAAGGACGCGTGCCTCAAGCTCTCGAGCAACCCGAACGACGAAGTGTCGAAGCTCGCGACCCGCGTCCTGGAAGAGCTCAAGGGCCAGGAGAAGGCGGGCAAGTAGCCCCGCAGCCGGCGCGCCGGCTGCCCCCGCGAGTTACCCCTAGACCAGCGTAGGGTCTCCTGGCTATTATGTTTGGCCGCGGAGCGCCTGCGCGAACGCCCGCGGTTCTGGGGGGTCCTTTCCATGGCCAAGAAGCCCGCCGAGAGCGAGTCGGAAGAGACCGGCTCGCAGGACGCCGACTCCGGCGCGTCCGGCGATATGGCCGCCTCCGAGGATACGGGGTCGGCCCCGGTCGGCTCCGGCAGCGAGGCCGCGAGCGGTGAGTCCGGCGACGCCACGGGCGAGGTCTCCGAGTCGAGCGAGGCCCCCGCGAGCGAGTCTTCCGAGGAGACCGAGGAGCAGCCCAAGAAGAAGGGCGCGACCGGCCGCTCCAAGCGCGTCACCGGGAAGCAGTCGGCGATCAAGTCGACCTCGGCCCGCAGCGTCTCCGCGCCGCGCGGCTCGGGTCACGAGCTCGTCCCCGTGATCTGCTCCGAGTGCTACGAAGAGCTCGTCTTCGACTCCGGCGTCGCCTCGCCCGTCCTCACCTGCCCGATCTGCGAGCACCAGGCGGCGCGGCCCGACGACGCGCAGCTCGCCGTGATCGCGGAGAAGCGCAAGCAGGAGAGCACGAACTTCAAGCTCGGGCTCTCCCTCTGCGTCGTCTCCGTCGTCGCGTTCGGCGTGTGGATCTGGCTGCTCAGGAACCCGCACACGAACGCGAACGACAACGGCCCCGCGTTCTACGGGCCCGTCGCCGTGTCGCTCCTCGCCTACCTCGGCTGCCTGGGCTTCACGCTCGGCAAGTACGAGGGCGCGCGGCACGACGTCTACTTCTAGAGTCCGCGTCGCCGTTCAGACCGGGGCGAGCCGCCCGAACGACTTCTCGAACCGGGCGGCGAACTCGTCGGGCGTGAAGGCGTAGCCCGTCGGGCCCTTCGCCTCGACGCAGTAGGTGCCCGTGAGCGAGCCGAGCTGGCCCGCGGTGGCCCAGTCGAGACCGCTCACGATCCCGCGGACGAGGCCCCCGCGGTAAGCGTCGCCGCAGCCCGTCGGGTCCACGACGCTCTTCGCCTTCGCGACCGGGATGTCGAACACCTGGCCGCCGCGGACGTGGATCCGCGAGCCCTTCTCGCCGAGAGTCACGACGACGGCCTCGGCGAGCTCGAGCAGGTCCTGGGTCGAGCGGCCGGTCTTCTCGGAGACCATGGCCGCCTCGTAGTCGTTCATGACGACGGCCTTCGCGCCGTCGATGCCGTCCTTGAGCTCGGCCCCGGAGAGCGCGATCGTCTGCTGCCCGGGGTCGTAGAGGAACGGCACGCCGAGCCGCCGGCACTCGCCCGGGAGCTTCTTCATCGCGTCGGGCGCGTTCGGCGAGATCGTGACGAGCGCGGGCTTGGACCCGCCGAGGGACGCGACCGTGCACTCCGCCGCGCGGGCCATGGCGCCCGGATAGAAGCCGGTGATCTGGTTGTTCTTCGAGTCCGTCGTGATGAAGCACGACGCGGTGAGGAACTCGTTGAAGATCCTGGCCGGCCGCGTGTCGACGCCGTGCTCCTCCAGCCAGACCCGGTACTCCTCGAAGTCGGAGCCCACCGCGGCGAGGAGCCGGGGCTTCAAGCCGTGGAGCGCGCAGGCGTAGCCGATGTTCGCCGCGCAGCCGCCCTTCAGGCGCTTCAGGTCCTGGACGAGGAAGCTCACGTTCAGGATGTGGAGCTTGTCCGCCAGGATGTGGTCCTGGAACTGCCCCGGGAAGTTCATGATGTGGTCGAACGCGACCGAGCCGGTGACGGCGACCTCGAGGCTCTTCAAGCTCATGGACCTCCGCGGCGGCGCGACAGTAACATCGCGGTGTGACAGCGTCCAAGGTTCCCTGGGTCGCGACGTTCGGCCTCGCCGTCGTCGCGGCGGTCGTCCTCGGACGCTTCACGTTCGGACGCCAGGCGCTCCTCGCGGGCGACATCCTCGCGCATCACCACCCGCCGTACTCGGTGCCGCACGCGCCGCTCCCGGCGAACGTCCTCGACGCGGACCCCGTCCTCTGCACGTTCCCGCGCGCCGCCGCCGTCGCCTCGAGCCTGCGCGCGGGGAGCGGCGCCCCGCGCTGGGAGCCGGGCCTCGGAGCCGGCGA
>CAZYLP010000511.1:5578-6453 GCA_964648345.1 uncultured Planctomycetota bacterium
CTTCTCGAATTTGGTCGTTTCGCTCCCGTCGTGCGTGAACGCGACGGCGCCCGATTACCCGCCGTGGCGCCTCGCCTTCACGCTCCTCCCCGACTGGGTCGCGCACGGAGCGCTCGTCGTCTCGCACCTGGCGCTCGCGCTCGCCGGCGCGTTCCTCCTCGCGCGGCAGCGCGGCTCGACGCCGCACGGAGCGCTCGTCGCGGCGCTCGTCTACGGGCTCTCGGGGCACCTCTCGGTGTGGCTCGAGCTCGAGGTCTGGACGATCGCGGCGGCGTGGCTGCCGTGGGCTCTCCTCGGCCTCGAGCGAGGAGGACCGCGCGGCGTCGCGCTCGCGGGTCTCGCGCTCGGAGCGGCGGTCCTCGGCGGCCACCTCCAGATCGCGGCCCTCGCGTGCGCGCTCGCGCTGGTGTGGCGGCCGAAGCTCGGCGTCGTCGCCGTCGCGCTCGGGCTCGCGCTCGGAGCGCCGCGGCTCCTCCCGGCCGTCGTGGAGCTCAGGGAGAGCGCGCGCGAGCCGATCCCGTTCGAGCGCTACTTCGCGGAGACGGGGAGCCTCACTCCGGGCCGCCTCCGCCTCCTCGTCGCGCCCGACCGCGACGACCCCGTGGCCGGCGTGCGCTTGCCGCCGCGCGTCCCGGGCACGAAGCACGAGCCGCAGGCGAACGGCCAGGAGCTCCGCTTCGCGCCAGGGGCGATCGCGCTCGCGCTCCTGCTGGCCGCGCTCGGCGCGTGTTTCGACTCGCGGGGCTCGCGCGACACGAACGGGCGCTGCCGGAAGCCCGCCCTCCTCGCGCTCGGCGTGCTCCTCCTCGCGGCGCCGACGCCGCTCGCGTGGCCGCTCTGGCGGTTCGCGCCCGGGTTCGGGGCCACGACGCCGA
>CAZYLP010000512.1:0-6435 GCA_964648345.1 uncultured Planctomycetota bacterium
GAGGAGCGCCGCCTTCTCGCCGATCAACTTCCGCGCGAGCCACGCGACGACCCCGAGCGTCGCGAGCGACCAGAGCGCCGAGACGGCGCGCGCCGCGACGATGCTCGGCCGCCCGACGAGCGCGAAGCTCGCCGCGACGCTGAGCGAGAAGAGCGGCGGCTTCTCGAGGAACGGCTGCTCGTTGAGGACGGTGTGGCTCCACTCGCCCGAGCGCCAGAGAGCGCGCGCGAGCTCGGCCTCGCGCGACTCGTCGTAGATCCAGAGCTCGTGGTTCCACGAGCCCGCGAAGGCGAGGAGGACGAGCGCGGCGATCGCCGCGCCACTCCACGCCCTCGACGCCCGCGGCTGAATTGTCACCGCGGTGCTCCCTCCGGTCGCCCTGTCACCGCCGCGAGGCGATCGTCTTCTTCGGGGCGGGCTTCTTCTCGAGGCGCTCCATGACGGCCTTCACGACGAGCGGCCAGCTCACCGTCGCGTCCTCGATGACCTCGACGAACTTGCCGCCCTCGTCGGGCGGGACGAACTTGCCCCAGGAGACGCCCTCGGAGTAGGTGCAGCCCGAGAGGCCGCCCCAGTGCACGGGCTCGGGGCAGATCCGCACGCCGTACTGGAAGCGGAGGAGCGAGGTGTCCTCGCCGATGCGCTTCGCCATGAGGTCCACGTACGGCCCGACCTGCTGCGCCCAGTTGCGCGGCACGCCGCCGCCGATCGTGAAGATCCCGAGCCTCTTCTGGGCGCGGCACCAGTCGGTGTAGTGCTCGAGGTCGTCGAACGAGTCGAACGTCCGCGTGGGCTTCTTCTCGCGCTTGCGCTTCCGGTTGTGGAGCGCGATGTCGAGCCCGAGCTCGGAGTCCGTGAAGGCCGGCACGTAGACCGGGACGCCCTTCTCGTAGCAGCTCCTCAGGATCCCGCGCCCGGCCTTCTGTTTCGAGAGCTGGCGGCCGAGCTCCGAGTGGATGAGGCGCGAGCTGAGGACCGTGTCCACCGGGATGTCCTCGAGCGCCTTCTCGACGATGAGCTGGGCGTCGTCGAGGTTCTTCTCGAGCTCGAGCGTGTCGTAGACGCGGTTGTAGCCCTTCTCGTAGAGGACCTCGTCGTCCATGGACGGGTCGTGCTTGAAGTGCGTCATGCCCGAGCCCTCGACGAAGCCGTGGGTCATGAGCGCCCCGGTCGCGATCACGGCGTGGACCATGCCGCGCTCGACCATCTCGCAGACGACGAGTCCCATCTTGGCGATCGTCATGGCGCCCGAGATGGTGAGGACGACGGCGCACTCGGGGTCGCGCACCATGTGCTCGAGGATGTCGGCCGCCTCGCCGGTGCGGCGTCCGGCGAACGCCGTGGCGCACATGCCGCGCACCATGTCGTCCACCGTCTTCACCTTCGAGAGGTCGAGCGGGAGGACGGGCGCGAGCCCGTCCGACTCCCCGGTCCCGAGCTCGGTGAAGCTGCGGCGGTGCTCGTCGTGGTGCCCGTGTCCGTGGTTCTTCGGTTTCTTCGGCTTCTCGTGCTTGCCGGCCATGACCTTCCTGCGAGGAGGGGAGGGCCACGGTTTTACGAAATCCTCAGCGGACGCGCACCTTCTCCTTCGCGGACGACCGGATCCGCTCCGTGATCCCGGTCCGCTCCACGACGTCGAGCCTGCCTCCGGGGCGCAGGAGAGGCTCGAGCTTCGCCGGGTCGACGGCGCGCGCATCGGCGATGATCCGGTCGAACGTGCCGAACGCCTCCGCGCCGCCCTTCCTCAGGGTCGCGAGGTCGGAGAGCGAGACCTGGAAGAGCCGGTCGCTCTCGTTCTTGTAAGAGCTCGTCGTCCCCTCGAGGTCGAAGGTGAGGACCTTCCGGTCCCGCGTCACGACGAGCTCGCGGAGCTCGGCGTCCAGGACGGGCCTCGCCGGCGTGAACGGGAGCACGAAGCCTCGCCAGCGGAGGCTCCGCTCGAGGTCGCCCGCCGCCGCGAAGGCCTTCATGGCGGCGTCCTCGGGCGCCGCGAACGCGGGGAGGTCGGTCGCGTAGGCGCGATGGGGCGGAGTCCACGCCGTGAACGTCGTGAGCCGGAGTGCCGGGACGGAGAGCGGAGCGCTCGTCCGCTCGAGGACGAGCACGAGGTGGGAGCCGTCCATGAACTTCGTGTCGCCCTGGAGGAGCGAGTCCGTCACCTCGAAGCCGCCGATCCGGCGGGCGTAGGACGCGATCGAGAGGGGCTTGCCCGAGGCATCTTGGAGCCGCGTCACCCCCGTGTCGAAGTGGAGGTAGAGCTTGCCTCCGGGCTTGAGGAGGCGGCCGTAGCCCTCGAGGACCTTGTCGAGCGCGGGGGCGTAAGCGGAGGCGCCGTAGACGTCGACGATCCGGTCGATCGTCCCGAGGCCGATCCGCTTCTCGAGCTCGAAGTCGCTCGCGGCGTCTCCGATGAGCCCCTCGACGTAGGTGACGCCCTCGGGGACGGGCACCGTGACGGCCGCGCCGCGCACGTTGTCCCACACCACGGCCGGACGCGTCACGCCGACGGCGATCGCGTCGAAGCGTGACGGCGACGCGGCGAGCGCCTCCCCGAGGAACCGGGCCTGGCCCGCGCCGCCGTCGAGGACGCGCATCCCGGCGCGCCAGGTCTTCATGTCCGCGGCGAGCGTCCCCTTGAAGAACGCCACGTAGTCCGCGACGCCGCGGGCCGTGTTGAACGAGTTGCTCGCGACGGCCCTCCTGACCCTGGCGATCTCGCTCGGGTCGAGGCCGTCCGGCTGGGCCCTCGCGAGCGACGTCGAGACGAGGACGAGGAGGAGAGCGTGGAGAGCGGGGGATCTCATGGCCCGCTCCGAGCGCATGGATGGTGCCAGCGTCACAAGTCGGTGGCCCGCCGCGAGGAGCGGTTTGCGGTCCATCGAGGGCGACGGCCGGTCGTCGCCCGCGTCACCCCGCGCTCAGCGGCCGCGTGTCCGGTCGCGAGCGGGGGCCCGCTCGACGAGGCGGTCGATGATCCCGGTCCGCTCGCCGCGGACGAGCTCGACGCGCTCGGCGGTCCCACCCGCGGGCATGTAGCGGATCCACTCCTTGAGGCCCTCGGGCGTCTTCACCTCGGTCCCTTCCGGCACGAGGAGCACGACGCGTCCGTCGGTCTTGAGGAGCTTCGAGAACGACTCGAGGAGCGCGTTCGGGTCGCCGGTCCGCGCGTCGTGGATGATCTTGTCGACCGACCCCTCGAGCCGCTCCGCGAGCTTCTCGAGCGACTCGCGCGAGAGGGCCGCGTCGTAGAGGGGCGGGTAGCCCTGGCTCCGCTCCGTGGACGCGAGCTCGTAGGTCACGACCTCGCCGCGGGACGACACGACGAGCTCGCGGACGGCCGCGTTCTTCGACGGCTTCCGCGCCTTGAACGGGAGGACGAAGCCGCGCCACCGGAGGCTCGCGTCGGCGTCGGCGCCCGCCGCGAGCACGCGGAGGGCGCCGTCCTCGGGGGCCTCGAAGGGCGCGAGGCTGGACGCGTAGATGCGCTCCGGCGGCCCGCCCTTCTTGAACGAGCGGAGCTCGAGACGCGGCACCGAGAGCGAGGCGTTCGTGCGCTCGAGGACCACGACGAGCTGCGGGCGGTCGATCCCGCGCGGGTCGAGCGTGGCGCGCGAGTCCACGATCTTGAGACCCTTCACGCGCCGCAGGTAGGACGCCGCGGAGAGCGGCCGGCCGTCCGCGTCGAGGATCGTCGTGAGCGGGTCGATGTGGAGGTAGAGCTTCCCGCCGGGCTTGAGGAGCCGTCCGTAGCCCTCGAGCACGCGATCGAAGGACGGCGAGTAGTGGGATGCGCCGTAGACCTCGACGATCCGGTCGATCGTGCCGAGTCCGATCCGCTTCTCGAGCTCGAAGTCGCTCGCGGCGTCTCCGAGGTAACCCTCGATGTAGGTGACGCCCTCGGGGACGGGCCTCTTGGTGGGGTCCTTCCAGCCCATCTCGGGCCGCGAGACGGCGACCGCGATCGCCTCGGGCCTCGCGTCCGCGTTCGCGCGCGCGACGACCTCGCCGAGGAACGCCGCGCTCCCGGCCCCGCCGTCGAGGATGCGCATGTCCTTCGTCCAGGTGGCGATGTCGGCCTCGAGCGTCCCCGGGAAGAAGAGCTGGTACTCGCCGTACCGGCGGTCCGTGTTGAACTCGTTCTTCCGGACGATCTCGTCGCCCGCCTGGAGCTGGGAGGGGTCGAGCCCCCCGTCCTGAGCGCGGGCCGTCGAGAAGAGGAGAGCGACGACGAGGAGCGCGTGCGCTCCCGCTGAGAACCGCATTCGAGTGATTCCTTTTCTGCGCCGGGCACTCGAACAAGGGGCGTGCCCATCGTCCGAAGTCGAGCCTCGCCATCGGTTCCGCGCGAAGTGGCGCCGTTGGACGGTCGTCCATACGCGGTCGTGAGGCTCGGACGCTACTCCTTCAAGGCGCGGAGGGCCTTCGCGACACCGTCGAGGAACGAGCCGTCGAACTCGGTCTCGAGGACGCTCGTCGCGTGGACCTCGACGACCTTGGCCTCGACGGCGTGCGTCGAGCCGGCGTAGTCGGTCGCGACCGTGTAGTAGACCTTGCGCGGCTCGCCGCCGAGCGCCGCGTTGATCTTCGAGACGAGCGGCTTCACGTGCTCCTCGAGCTTGGCGAGCGGCACCTCCGAGCCGAGGAGGACGTACTCGACGTCCACCTCGAGGAGCGCGTCCTCCTCGCCGTACTTCCGCTCGGGCTCGTTGGCCATGAGCGCGTGGATCGCGCGGTAGACGAGCGCGACCTCGGCGCGGTGGCTGAACGGCTCCTTCCACTTCATGGGCGCGACCGAGAAGGAGAGGTGGCGGTCGAACGTCTGGAGGTGCTGGGTCGCCTGCACGTTCCAGATCTCGAGCCGCGCGGCCGCGGCGGCGGCGAGGAGGTTCGCCTGGAGCTCGTCGAAGGCGAGGGTCTTCACGAGGTGGCCGCGTGCGCGGGCGGGAAGTCCTCGATGACCTCGAGCATGACGTGCCGGGCGAGCAGCACGAACGCGAGGTTCGCGTACGTGATCGCGTGGTCCTCCTTCGCGAGGGCGCGCTCGAAGCAGCGGCGCGCCCGCTCGAAGCGCTGGAGGGCGGTGTAGGCGCGACCCATCTGGAACGGGATTTCGGTCAGCCGTTCAGCGGCGGCGGCCCCGCCGGGATCGGCGGCGGCCCGCCCGGGAGCGGCGGCGGACCCGCGGGCGCGAAGAGCGCCGCGAGCTCGCCCACCTCGGCGGCCTTCGTCCAGGCGGCCATGCCGTTCTTCCAGACGAGCGTGTCGGGCTTGAGCTGCCCCGACTGCGCGTGGCCCTTGAGAGCGTTCCCGTCGAACGGCCCCGCCTGCTGCCCGCCGATCGCGGCGTAGTAAGGCGAGCTCACCTGGAACGCGCCCGGGAGCGGCGGCGGCGGGCCCATGCCCATGCCGGGAGGGCCCATGCCGGGCTGGCCCATCCCCGGCTGCATCATGCCGGGCTGGCCGTACATCCCGGGCTGGCCCATCCCCGGTTGGCCGTACATCGCCTGGTAAGCGGGAGCCATGGCGCCCGGCATCATCATGCCGAGCCCCATGCCGAGACCGGCGCCCATCATGTTGCCGGCGGTGCCGCCGCTCGCGGCGGCCTTACCCATGGCCTCCGCGGCCTGGTACTGCATGTAGGTGTTCATGCCGAGGCCGCCCGCCATGAGCGCGCCCATGCCCGACCGCTCGTCGATCTTCTTCTGCACCGCCTCGGGGAGGCTGATCGACTCGATCTTGAAGTCGTGGAGCTCGATGCCGTACTTGGCGAAGTCCTCGCTCGTCCGGGCCTTCATGGCCGCGGTCATGTCGGCGTGGCGGTTCTGGATCTCGACCACCGACTTGCCGCGCATGATGTTCGAGACGATGTCGGAGTACGCGTCGAGGATGACGGTCTTGAACCAGCCCTCGATGTCCTCGGCGTCCGTCCGGCCCTCGGTGCCGACGACGGTCGAGATGAACATCATCGGGTCGGTGACCTTCACCGAGAACTTGCCGAAGCTCCGCACGCGGACGAGGCCGAAGATCGCGTCCTGGAGGGTGATCGGCTCCTTCGTGCCCCAGCCCATGTCGCGGAAGGGCTTCATCGACACGTAGTAGACGGCCGCCTGGAACGGCGCGTCCTGGTACGCGAGCGAGAACAGCTTCGACAGGAGCGGCACGTTCATCGTCGTGAGGGTGTGCGCGCCCTCCTTGAAGACGTCGAGCGCCTTCCCGTCACGGAAGAAGACGGCCGCCTGGTTGGGGCCGACGAGACAGCGGGCGCCGAGCTTGAGATCGGCCATGCCCTGGGGAGGCATACGCTGGACGATCTGACGACCGCCGCTCGTGTCCTCCCACTTGATGACCTCGAGCCTGATCGACATGTATGTCCTCTTTCTTGGGGGCTTCGCCCCCAAACCCCGAGCCCGGTCCTCGCGGCACCGCAAACGGCGC
>CAZYLP010000513.1:0-3086 GCA_964648345.1 uncultured Planctomycetota bacterium
TCGAGAGATCGGGCGAGGGTCGGCGTGGAGAAAGCACCTGCGACGCGCCTCGCTGCCGCTCGTCTCATTCGAACGCGTTCGCGTCGAGCACGGGCCGGGCCTCCCCGCGTCCGAGGAGGTCGGCGACCTTGAAGCCGAGGAGGCGCGGCCGCCCCGCGGCGAGCGAGCCCTCGCCCCTCGTGGGCAGCTCCTCGCCGAGGAGGAGGAGCACGTCCCCGCGCGGCGCCACCGCGAGCGAGACGATCGTGCCGAAGAAGAGCGGCACGCTGCGGAGGAGCGAGCCGTCGCGCGCATCGACGACCGAGAGCTCGCCCTCGACGTCGCCCACCGCGAGCGCCCGGTCCGACAGCCACGCGACGGCCGCCGGCCCCGCGCGCTCGAGCACCGTCTCCAGGCGAGGGCGACCGGAGGGAGCACCGCGGTGCCCATCACCTTCACCGAGGGAGTAGACCGCGATCCGGCCCGCGCCCTCGGGGTCGGCGATCGACGCGACGGCGAGCCGCTCCCCCTTCGCGTCGAACGCGAGCGAGAGGACGACCTGGCCGCCGTCCGTGTCCGCCGGGAGCGCCTCGGCATCCGGCAGGCGGTACGCCGTGCGCGGGACGACGCAGTCGTTCTCGTCGAGCTTGAAGACGTGGACGCGCCCGCGCTGCGAGACGCACGCGACCCACCCGGACGGCGCGTGACCGGCGATGAGGACGGCGCGCCGGGCGGAGGTCGGGATCGGGAAGGCGCCGAGGGCGCCGACGAGCTCGAGGTCCCCCGAGGCGCGGAGGAGGAGCACGCGGTCGCGCGACCACGGGACGGCGCGCGCCGCATCGAGCGGGAGCGCGAGCACCTTCCCGGGCTGCGCGAGCCAGACGACCGAGCTGCCGGTGAGCGCGACCGCGCCGGCGCCGCCGCCCATGCCGCGGATCCGCGCGAGCGCGACCGGGTCGCGCTGCTCGACGACGGCGACCGGCGTGCGCGGCCGCTCGGTGTTCGTCCCCGAGCTCGGACCCGTCGTCGTCTCCGTGGTCAGGATCGCCTCCTGGAGGCCGAAGAGCGAGCTCGGAGGCCGGTTCCGCGCGAAGATCGCATCGGCGACCAGCGCGAGGACGAAGACCGAGGCCGCTCCGCCGAGGGCGATCCGCGCGTTCCGCGCGGCGCGGCCGCGCGTCGGGTGGAGGCGCGCGCCCGAGCCCGCCTTCGTGCGGCCCGACGAGACCTCGCTCGAGAGCGGCGCCTTGAACGCGCCCGGCGGCGTCGCGGCGAGCGGGCGGTCGGGGTCCGCGGCGCGCGTCTCGGCGCTGAGGGCCTCGTGGACCGACCGCTCCCCCGCGGGCGTCGCGACCCCGACGTCGGCCGAGTAGCCGGCGGTCGAGGAGGTCGGCTCGGCGATCGCGAGCGCATGCGCGAACTCGGCCGCGCGCGGGAAGCGCGCCTCGGGGTCGGGGTTGAGAGCGCGGAGGAGAGGCGCGTGGACCGGGCGCGGCACCTTCTTGCGCTCGAGGAGGAACACGTCGGGGCGCCCCGGCACCGGAGGCTTCCCCGTGAGGAGCGCGAAGAGCGTCGCCGCGACGCCGTAGATGTCGATCTTGACGCCGTCCGCCTCGGCCTCGCCCGCGAGCTGCTCGGGGGCCGCGAAGGCGGGCGTGCAGGAAGCCGTGACCGTCGCGCCGAGCTTCTTCGAGAGCCCGTAGTCGGCGAGCCGCGCGATCCCGTCGTTGCCGAGGAGGATGTTCTGCGGCTTCACGTCCCGGTGCCAGAACCCGTGCTGGTGGAGGAGGTCGAGCGCGGCGAGGACGTGCCGCGCGTAGCGCACCGCGAGCGCGGACGGGAGCGGTCCGTCCGCGACGATCCGGTCGGCGAGCGAGCCCCGGTCGAAGAACGCCATGGCGACGAACGCGATCCCCTGGGGCGTCACGTCCGCGGCGTACCCCTCCACGAGGTGAGGGGTGCCGGTCGCGCGGCGGATCTCCTCGACGCGCTTCCACGCCTCGAGCTCGCGGATGTAGCTCGCCGAGTTCTCGCGCGGGAAGACCTTGAGCGCGCATCGCTTCGCGAAGCTGTCGAGCTGCTCCGCGAGCCAGACGCTGCCCTGGCCGCCCTGGCCGAGCTTGGTGATGAGCCGGAAGCCGGGGATCTCGGGCGGCGGCGGCTCGGGCGGCGGCGCGTTCGGGTCGCTCCCGGCCGCCTTCGTCTGCGCGAGGACGCTCTGCGTCGGGTCCTGCGGGTTGACCACTAAGCGTGGTCCTCCGCGAACACCGTGCGGAGCGCCTCGAAGAACTCCTTCCCCGCCGTCGAGCCGAGCTCGGGCATCTTCTCCTTCGCCTTCTCGAGGCGGTCGATGAACTTGCCGACCGACTCGGCGAGGAGGGGGTTCGGGTCCTTCTCGAGGATGCGCTCCTTGTGGCGCGGCTCGCGGAAGATCCGCCGCACGAGGTCGGCGGTCCGCTCGAGCGGCGCGCGCGACTCGATCCCGGGCGTCGCGCGCTTCAGGAACTCCTGGAGGATCTCGTCGCGCGCGCGCTGGAGGAGGCGCTTCACCTGGTCCTTCGACTTGTTCTCGCGCGCGGCGATCTGCTCGTTCGAGAGGCCCTCGACGAGCGCGCCCGAGAACGTGTAGAGGATCTCGAGGTTCTCGGGCTTGCCGCTCTGGGCGAGCTTGTCGTGGAAGGCGTGGATCGAGCCGAGGAGGCACGCCTCGAGGTCGAGCATGTCGGCCTCGGTCTCGTCGAGCGCGTCGTGGTCGTCGGGCGGCCCGGCGGGCTCGGGGGCGTCGGGCGTCGTCGCGCGGACCTTCTTCCGCCGGTAGTGGTCCTTCACGCGGTTGACGATCGCCGTGCGGAGGTAGGGCCGGAACGGCCCGCGCTTGGCGTCGTAGTGCTCGACGAGCGTCGTCTTCATGGCCATGAGCACGTCCTGGAGCAGGTCTTCCCTGTCCTGGGCGCCCATCATGGGGTAGCGCTTCTCGAGGAACCGGGCGACGGGGTCGGCGTACGGAGCTATGTGCTCCCAACCGGCCTGGTTGCGCAGGATCCCGGAACGCGTCGTGAACCAGTCGCCGCCGGGCCCGGTGGACCTCCCGGGCGCCGGAGCGCCGG
>CAZYLP010000513.1:3096-6430 GCA_964648345.1 uncultured Planctomycetota bacterium
GTGCGGATCAGGGTATCATGCGGCCCACGTCGGCGCAGGAGGACGTCCGTGCGGATCGTGGCGGTCATGGCCCTCATCGCGCTGTCGCTTGCGACGAGCGGTTGCACCACTCTCTTCAAGGACGACTACTGGGACCAGATCCGCCAGCAGAGCGACCAGGACGAGCTCGCCCGCCTCCGCGACGACCCGGCGGCCACGTACTTCCTCGGGGTCCGCGCGACCGCCACCGAGGCGCCCTACCAGGTCGGGATCGCCGTGCAGCACGTCTACGCCGAGAGCCCCGCCGCGAAGGCCGGCCTCCGCGCGGGCGACGAGATCCGCGTCATCGACCAGTACCCGGTCCGGACGCCGGGCGACGTGCGCTGGGTGCTCTCGAGCCTGTGGAAGTCGAACGAGGCCGAGGAGACGAAGAGGCGCGCGGTCGTCGGACTGCTCGAGACCGAGCACGTCAAGCTCTTCTCGTTCGTGCGGCCGCTCTACGTGACCCGGATCGTCTACTCGCGCGACGGACGCGAGGTCGAGTCCCGGATCGATCTCACCTCGCGCGAGGCTTACCTCGAGGTGCGCCGCCGCCGCGTCCTCGAGTACTCCCGCTACGAGCGGAGCGGGTGGAACGGGGTCTACCTGTCCACCAAACGGACGATCCCGCCCGAGCTCATCGCCGACTACTTCGGCGTGAAGCCCTTCAAGGGAGAGGACGTCGTCGTGTCCGAGGACTTCGACCTGGCCCCCCTCCTGTTCGGGATCTCGATCTACCGCAAGGAGGAGGTGCCCGTCGCCTACGCGATGCGCGTCACGGTGATATGCTCGCTGTTCCAGTTCTCGAGCCGCGGTGACGACGTGGCGCGGACTCTCACGGGGATCATCCCGGATCCGCCCGAAGGCTCGACGGATCTCTGAGTCGGGGAGAGGGTCGATGCGACGTGCCTTTCTGTCTCTTCTCCTGATCAGCCTCGCCGCCACGACGGCGGGCGCCTCGGACGCCGACGAGGCGGCCCGCCTCCGCGGCGAGCTCCTCTCGCTCAGGAAAGAGCTCCGCGACGTGAAGGCGCGCCTTGCCCACCTCGAGCAGCAGATGGCGACGATCGCGGCCCAGACGAGCGACACGACGAAGCCCGCCCTGGACCCGAGCGCCGGCTTCGTGGTCCCGAACCTTCCTCGCGGGAGCGAGTTCGGCGCCGCGAGCGCCGGCGACCTCGCGCGCGTGCTCCACCACGCCGCCACGAGCGGCGAGCACGAGACCGAGAAGCACATCGCCTTCAGCCGGCTCGACTTCTTCGTGCCCGAGAGCCTCTGGAGTCAGGCCTCGAAGGGCCTCAAGACGGTGCACGGGCTCCCGACGCGCGACGAGCTCGAGCTCGCGCTCTCGGCCCTCAAGGCCGCGGGCCCCGGCTCCCAGCTCGTCGGCATCCGCCCCGCGAACGACCTCGCGCCGCCGAACGGGACCTACTGCATCCAGGTCGTGGACATAAACGTCGTCGTCTCCGACCGGACGGACCACTACCGCCTCACCGCGGTCCGCCTCTGCGGCAAGTGGTTCGCGGCTCACCTCCTCGCGCTCAGCGCCGAGGAGGACGCGCGCTCGTTCCTCGAGGACCTCTCCGCGAGCCAGCGCGCCTTCATCGCCTTCAAGCAAGGCCGCTACGCGCGCAACCTCCACGAGCTCGCCGCCTCCGCGAAGGACATCGAGAAGCACCCGAACATCCAGAGCGCCGGCCTCTCCTTCCCGCTCGGCCCGCGCCTCGCGAAGGACAAGCTCGACTGGATCGGCGACGACCTCCGCGGGCCGTTCTACCGCTACTCGCTCACCGGGGACGAGAAGACCGGCTGGTCGGCCCTCGCGACGCCGCGGAGCCCGAGCTACGCGACGTTCTCGGTCGCGGTGAAGGCCGGCTCCGACGGCCGCAAGCCCGAGATCAAGCGCTTCCGCGGCGCGGGCGACTCGACGCCGGATCCGGGCGACCAGAAGCGCCGCGAGGGAGTCCCCGAGGGGGAGTGATGGCCCGAAGGACCTTCGCGCTCCTCGTCTTTCTCTTATGTCTCGGGGCGGTTCTCGGCGGCTGCCACATCGTCTCGAAGGACACTTACTGGGAGGACTTCAAGACGCAGAACCTCACCGCCGACCCCGTCGGCCTGAGCGAGGAGCGCGCGAACTTCCCGTTCCTCGGCGTCCGCCTCCCCGACAAGCCCGGCGACCTCGAGCTCGGCGCGCGCGTCATCCACGTCTTCAGGAGCAGCCCCGCCTCGCGCGGCGGCCTCGAGCCGAACGACGAGGTCCGCTCGATCGGCGGCGCGCCCGTTCGCTCGGCGGACGACGTGCGCGCCGCTCTCCGCGGCGTCTCGCCGATCACGTCGCTCGTCTACGCGCGCGAGGGCCAGGAGCACGAGATCCGGATCGCGCTCGTCCGCTGGGCCGACTACATGAAGGAGCGGCGCCGCCGGATCTTCTCCGAGGCCGCCTACTCCGGGCTCTCGCTCCCGTTCTTCTTCAACTACGTGACGCGCGAGCTGACGCCCAACTTCGTGCACGCGTACTACGGCGCCACGGTCGAGTCGCCCGTCGTCGTCTACGAGGACTTCGACCTCTTCCCGCTCTGGCACAGCGGGATCAGCGTCTACCGGCGCGAGAGCCTGTTCGTCTGGGACTCGAGCCGGACCCAGATCTTCAGCTGGCCGATCCGCTTCACGACCGAGGGCAGCGAGCGGACGGGCGATCTCAACGACGTGATCCCTCCACTGCCGAAGAACGCGCGCGATCTCTAGGCGTCTCTATCGCGGCGCCTGCGCGATCCAGTCGAGGACGAGCCGCACCCAGCGCCCCTTCGTCGTCGCGAGCGCGAGGTGGCTCGCGTCCTCCTCGTGGAGCTCGACGGGCACCTGCGCCTTCGCGAGCCGATCGCGCGCCGTGTGGATCCACTCGATCCGTGCGCGTGGGTCTCTCGAACCGTGGAGGAGGAGCACGCGCACGCCGCGCAGGACCTCGGCGTTCGCGAGATCGGGCACGATCGCGGAGACCGCGACCACGGAGCGGTAGCGTGCGGGCTCGGTCAGCGCCGCGCCGAACACGCCCGGACCGCCCGCGGAGAGGCCGACGAGCGACACGCGCGCGCGGTCCACCGGCACCTCGCGCGCCACGGCATCGACGACGCGTCCGATCCGGGCCGCCGCGTCGGCTCCGCCCCAGAAGCCGAAGCCGTGGCTCGGAAACGCGATCGCGAAGCCGCGCGCGGTCGCTTCGCGCGCGAGGAGGTGCGGGTAGAACTGGAACGTCCCGCCGTTCCCGTGCACGAAGACCACGAGCGGGACGGCACCCGCGCCCACCGGAAGGGGGCGG
>CAZYLP010000514.1:0-6425 GCA_964648345.1 uncultured Planctomycetota bacterium
GTCGAGGCCGGTCTTCACCTTGGGGCCGTCTGCGCGTGCGGAGGCGACGAGAAGGAGCGACGACACGAGGGCGAAGGCGACGAGGAGGAAAGGGCGCATGGACAAGATCTTAGAGAAATCCCCCCCAAACGCGGAGCCGACGTCGTGTCGTTGCCCATGCTCGAGAACTTGAAGATCGCCAAGCCTTGCCCCGCCAACTGGGACGCCATGACCGGTGACGAGCGGGTTCGCTTCTGCGGTCAGTGCAAGCTTCACGTCTACAACCTCTCCGGCATGACCCGGGACCAGGCCGAGGACCTCCTCACGAAGCGGGAGGGGAGCATCTGCGTCCGCCTCTACCAGCGCGCGGACGGCACGGTCCTCACGCAGGACTGCCCGGTCGGCCTCGCGGCGATCCGCCGCCGGGTCGCCACGCTCACGGCGAGCCTCTTCGCGCTCGTCGCGGTCAGCTTCTCGTCGTTCTTCAAGACGGGCGACGGGATCGACGGCTCCAAGCTCGAGACGACGACGACCACGACCACGACCACGACGAAGGACCCGGAGACCACGGACCCGCGCGTCGAGGTCCCGAAGCCCGAGCGCGTCCTCATGGGCGCCGTGCCGGCGCCGCGCCGCGACCCCGAGCCCGAGACTCCCCCGCCGGCGCGCGAGGGCTGGCGCATGGGCGACGTGAAGGAAGGGGACTGAGCCGTGCTCGAGGACGTGAAGATCGCGCGCCCCTGCGGCGCCGACTGGAACAACATGACCGGCGACGACCGCGTCCGGTTCTGCAATCTCTGCCAGCTGAACGTCTACAACCTCTCGGCCATGGAGCGCGACGAGGCCGAGGAGTTCGTCGCCGCGAACGAGGGCAAGGTCTGCCTCCGGCTCTACAAGCGCGAGGACGGCACCGTCATCACGCAGGACTGCCCCGTCGGGCTCGCCGCCGTGCGCCGCCGGATCGGCTCGTTCGTCGCGAGCGGCGCGGCGCTCCTCACCGTCTTCTGGGCCGGGGCCGGCCGCGCCGCCGAGCAGGCCGATGGCCCCCTCACCGAGGGGACGCCGGTCGCCTCGCCGATCGCGACGACCAGGCCCCCCGTCCGCGTGCCGACCGCGACGACTCCCGTCACGCCGGTCGTCACTCCTCCCACGACGCCGGTCGTGACTCCGCCGGCGACCCCGATCACGCCGCAGCCGCCGCGCGTCCTCATGGGCAAGCCCGCGATGAGGCCCCAGCAGGTCCCGCCCAAGCCCGAGGCGCCCAAGCCCGAGGAGAAGCCGGCCGAGCCGAAGCCTCCTCGCGTCTACATGGGGAAGTGACCGTGCTCGAGAACCTGAGAGTCGCGAAGCCCTGCGGCGCCGACTGGAACGCCATGACCGGCGACGAGCGGGTCCGCATGTGCAACCTCTGTTCGATGAACGTGTACAACCTCTCGGCCATGACCCGCGCGGAGGCGGAGGCGTTCGTCGCCTCGCGCGAGGGGCGCACCTGCATCCAGCTCTACCAGCGCGAGGACGGGACCGTCATCACGCAGGACTGCCCGATCGGCCTCGCCGCCGTGAAGCGCAAGGTCGCGAAGGTCGTCGCGAGCACCGTCGGCCTCCTCAGCCTCGCGGGCGCGACGTTCCTCGGCTACGGCGTGATCGCGGATTTCCGCCGCGCCCTCGCCGTCCAGCCGCTCCCGGATCCGGCCCCGCGGCCTTACAGAGCCGTCAAGGGAGAGATGATCCGGCGCTGAAGCGGGCCTCGCGGCTCATCGCTTCATGTGCTCGAGGAGACCCTTCGCGCGCTCCTCGTTCGGGTCGAGCTCGAGGGCCTTCCTGCAGCACTCCTCGGCGCGCTTCGCGTCGCCGGCCTTGAAGCACGCGAGCGCGAGCTGGAACCACCCGGGCGCTTCCCACCACCGGAGCTCGACGACCTTCTCGAACGCGACGCGGGCGCCCGCGAAGTCGCCCTTCTGGGCGCAGACGAGGCCCAGCGCCTGCCACGCGCGGAAGACCGTCGCGTCGAGAGCGGTCGCCTTCTTGCTCGCGGCGAGCGCGCCGTCGAGGTCTCCCGAGCCCGCGAGCGCGAGCGCGCGCACGGCGAGGACGTCGGCGCTCTCGGGCAGCCCGGAGAGGCTCTCGAGCGCCTCCCGGTGGCGGCGCGTGCCGACGAGCACCTCGCCCAGCCGGATGCGCGGGTCCTCGGCCTGAGGCCGGAGAGCGATGAGGCGGCGGAGCGCCTTCTCCGCCTCGACGGGGCGTCTCCTCAGCAGCGCGACCTGGGCGTAGAGGTCGAGGACGCGCGTCGAGCGCAGGTCGAGACGGCCCATCTCCTCGAACGCGGCGAGCTTCTCCGCGTCGCCCGCGAACTTGTCCTTCGCGAAGCGCTCGGCGAGGACGGCGCCGTAGCGCTCCTTCACGAGCGTCGCGCTCGGAGGGCTCGACGCGAGGACCTTCTTCAAGAGCGCCTCGGCCGCCGCGAGGCCCCGGCCGCCGGGCTCGCCCTTCAAGCGCACGGCCTCGTGGTAGTCCGCGAGCACCGAGCGGATCCTGGTCGCGCTCTCGGCCGCGAGCTCGGGGAAGGGCGCGTTCGTCCGGGAGGGCGCCCCGAGCGGGCTCGCGAACTGGTAGAGCGCGAAGGGCGCCCTGTGCTCGAGGTAGCCCGAGTCGTCGGTGTTGCGGACCCCCGAGCCGGCGAGCGCCCGCACGGCCTCGGGGTCGAGGTAGAAGTACCAGACGAGCCCCTCGGGCGACTCGACGCCCGCGTCCTGCAACGACTCGCGGAGGCGCTCGTTCTTCAACCCCTCCTGCACATCGGAGAAGCGGAGCACGAGCGGCCCGCCCTCGCGCCGCGCGACGAGGAGCGTGTCGGAGCTCTCCGCGAAGCGCCAGAGCTGCGTGTCGGGGAACACGTCCGTGAAGGTCCGCACGATCGTCCGGTAGAGCTCCTCGGTCGTGCCGTAGGCCTGGAGCCACTGCGCGAACACTCCGCCCGGCGCGAGGCGCTCCTTCACGTTCCGGAAGTGCTCCGTCGTGTAGAGGTCGCCGACGCCCGCGATCCAGGGGTTCGTGGGCTCGGAGACGATCACGTCGTAGCGCTCGCGGCTGTGGCGGATGTGCGTCCGGCCGTCGGCGATCAGGACGCGGTGCCGCCTGTCGTCGAGCGCCGCGTGCGTGAGGCGCGTGAAGACGGACGACGCGCGCACCGCCTCCACGACCGTCCGCGAGATCTCGATCGTGTCCACCTGCTCGACGCCCGGGTGCGTGAGCGCCGCGCCCGCCGTCATGGCGGAGCCCAGGCCGACGATCGCGACGCGCTTCACGGGCGGACCGTGGAGGAAGATCGGCACGTGCGCGACGAGCCGCTGCGTCTCCGCGTCGCCGTGCGAGCTCGCGTCGATCTTCCCGTTCACGACGAGGAAGTGCTCCGTCGTGCGCTCGTAGATCGCGGCGACGAGGTCCTCCCCCTCGGCGTGGTGGACGAGGCGCGCCGCGCGGCGGACGTTCGCCTTCTTGCCCGGCTCGCTCGACGCGAAGCGCTGCGTGCCGTAGAGGAACGCGCCCGCGTCGATCAGCGTCGCGTCGGGTCCTTTGAGGAGGAGCGTCGCCCCCACGAGCGCGGCGGCGGGGACCGCCCACACGCGCCGCAGGTCCGAGGCGAGGAGGCCGAAGATCCCTGCCGCGCCCGCGAGGAGCGCGCCCGCGCGGACCGCGCCCGTGAGGCCGAGCACCCGGACGAGGAGGAGCCCACCGACGAGCGCGCCCACGATCGACCCGACCGAGCTCGCGACCGAGATCCGCGCGAGGGCGCGGCCCGACTGAGCCGGCGAGCCACCGGCGACCGCGACGCCGAGCGGGAAGATCGTCCCGAGGAGGAGCGTCGCCGGTCCGAGCGCGAGGGCGACGCAGAGCGTCTCGACCGCGAGGACGAGGACGATCTTCGGGTGCGTCGAGACGAGCGACGCGACGACCTCCGGGAACCACGCGAAGAAGGCCGGCGTGAGGCCGGCCGCGAGCGCGGCGCCGCAGGACGCGGCCGCGAGGAGGCGCCCCGGGTTCCGGTTCGTGCCGAGGAGCCGCACGGCGAGCGCGGCCCCGAAGCCGATCCCGAGGATGTAGACCGCGACGACGCCCGTGAACGCGAACGTGGACGAGCCCACGCAGACGACGAAGAGCTTCGTCCACGCGATCTGGAGCGTCATGCCCGCGAGCGCCGACGTCGCGACCGCGACGGACGCGAGCCGCGGCGAGCCGGCCCCCCCCTCCCCCCCCCGCTCCGCGGGGGGGGCAGGGGCGGGCCGGCTGTCGATCCGGAACGCGAGCCACGAGAGGATGAAGTTCGTCGCCGCCGCGGCCACGATCGTCCCCGTGAGCCCGGCGAGCGGGAGGAGCGCGAAGCCGGCGAAGGCCGCCCCGAACGCGGCGCCGAGCGTGTTCACCGCGTAGAGCCAGCCGCCCTCTCTCGCGACGTTCTCCTGGGCCACGACGCGGCCGAGCGCGGGGAGCGTCGCCCCCATGAGCGCGGCTCCCGGGAGCACGATCGGCCCGAGCACGAGGAGCTCGCCGACGCTGAAGGCGACGGGGCTCTCCTCGAACGCCCTGTAGAGCGCGCCGAGCGGCGGCACGAGCGCGCGCGCGAGGAGCGGGAAGAGGAGCCCGTAGGCGCCGATCGCCGCCTCGAGCCACGCGTAGACGCGGAGCGGCCGCGCGGCCGCATCGATCCTGCGCCCCGCGATCCACGCGCCGAGCGCGAGGCCCGCCATGAAGGCCGCGAGGACGATCGTGTGCGAGAGCGTCGTCGAGCCGACGAGGAGGCGGAGCGTCCGCATCCACGCGACCTCGTAGATGAGGCCGCTCGCGCCCGAGACGGCGAAGATCGCGGTGAGAGTCCTCTTCTGGGACCTCATGCTCGTCTCATTCGTCGAGGGCGATCCCGCTCACGAACCGGATGAACTGGCGGTTGAGCTGCGCCTTGTCCACGCCCGGGAAGCACTCGTCGAAGGTCTTCTCGTCGGCGCGCTGCTTGTGGACCTTCTCGCAGAGCTTGATGTAGCCCGCGCGGTACTTACGGTGCTCGCCGAACAGGAGGAAGTAAGCGACCACCGTGGCCATGTGGTAGCACTCGTCCGTCATGAAGTTCTCGGGCGTCACCTTGAAGTAGTCGGCGAGCCTCGGGAGCTGGTCTATGTGCTCGAGGCACCACGCGAAGGGGCTCACGGCGTTCACGCCCTCGGTGCGGGTCGGCGTCGTCCGCGGACGCGTCAGGTGCCAGTGCCCGCGGTCCACCTCGAAGAAGCACATGAAGCTCGCGAGCGACTCGATGACCCAGAAGTTCTTCTCGGGGAGGCCTTCGCTCTTGAGGGCGTCGTGCCGCGAGTACTCGGTCGCGATCTGGTGCGTGAGCTCGTGCTTGAGGACGAGGAGGACGTTGTCCCACCCGAACTTGAGCAGGTTCCCCTCGAGGGAGTGCGCCTCGAGCGTCACGAAGCACGGGTTGAGCGGCCGGTCGACGACGAGGTAGAAGGCGGCCGCGTTCCGGGGCGGGACGATCCTCAGGCCCATGCGCTTCGACTCGGCGGCGATCCGCTCCTGGTAGTCGTCCTGGTTGCGGCAGAGGATCACGGGGAGCTTGCCCGCGGGCGGCCGCAGGTCCCACGCGCGCGAGAACTGCTTCAGGAAGAAGCGCCTGTACGCGCTCACCTGCGCGAGGAGCTTCCGCGCGAGCCGGAGCGAGACGGTCGTCCTGAGCTCGTGCACGCCGTCGGTCAGGACCCAGGGGTCGCTCCACGTCGAGTGGCGCTTGTTGAGCTCGGCGACGACGGACTTGTCCCTCCACTCGCCGTCCACCTTCTCGGAGCCCGCGTCGAGCCGCTTCCACTCCGCGGGCTCGAGCCAGTCGAGGTAGGGCTCGAAGTAGACGAGGCCGATGCGCTTCAAGGCCTTCTCGGTCGTCTCCCCCGGGAAGTACTCCTCGATCGCGTCCACCCAGCGGAGCCAGCGCTCCTTGTCGCCCGCCTTCTTGTAGGCGAGGGCGAGGTCGCCGATGCGGTTCGCGGCGCGGAGGTGCGCGTTGCCGCGCTCCTTGCCGTAGTTGTCCTTGAACCAGCGCGTCGGGTCGCTCGCGAGGTCCTCGAGCGAGCCCGCCTCCTGCTTCACGGCCTCGTCCTCGGGCGCGAGCACGCGCGCGAGCTCGAGCTCGACGCGGGCCTCGCGGTAGGCCTTGTTCTTCGTGCAGAGGCGCGAGAGCTCGAGGAGCTGCGCCGCGCCGAAGGCGAGCGCGGCCTCCTCCTCGGGCTCGAGCTTGACGACGACCGGGGGCGGCGGCGGCGGAGGAGCCGGCGGGAGCGGCGCCGGCGTGACCGTCGGGGTGGGCGGCTTCTTCTCGAGAGGAGAGGGTTCGAGCGTGGAGCCGGGCCCCCCCCCAACCCCCCCCCGCGGAGCGGGGGGGGGTTGGGGGGGGG
>CAZYLP010000515.1:0-6417 GCA_964648345.1 uncultured Planctomycetota bacterium
GCCAGAGAGAGAGCGCGGGCGTCACGGTGAGCGCGACGAGGAGCGACGAGAGGATCGCGAGCACGTAGCTGACGGCGAGCGGCCTGAAGAACGACCCCGCGAGGCCCTCGAGGAAGAAGACGGGCAGGAAGACGAGCGTGACGATGAGGCTCGCGTAGACGACGGCGCTCCGCACCTCGAGCGACGCGTCGAGGACGACGCGGAGCGCGGGCCGCGGCTCCGGGCTCGCGGCGTTGAGGCGGAGCCGCCGCAGGATGTTCTCGACGGCGATCACGAGGCCCGCGAGGACCATCGTGTTGAGCGTGCCGCCGAGGACGTGGAGGACGAGCGCGGCCCCCGTGAGCGAGAGCGGGATCGCGAGCAGGCTTATGAACGCCGTCCGCGCGTCGTGGAGGAACGCGACGAGCACGAGCACGACGAGCACGCATCCGAGCGCGAGCGCCTCGTTCAGGTTGTCGAGGGAGCGCTCGATGAAGCTCGCGGGCCGGAAGATCGTGCTGTCGATCTTCAGACCGGCGAGGCCCGGCCGGAGCGCGTCGAGGGCGGCCTCCACGCGCTTCGTCACGTCGAGCGTGTTGCCCCACGGGTGCTTCTCGACGATCAGGAGCAGCCCCGGCTCGTCGTCGATGATCGCGTCGCCGATCGGCGGCGGGTGGTCCACGACGACGCGCGCGACGGCGCCGAGGAGGACGGGCGTCCCCTTCCTGACGGCGACGACGGTCTTCTCGATGTCGCGCGGGTCCACCGCGGCGCCCGCGTGGCGGACGGCGACGCGCTGGTTCGGCGAGTCGAGGAAGCCGCCCGCGACGACGGCCGTCGCGTCGCCCGCCGCCTTGACGACGGCGTCGAGCGTCACGCCCTCCGCGTGGAGGCGCTCCGGGTCCACGAGCACCTGGAGCTGGCGGTCGCGCTGCCCCCAGATCGCGACGTTCGCGACGCCCGGGATCGCCATGAGCCGCGGGCGGATCGTCCACCGCGCGAGGATCGTCATCTCCATCTGCGAGAGCTTCGCGGGCACCTCGGTGCTCCCTCCGGTCGCCCTGTTGGAGACCCCGATCTTCATGGCGCGCGACGTCGAGGAGAGCGGCGAGAGGATCACCGGCGGGTGAGCGACCGCGGGGAGGCGGCTCGCCTCCGCGCCGAGGCGCTCCTGGACCATCTGCCTCGCGCGGATCAGGTCCGTCCCGTCCTGGAAGATAAGGACCACGGACGAGAGGCCGAGGACCGACTTCGAGCGGAGCTTCTTCAAGTAGGGGACGCCGTTGAGCGCGTTCTCGAGCGGGACCGTGACGAGGCTCTCGACCTCCTCGGTCGAGAGGCCCGGGGCTTCCGTCTGGACCTCGACGAGGGGCGGCGCGAACTCGGGGAAGACGTCGAGCGGGGTCCGCTTCGCGGCGCGCACGCCGAAGACGAGGAGGAGCACCGCGAGCACGAGCACGACCGAGCGGCGGTGGAGCGAGAACGAGACGAGCGCGTTCAGCACGGGCTCACTTCCCCACGCCGAACTCGGTGCCGAAGAGCTCCGCGGCGCCCTCGGTCACGACCTTCGCGCCGGGCACGAGCGCGGCCGGACCCGCGAGGACCGCGAGGTCGCCGTCCACGCGCCGGACCGTCACGCGCCGGCGCACGAACCGGGTCACCGCGGTGCTCCCTCCGGTCGCCCTGTCTTCGGTCGCCTCGTAGACCCACGTCCCGCCGAGCGCGTCCTGGAGGACGGCGCCCCACGGGAGGACGAGCGACTCCTCGTCGGACCGGAGCGCGAGCACCGCCGCGACGCGCTCGCCCGGCACGAAGACGAACCCTTCGTTCGCGAGCTCGAAGAAGAGGTCCACGCACCCGGGCGCCGCGCTCGGGACGGGCGGCGCGGTCACCGGCCTCGCGCTCCGCGAGCGTGCGGGGCTGCGACCCAGGAGCGCGTCGATGCGCGCCGGCGCGGCGCGGTCGATCGACTCGAGCTCGCTCGACGGGACGGGCACGCGCACGAGGAGCGGGGAGAGCGACACGACGTCGGCGACCGCGGCGCCCGCGGCGACCGTCTCGCCCGCGGCGACCCGCAGATCGCGGAGCACGCCGTCGATCGGGCTCGCGAGCGCGGTGACGGGCGCCTTGTCGCGCTCTACGGCGGCCTTGCCCGCGGCCGCGATCACGTCCCGGCGAGCGACCGCCGCCTCGAGCGTCGCGCGCGCCGTGTCGAGCGCGGCCTGCGAGTCCTCGAGGGCGCGCGCGGCGAGGGCCTTCTCCTTCACGAGCTGCTCGGTGCGGCGATGAGAGACCGCCGCCGCGTCGAGCTCGACGCGCGCGCGCGCGACCTGGCCCTCCGCGTCGGCGAGCGAGGCCGTGAGCTGGACCTGGTCGGCCGGCAGGAAGATCGGCGTGAGCTCGAGGAGGACGTCTCCCTTCGCGACCTTCGCGCCGGGCACGACGAGCCCGCTCCTCGGCGCCGCGACCGTTCCCGTGAACGGCGCGAGGACGAGCGACGCGCCGCCCGGCCGCGCGGCCACGTCCGCGGGGAGCGTGCGCGCGGCGGGGACCTTCCGCTTCTCGACGGTCCCGAGGTGCTCCGCGATCGCGAGCCGCTTCACGGCCTCCGCGGTGAGCACGACCGTCGCGACCTCCGTCTCCCTGGAGGGACGCTCGAGCTTCGCGGCCGGCGCGGGCGGAGCGGGCGAACCGCCGCGCTCGCAGCCCAGGGCGGCGAGCAGCAGGAAGAGCGCGAAGAGCGGCACGCCGTGGGACGAGATCCTCATTTTTGAGAACGCCTACATCCTTATCTGCCGCCTGGAGAGAGTTCTCGTGAGGTCTTCATGAGAGCACTCTCATGAAGCACCGGCAACGTTTCGTGCCGCAACGACGCGATCCTGTCGACGGTCCGGTTCGGCGACGGCGCGAAAGCCCGACGAGCGAGGGTCTTCTCGCGACGGCAAGCTCGTTGCGTGACCCGCCTCCGCACACGCGCCCCCCTCGGGTCCGGGCGCGCACGCGGGGAAGGGAAGCGCTCGATGGCGACGAATGTCTGCCTGTCGGAGTTCTATTGCGACAAGAAGGTCCTCATCACCGGAGGCTGCGGCTTCGTGGGGAGCCACCTCGCGCGAGCGCTCGTCGGGTTCCGGGCCAACGTGACGATCGTGGACCTCGACACGCGCCAGGAGCGCGCGGGCTTCTTCGCGAACGCGCTCCGTAACCCGGACGGGCTCACGCTCGAGCAGGGCGACATCACCGACGCCCCCTTCATGCACCAGCTGCTCGCGCGACGCCCCTTCGACTACGTGTTCCACCTCGCGTCGTACGCCACCGCGATCGAGCGCGCGGTCGAGAACCCCTACGCCACGATCCAGTCGAACACGCTCGGGACCGTGAACATCCTCGAGGCGATCCGCCAGACCACGCCCGACCGGCGGCCGAAGTCGATCGTCATCACGTCGACCGACAAGGTCTACGGCGACATGGACGGCGCGGCCTACGAGGAGGAGCGGACCCCGCTCCGCGGGATCGGCGTCTACGACTCGGCGAAGCTCGCCGCGGACGTCTTCACGCGGACCTACCACGAGGTCTTCGGGCTCCCGACGACCGTGCTGCGGATGTGCAACATCTTCGGCCCGAACGACCTCAGCGACTACCGGCTCGTTCCCAAGGCCATGCTCCGCCTCTTCGGCAAGGAGACGCCCGAGCCGCCGGAGCTCTACTTCGAGGCCCTCGAGCACGACCGCGACTACCTCTACGTCGAGGACGCGGTGCGCGCGCTCCTCCTCCTCGCGTCGAGCCCGCAGTGCCGGGGCGACGTCTACAACCTCCTCGCCGTGAAGGCGCTCTCGACGCCCGAGATGTTGAAGGCGATCGTCGAGTGTGCCGCGACGATCGAGGCGAAGCACGACCGCGAGCGCGCCCGCCTCATCCGGACGAACGGGATCCGCGTGAACGGCTTCCAGGCCGTGGAGGGGCCGCGGCGGAAGGTCGTCACGATCAAGAAGCAGCACCTGAACGGCGAGAAGATCCGGAAAGCGATCGGCTTCGAGCCCGAGGTGCCGTTCGAGGTCGCGCTCGCGCGCACCGTCGAGGCGTACCGGGCCCTCCACGGCGCGCAGCGCTCGCGTGCCCTCTCGTCCGCGCCGGTCCCGCCCGCGCCCGTCACGCCAGTTCCCGCGATGACGCCCTCGGCGAAGTTCCGCTCGATCGTCCACACCGTCACCGCGGAGGACGCCCCGTGAGGTTCGCCTGGGACGGCCGCCCCTGCCTCGTGACCGGCGCCGCCGGCTTCGGCGGCGCGCACCTCTGCGCGCTCCTCCGCGGGCGCGGCGCGCGCGTCTTCGCCCTCGACCGCGCCTTCCCGCGGAGCGCCCCGCTCGCGCTCCTCGGACACCAGGAGGGCGTCGAGGAGATCCCGGGCGACATCCGCGACCTCGACCTCGTCGCGCTGACGCTCGAGCGCTTCGACATCGACACCGTCTTCCACCTCGCCGCCCAGCCGCTCGTCCCCGTGAGCAACATCCACCCGCTCGAGACGCTCTCGGTGAACGCGCAGGGGACCTACACGATGCTCGAGGCGGCGCGGCGCTCGCGGTCCGTGAAGCGCTTCGTCTTCGCGTCGAGCGGCGCCTACTACGGCACGACCTCGACGGACGAGGCGCTCGGCGAGGACGACGCGCCGGTCGTATCGGGGAACATCTACGGCCCGTCCAAGGTCGCGGGCGACGCCGCCGTGCGGAGCTACGCCAGGGTCTACGGCATGAAGTCGGGCGTCTGCCGCTTCATGAACACCTACGGCCCGGGCGACACGAACTGGAGCCGGCTCGTCCCACGCGCGATCGAGAACCTCCTGACGGGGGACGGCTACGACTTCGGAGACAGAGACGACGGCTCGGCGCAGCTCGACTTCCTCTTCGTCGGCGACATGGCGAAGGCCTACCTCGCCGTCGCGGAGAAGCTCGACGACTGCGCCGGCGAGGCGTTCAACTTCGGCTCCGGACGCCCGACGTCGATCCGCGAGGTCGCGGTGACGGCGAGCCGCGTCTTCGACGACCGGACGCGCATGCCCGTCTTCCGCGGCAAGCCGTCCGCGCGTCCGATCCGGAAGTTCCTCGACATCTCGAAGGCGCGCTCGGTCCTCGGCTGGGAACCGGCGACCAACCTCGAGGCAGGCCTCGAGCGCACGATCGACTGGTACCGCCGGAGCTGGGAGCAGCTTTGAGCGGCGCGCTCGAGGCGCTCCTCGCCGACGAGGAGCGGCGCGCCCGCGAGTTCCCGATCACGAGGACGCGCGCGTTCTTCGCGCACGCGGCCGTCGGCCCGCTCCCGCGCGCCGTCGCGCAGGCGATGCAGACCTACATCGAGGGTGCATGCACCGAGGCGCCCTTCGAGTACCGCCACGCGAATGCCGAGGAGGGTGCGCGCCGCCTCGCGGCGGGACTGATCGGCGCATCGGCCGCCGAGGTCGCCTTCGTCCCCTCGACGTCCGCCGGGCTGAGCCTCGTCGCGGCCGGGCTCGACTGGCGGCCAGGCGACCGCGTGCTCGTCCGCGAGGGCGACTTCCCGGCGAACCTCCACCCGTGGCTCGCGCTCCGCGAGCGAGGCGTCGTCGTGGACCTCGCGCCGTGGGAGCGCGACGGGACCGTCCGCGCCGAGGACGTGGCGCGCCTCGTCGGACCGCGCACCCGGCTGGTCGCGCTCTCGAGCGTGGACTACGTGACGGGCACGCCCCTCGCCGTGGACGAGTTCGGCTCGCTCGTCCGCTCGCGCGGCGCGCTCTTCTGCCTCGATGCGATCCAGAGCCTGGGCGCCCTCCCCGTGAGCGTCGAGCACGTCGACTTCCTCGCGGCCGACGCGCACAAGTGGCTCCTCGGTCCGCAGGGCGCGGGGCTCCTCTACGTCCGGGGCGACCGCCTCGCCGAGCTGCGGCCGGTGCTCCGCGGCTGGCACTCCGTGGCCGACCCGCGCGACTTCACGTCCGCCGAGCAGCCGCTCGCGGACTCGGCGCGCCGCTTCGAGCCGGGCGGCCTCAACGCGGCCGGGGTCGTCGGCCTCCACGCGGCGCTCGAGTGTCTCGCGACCTACGGCGCGCGCGCGATCGCCGCGCGCGTCGGCGCTCTCCGCGCGCGGATCCACGAGGGCCTCGAGGCCCGCGGCCGCTCGCCGCTCGGGCCGCGCGGGGCGCGAGAGGTCGCGTCCGGGATCGTCTCGTTCGGCGGCGAGCCCGACGAGCTCCGCGAGCTCCACCGCCGCCTCGACCGCGAGGGGATCGTGACCTCGCTCCGCGCCGAGCGGACCGGCGCGCCCTGCATTCGGCTCGCGCCGCACTTCTACACGAGCGACGCGGACGTGGCGCGTCTCCTCGAAGCGCTCGCCTAGCGCCCGATCCCCGCGAGGTTCGCCGCGGGGAGCGCGAGCGCGAACGCGACCGCTCCGGATGCGGCGAGCCCGGCG
>CAZYLP010000516.1:0-6386 GCA_964648345.1 uncultured Planctomycetota bacterium
CGGGGAGCGCGACTCTCGTCGCGCTCCTCCCGCAGGCGACGAACGCGATCTGCCGCGAGCTCAAGAAGCGAGGCGCCGATCCCGCGGCGGTCACAAACGTCTCGGACTTCAAGGAGGTCGCTTCCCTCTGGGTCCTCGCAACGATCTTCGAGTCGCTGCCGCAGGGCGACGAGGAGAACTCGAGAAAGGCCGAGCACTACCGGAAGCGCTTCGAGAAGGAGATCAAAGAGATCTACGTCGAGATCGACACGGCCAAGGACGACGACGGGACGCTCGCTGAACGCGGGCTCCCGTGCGTCGTGAACCTCGACTCGGCGGCCGTCTTCATGGCGGCCCGTGACTCGAGGCGACCCGGCGAACAGCCGGGTCCTTACTGGGCCACCAAGTAACTCTCTCCATCTCCAGCACACCGTCAGCCGCGACGCGGCGAACAAGGAGACTCCGTACCCATGGCCAAGCTCAAGCTCGACCTCCGCCCCGTGCTCCGCGCCCTCGGGGCGCGGATCCAAGACGAGAACGCGGATCGCCTCCTCGGCGGGCAGGACGTCCGCGGGAACGAACTCGAGCCCGCGAAGGAACTCGCCGAGGAGGCGAAGGGCCGGAAGCGGATCCGTGTCCTCGGGATCCGGGTCGCGGTCCGCGAGCTCGTGCGCCTGGGGGTGAAGACCGGCGAGATGCTCAAGGATCTGACGCGACGGGGGAACGTGAAGGTGGGACGCACTTCGCTCAAGATCGTCCCGAGCGCCAAGACGCGGCTCCGCTGGATCGTCTTCAACAAGGGTCGCGAAGGGAAGCAACCCGCGCGGCCCGTCGGCGGGATCGCCGCGGCGCGCCTCGCGGAGGCTGCGGCGGAGGTCGCGCGCGCCGCGCGCGAGCAGCTCGTGGTCGCGCTCAGCAACCGCGAGAAGAAGCCCACGTGAGCGCGTCTTTGTACGAGACCGCCCTCTCCTTCCTGGAGGGCGACCAGGGCGACGTGCGCCAGGCGGTGAACGCGCAGCTCCCGGGCGCGCTCGGCCTGGGCTCGGTCGTCACCGCTCGCGCGACGCGGGCGCGGCAGCAGCGGCGCGAGAACGCGCCCTCGCTCACGATCGAGATCGTCCCCGTTGCGCCCTGGGCCGCACGCGAGATCGGGATTGGCTACGAGGAGCGAGACCTCGTCTTCGAGCTCAAGACGACTCTCCGTCGCAAGGACCTGAGCGCGGGGCGCGCGCAGCTCGCGACCGTCGGCGAGATCGCGCGCGCCCTCGTCGCGCGGTACGACGCCCGCTCGAACCTCACGCTCCTCGCCCAGAACGCCGCCCTCAGGTACGCGCGGGCCGAGCTCGTCGAGATCGACGACGCGCCCGAGTCCCACGAGCTCGCGCGCTCGGTCGTTCGCCTCACGCTCACCTTCACGTGCCCGCAAGGAGACAACTCATGAACCTCGCGCGCAGCCAAGCCGATTGGAGGAAGCTCCTCCGCGAGCTCGCCCTCTTCCTCGCGCCGCAGCGGGAGCTCCGCGAGCTCGCGAAGCGCTTCGATCTCGCGCGAACGCGCACGCGCGTCCTCGACCTGGGCGACACCGCGGAGTCCACCAGCCGTTGGTCGCTTCATGGCGTGAAGATCGGCGCGAACACGAGCGCCGCGGGCGAGGTCTTCGTTCGGCTGGTCCGCGTCGCGGGCTCCGCGACGGTGCAGGCCTCGCTTTACCGCGCCGTGGGCGGCGCGGCGGGCGAGCTCGTCGCGCAAGGGGCGGGAGCGAGCGGGACGGTTGTCCCGCTCGCTCCCGCGAACGGCTCGGGGCTCTCGGGGAGCGTCCTCCTCGGTGCCGTCTCGGCGAACGAGACCGACGATCGCCACGTTCTCCTCGTCTTCCCGGACTGGGCTGCGCGCATGCATGCCGTCTTCGACGGCTCGGAGCCTGAGCACGGCGAGCTCCTCGACGCGTTCATGGATGCGCTCGAGGCCGCCGAGAGAGCGTTCACCACCTCGCTCGACGCCTTCTCGCAGGCGACGGAGACGTTCCTCAGGACCCGCTGGAAGCACTTCCACCGCTCGTCCGAGTCCGTCGCGATCGAGAAGGACGTGGAAGAGGACCAGGGCGCGATCGCGACGTTCGCGACGGGTCTTCTCGAGGACGGCCGCGACAACATGACGGACGAGCTCGTCGCTGGACGGCAGTCGGTGCCGAACTCGCTCGTCGTCGCGACGGCTGGGACCTTCGACCCGTCGAACCGGGGGCGCGGCGTCCTCACCGCGCCGCACATGTTCGAGTGGGCCCGCGCGGGCCTCGTGGCCCTCGTCTGCATCGATCCCACGCTCGGCCAGGAGCGCTTCCGCGTCTCCCAGCACCGGGACGAGACCGGCGAGGACCGGCTCGCCAAGCGTGAGCTCACCGTGCGGCGCGCCTTCTCGGACCCCGAGATCGGGATCAAGAACGCCTTCCTCGATCGCGTCCTCGCGATCGACTCACAGCACGCGGACGCCTTCGGGCCCGCAACCGACTGGACGATCCAGGGCGAGGACTCGCGGAACAACGACCGGGGCGAGATCGCGCTCCGGATCGTTGAGTCCGGCACCGACTTTGTGATCGAGGGGTACACCAGCTCGAGCCTCGAGCCCGAGACGAGGGTCTTCACGACGACTCCCGGGCCTGCAGGCGCAGCGGTCAAGGTCCTCTTCGCGAACGGCTCCACGCTGTCGGGGACGGCGAAGCTCGGGACGAACCCGAAGGCCGGGGACACGGGGACGCTCGACCTGAACCCCTTCGCGCGCGGCGACCGGGTCGTCTTCGACGTGACCGTCGCTGAGAAGGGCGCCTTCCAGGAGGAGCTCGCGCTCCTCTACGGCTTCGCTCTCGAGAGCGACGAGCGCAGCAAGGCGACGATCGACGACCGCTCCGTGACGGCGGGGACGCTCCCGCCCTTCGAGGACGCCCATGACTGAGCCGGAGAAGCTCCGCGATCAGATCGCGCTCGTCGAGGCGCTCGCCGATTACGCGCGCTTCAAGGTCGAGAGCGACGCGACGGGCGCGACGATCGTGCGCCTGGCGCGGCGTCTCGTCGAGGACCCGCGCCTCACGGACGCGGACGCCGTCCGGATCGCCGGGCGCCACGCGCTCGCCGCCGTGAGGGAGCGTGCCTCGTGAGCGACGCCCTCGAGAAGGCCGTGATCGAGCTCGTCGTCTCGGGCGCGGCGTCCGTGAGCCAGCAAGCAAACCGCGTCGAGACCGACCTCACCTCGGCGGAACGTGCCGGAAGGCGCGCCGAAGGCGCTGCGGGCGCCGCCGATCAGGCGGCGAAGCAGGCCGAGCGGTCCGCCGCTGAGCTCACGAACAGCGCGAACCAGGCGCTCTCGAAGCTCGCGAGCGCCGCCCAGGTCGTCCACCACTTCGCCGAGCGCCTCGGTGCGGGCGACAACGCGTCGATCCTGACCGGTGCCGTCGGAGAAGGCCTCTCGGCGGGCGCGTCCGTGTCGCGCCTCCTCGCGCCGCTCGTGGGGCCGGTTGCGCTCCCGCTCGGCGCCGCGGCGGGGATCGCGTCGGGTGTCCTCGCGGCGCGGAAGGGCTTCGAGCACGCTGAGAAGGAGCGCGAGGCCCAGGCGCGCGAGCTTGCGCGCCACCTCGCGGAGGAGCTCGAGCAGCGCCGCGCGCTCGACCTCCGCGCGATCGTCGAGGACCAGGCCGCCCTCTCGCAGCTCGGCGCCCGCTTGGGCGGAGTGAGGATCAAGTGAGCTACGAAGTCCGGCTCACGCGCGGCGGCACGAGCGTCTTCACGTTCGGCTCTCACACGCCCTTCGTCGAGCCCGAGCACAGCTACGAGCACGACCAGAACGAACCGCCGCGTCTGGTGTCGATCGCGAAGACCTGGACGATCGAGGGGCGGCTTTATGGAGCCAACGAGGCCGAGGTCGTCTCGCAGTGGACGGCGCTCACGAAGGCGCTCGAAGACCCCGCCCAGGCGCCCGACGGCGTCGAGCTCCTCCGCGACGGGACCGTCGTCGAGGCGATCACGCCCGCGTGGGGGTTCGGGCGCTTCCGCGTCGAGCAGCTCGCGGCGCCGCGGGTCGAGCGCGCCTGGCGCACCGAGCTCCACTTCGTAACGCGGATCTCGGGCGTCAAGGCTCTCGGTGGGGCGGGGTCGAACCCGAGCGCCAAGGTCTCGAAGCTCACGCAGACCGAGTCCTGGGCGTACGGCGAGAGCGGCCTCCTCACAAAGACGCTCTCGGGCGAAGTCGAGGTCGTGAAGGGGGCGAAAGCGACCGAGCTCGCCCGGACGCTCGGGCTCAAGCTCCCCGGCCCGCACTTCGCGTTCGTGACGCGCGGCCCCGAGGGCGTGAACGTCGAGCGCCTGGACGAGGCGGACTCGCGCGCGCGCTTCACCTCCATTGTTCAGGAGTCCGGCGCGAGCCTCCCGTCTGGCGTCGCGCCTTCCTTCGGGCGCGCGGTCCACGTGACGCGCTCGAACGGCGAGGCCCTGACGACCATCACCGTCAATGCGTCGGGGCCCGGCGCCGAGGCGGCAGTCCGTCGTGAGAAGCCTTCCGGGACGCTCACCGAGTCGGTCACCGTCGATCCTCACAAGCGCTCGGCCGTCGCCGTCTACGTGACCTCGCGGCTCGACGGCGGGCGCCTCCTTCGAACCCATCGCCTCACGACGCGTGGTGGGGGGAGGCCGATCCGCTACACCCGCCGGACAGGTGGGCGCCCGCCCGCCAAGCACGTCCTCCCGCGGGCGGAGGTCGAGATCCAGGAGGAGATCCAGGTCGAGGTCACGGGAACGCCGGGCCTCAACGACTGGCAGCTCCCCGCGCCGCTCGGCGGGCTCGACGAGGACACGAGCGAGCTCAGCTTCGCGCCCTTCCCGACGCGCGTCGTGATCGGCGCGACGCGCGCCGCGGACAAGTGGCTCATGGGTGTAAGGCGCGTGTACCGCGCGCCCGCGCTCGGCGAGACGGTCGACGAAATGGCGCGCTCGGTCATGGCTCCGGGCGCGAGCTCGAACCCTCAGCGCGAGGCCACGCGATCGGACGGCGAAAATGCCTAACAAGAAACCCGACGGGCTCGAGGTCCGCTACCAGGGCTACCCGTGCCTCCCGATCTTCGAGTACACGCGGACGGTCGGGCTCGAGCCCGACACCGGCTACGTTCACCTCGAGCGCGCGGACTTCAAGCGCTTCACGGTCCGCGACGCCGCGGATACGCCCGAGCTCAAGAACGCGTACCTCCATCCTCTTTCGACGCGGGAGAAGTTCCCGGAGCCGACGCCTCGCGGTGACGGTCTCCTCTCGCAGGGAGAGCTTGTCGTCACGGAGCGGATCGAGGGCTCCGAGCACACCGTCACCTTCAAGAAGGTGCTGGTGAGCGAGCGCGCGGTTGAGTCCGTGATCGCGTTCGACGATCCGAGCGACCTCGTCCGCGTCGAGATCACCGATATCCGCTACCTCTGGGGGCGGCGGGGTGTCGTCTTCGGGTGGATCAACGTCCCGCGCCAGGACGACGGCCGGAAGTCGGGCTTCTCGACCGTCTCCAAGCCTTCCTCGACGTCGGCACCGCTCGCGAAGGTCGCGCCGCTCCCGCCGCTCGTTCCCGGATCGCTCAAGGGAGGGCGCCCGTGGACGCTCCGCGAGGTCCTCGTCGAGAGGGTCCTCCCGGCGCTCCCCGGTTCGCCCGCACTCTCGCGAATGCCTCGCGACCTCGAGAGCGCGACGCCCGTTGGCCACGTGTGGGACGGCTACTCGGCGAAGCAAGCGCTCGCGGACCTCCTCGACGAGTTCCAGCTCGTCTTGAGCTTGAATCTCGACGCCTCGGTCTCGCTCTGGCGCGACGGGGAGGGGCAGCTCCAGGACGTCGAGGGCCGCCCGATCGACGTCGAGGACGACGAGCGCGTCTCCTCGAGCCGCGCGCTCGTCTCCTTTCATCATCTCCCTGCGGTCGTGCTCGTCCTCGGCTCGCCGATCCGCGAGAACGCGCGGATCTCGGACCTCGAGCCCGTGGGCGAAGTGAACGGCGAGATCCTGCCGCTCAAGGAGGCCCTGAAGCGGATCGGCCTCAACGAGAGCTCAGCGCACCTGTTCGCGACCGCGACGCACGACGAGCGCTCGACGTTCTTCCAGGTCTCGGCCGAGGGCCTCCGCGAGTTCGAGCGCTGGGCCTTCAAGTGGTATCGGCTTCCGGGTGCGACGCCCGCGAACGTCCAGCGGCTCCCGATCGAGGATCGGGGCGTCGTGGACGAGGTCGGGCAGTTCCTCGCGCCGCGCGTCTGGAGCGAGTCGGTCGCGGTCACGCGGACGGCGACGCTCCTCCTCCAGGCGATCAAGGCCAAGGAGGCACGGGGAACGGCGCTCTCCGCGCTCAAGGGTGCAAGTTCGGACCAGCTCCTCGCCGTCTACAACGTCCCGCTCGCCGA
>CAZYLP010000517.1:0-6374 GCA_964648345.1 uncultured Planctomycetota bacterium
GTCACCGACGAGGGGAAGGGCATGGACGAGGAGACGCTCTCCCACGTCTTCGAGCCCTTCTTCACGACCAAGGCGGACGGCACGGGCCTCGGCCTCTCGACGGTCTACGGGATCGTGAAGCAGTCGGGCGGCCACATCACCGTCGCGAGCGAGAAGGACCGCGGCGCCCGCTTCACGATCTGGCTCCCGTGGGTCGCCGCCGCGCCCGCGCCGCCGCGCGCCGCCGCCGCGGCCACGAAGGGCGCGCTCCGCGGCGACGAGACGCTCCTCCTCGTCGAGGACCAGGATGGCGTCCGCGCGTCGGTCCGCGCCGTCCTCCAGTTCCACGGCTTCCACGTCCACGAGGCGAAGTCCGGCGAGGCCGCGCTCGAGCTCGCGCGCTCGCTGCCGCGGATCGACCTCGTCGTCACCGACGTCGTCATGCCGAAGATGGGCGGCCGCGAGCTCGCGGAGCACCTCGCCGCGCTCAAGCCCGACCTCAAGATCATCTTCATGTCGGGCTACGCCGAGGACTTCGTCCTCGAAGGCCACGCGCTCGAGAAGACGGCGACCTTCCTCCAGAAGCCCTTCGCGCCGGACGAGCTGCTCGGGAAGATCCGGCTACTCCTCGACGGAGGTCACTCCTCGAAGCGGTAGCCGATCCCGTGCACCGTCACGATGTGCTTCGGCTCCTTCGCGTCGTCCACCTTGCCGCGGAGGCGCGACACGTGGAAGTCCACGGTCCGCGTGATCGGGAGCTTGTCGTAGCCCCAGATGTCGCGGAGGAACCGCTCGCGCGTGACCGTGCGGCCGCGCTCCTTCACGAGGAGCGAGAGGATCTTCCACTCGAGCGCGGAGAGGCGGGTCTCCTTGCCCTTGCGCTTCAACCTGAAGCCCGCGAAGTCCACGGTGCACTCGCCGAACTTGAACCCCGCGGGCGCGGGCGGGGCGGGCTCCTTCTCGTCCTGGTCGCGCGCGCGCTCGCGGCGGATGTGCGCGCGGACGCGCGCGACGAGCTCGCGGACGCCGAAGGGCTTCGTCATGTAGTCGTCGGCGCCGAGCTCGAGGCCGAGGACCTTGTCCGACTCGTGGGCGCGCGCGGTGAGGAGGATCACGGGCGTGTGCGCGCCGGACTCCTTCTCCTTGTCGCGGAGCTGCTTCAGGAGCTCGAGCCCGCTCATGCCGGGGAGCACGACGTCGAGGAGCGCGAGGTCGTAAGTCTTCGCCTGGAGGCGGCGGAGCGCGTCCTCCGCGTTCGAGGCGGCCTCGACCTGGAAGCCCTCGAGCTCGAGCTTGTCCTTCACGCTCACGCGGATGGCTTCCTCGTCCTCGACGATCAGGATCTGCGCCTTCTCGAGTCCGCTCATGAGGGGAAAGCTTCTCCTAGGCCGACCCGCGCGGCAAGGTGATCGTGAACGTCGTGCCCTGGCCGGGCGCGCTCTTCACGGCGAGCTCTCCGCCATGAAGCCGGATCAGCTCCCGCGTGATGACGAGCCCGAGGCCGACGCCCGTCGCGGCCGCGTCCTCGGGGCGCGCCCGGTAGAAGGGGTTGAACAGGCGCTGGCTCTCGTCGTGCGTCATGCCGCGGCCGCGGTCCTGGACGCTGATCAGGGCCTTCTCGGCCACGGAGCACTCGACCGTGATCTCGGAGCCCTGGGGCGAGTACTTGACCGCGTTCGACAGGAGGTTTCCGACGATCTGCTCGACGGTCGAGGAATCGAGAGGCACCACCGCGCCGTTGGATCGGTCGTGGAAGACAACGTTCGCCTCGCGGCCCTGCTCCCCCTCCTTGAACAGACTCACGGCCTGACCCACGGCCTCCCCGAGGAGCATGGGCACGGGCTCGACCTTCCGGGCTCCTCGCTCGACTCGCGCCAGGTCGAGGACGTTCTCGATGAGGCGCGCGAGCCTTCGGGCTTCGCGGGCGATCCTTCCGTGGTACTCCTGCTGCTTCGTGGCGTCGAGGCCGCCCTCCTCGAGCATCTCCGAGAGCATCTGGATCGACGCGACGGGGGTCCTCAGCTCGTGGGAGACGTTGCGGACGAGGTCGGTGCGCACCTTGGCGACCTCGACCTCGCGCGACGCCGCGCGAAGGGCGAGCGAGAACGCGCCGAGCGCGGCGAGCGCGCACGACGCGACGAGCGCGATCGACACGGTCAGCTTCCGCTTCGCGGCGCGCTCCGGGGCCTCGGGGTCGCGCGGGACGGCGATCACGTGCCAGCCCGGGAGCTGCTTCGCGAAGGGGATCACGGCGTCGAACGCGAGCGCGTCGAGCGTCGTGAGCTCGGGGTCGCCCGCGAAGACGTGGTTCCAGCCGTCGAGGATCGTGACGCGCGTCTCGGTCGTCGTCATGATCGCGCCGACCTCGGCCTGCGCCCACTTCTTGAGCTTCTCGAAGTCGAGGTCGATCCCCGCGAGGAACCGCGGATCCGGGCGGTGAGGGTTCCGCGCGCTCGCGACCGGCGCGGTGTCCCGCGTGATCGACGCGACGACGCCGATCGTCGCGAGGAGGCGCGGGTCGCGGTCGCCCACGACGGTGCCCGTGCGGAGAGGCGGCCCGACGACCTCGCCGGCGCTCGGGTAGACGACGTGGGCGCGGAGGTCGCGGAGGATCTGGTCCTCGAAGCCCTGGAGGAACTCGGCGCGGACGCGGCGAGCCTCGACGCGGCGGCGCGCCTCGACGGAGCCGGCCGCGCCGAGCGCGTCGGCGAGCCGCTCCGCCTCCCCGATCACCGCCTCGAGGAGCGGGCGGCGGTCGCTCGACTCCTCGTGCCAGCGGTCCTCCGCGACGGCGTCGGCGAGGTCGAGGAGCGCGGCGAGCGCGCCCTCCTTGTCCCCCGCGCGCTCCGCGATCTCGGCGTAACGGATCGACGCGGCGGGGTAGAGAGGCTCCTGGTCGAGGCCGCGCACGTCCGGGGTGTCGCGGACTCCCTGGAGGAGCTTGAGCGCTTCCTCCATGAAGCCGCCCTTCGCCCGGAGCTCCGCCTGCGCGATCATGAGCGCCGCGCGGAGGCCCGGGTCCTTGCACCCGTTCCGCGCGAAGTAGAGCGTGCGGTCCGCCTCGTTCGCATCGCTCTCGCGCTCGGCGCGCGCGATCGCGTCGGCGACGTAGGAGCGCTCCGCGGGGTCGGGCTCGCGCGGCGCGGGCGCGTGGCGCGTCGCCGGGTGGAGGACGCGCGGGCCCATGGCGATGAAGCCCTGCCGGACGAGCGGCTCCGAGCGCTTCAGGTTCTCGAGCGCGGTCGCGACCGCCTTCCCGGTCGCGTTGAGGCCGTGCTCGAGCGGCTCCGGCTCGTCCTCGGGGTCGAGCGACGCGGCGCGGAGAGCGTCCTTCACCTGCTCCGCGAGCGAGCGCTCGAGGTGGACGAGGTGGTCGTCGAGGTCGTTCGCGACGCGCTCCGCGGCGCGCTGCGCCTGGGCCGCGACCTTGCGCTTCTCCTCCCCGCGCTCGATCGTCGTCGAGCGGACGGCCATGTAAGACAGCGCGAGGATCGGGATCCCGGCGCCGAAGAGCAGCGTCAGGACCGCCCTGCGGAGCATGGTCACAGTAAACCATTCCGCTTGACGATTTGCGTAGGGCTCTGCTAGGGTTCGCCGCTCCCTATGACTGATGAAGAGAAGAAGCCGGCCAAGAAGAAGACGAAGGCCGCGCCGAAGAAGAAGACCGAGGCCGTCGAGAAGAAGGCGCCCAAGAAGAGCGCGCCGAAGGCCAAGGCGAAGAAGAAGACCCCGGACGCCGAGACCAAGCCCAAGAAGGGCAAGAAGGGCAAGGCCGACGTCGCCGAGGAAGAGGACACGGGCCCGGACGCCGGCGAAGGCAAGCCCGGCGGCAAGTCTCTCGTGATCGTCGAGTCGCCCGCGAAGGCGAAGACGATCAACAAGTACCTCGGCAAGGACTACGTCGTGAAGGCGTCCTTCGGCCACGTCCGCGACCTGCCCGAGAAGGGCGGCGGCCTCGGCGTGGACATCGAGAAGAAGTTCGAGCCCGTCTACAAGCTCCTCTCCGAGAAGAAGAAGGTCGTGACGGAGCTCAAGAAGGCGGCGCGCGAGTCGGACAAGATCTTCCTCGCCTGCGATAACGACCGCGAGGGCGAGGCGATCGCCTGGCACATCTCCGAGATCCTCAAGGCGAAGCCCGAGCGCGTCTCGCGGATCACGTTCAACGAGATCACGAAGACCGCGATCGAGCGCGCGATCCAGCAGCCGCGCGACATCGACATGGCGAAGGTGAACGCGCAGCAGGCGCGGCGCATCCTCGACCGCATCGTGGGCTACAAGCTCTCGCCGATCCTCTGGAAGAAGGTCAAGCGCGGCCTCTCCGCGGGCCGCGTCCAGTCGGTCGCGGTCAAGCTCGTCGTCGGCCGCGAGCGCGAGATCAAGGCGTTCCAGCCGATCGAGTACTGGGACCTCGAGGCGCTCCTCGCCAAGCTCGACGCGCCGCCCGCGCCGCCGCCGCCGCCGGCCGCCGCGGTCGAGCTCGACGAGAACGGCGAGCCGATCTTCGAGAAGGGCGAGAAGGGCGAGAAGAAGGAGGCCCCCGCGCGTCAGCTCGGGCCCGGCCGCTTCTTCGCCAAGCTCGTCCAGGTGGGCGAGGAGAAGCTCGACCCCGAGAAGTACCGCGTCAAGTCGGCCGACGAGGCCGCCGCGCTCAAGAAGGAGCTCGAGGCGTCCGACTTCATCGTCTCGTCGGTGAAGAAGTCCGACCGCCGCGACAACCCGTCGGCGCCCTTCATCACCTCGACGCTCCAGCAGCAGGCGAGCACCCGCCTGCGCTTCGCGACGAACAAGACCATGCGCGTCGCGCAGAGCCTCTACGAAGGCGTCGAGCTCGGCGAGGAGGGCGCGGTCGGTCTCATCACTTACATGCGAACCGACTCGACGAACCTCGCCAAGGAGGCGATCGACGAGGCGCGCGCGTTCATCGAGGAGAAGTACGGCAAGAGCTACCTCCCCGACTCGCCGCCGGTCTACAAGTCGAAGGCGGGCGCGCAGGAGGCGCACGAGGCGATCCGTCCCACGCAGGCGACGCGCACGCCCGAGTCCGTCGAGAAGTACCTCTCGGCCGACCAGCTCAAGCTCTACAGGCTCATCTGGGAGCGCTTCATCGCCTGCCAGATGCCGGCCGCGGTCTTCTCGCAGACGACCGTCGAGGTGACGGCGGCGAAGTGCCTCTTCCGCGCCAACGGCCGCACGCTCATCTTCGACGGCCACCTCAAGGTCTCGGGCGGCGGCAAGAAGGACGAGCCGATCCTCCCGGACGTGGCCGAGCAGGAGAAGCTGAACGCGGAGAAGCTGCAGGAGTCGCAGCACTTCACGCAGCCGCCGCCGCGCTACACCGAGGCCTCGCTGGTCAAGATCCTCGAGGAGAAGGGCATCGGCCGCCCGTCCACGTACGCGTCGATCATCTCGACGATCCAGGACCGCGGCTACGTCCGCCAGGAGAACCGCCGCCTCTTCGCGACCGTGCTCGGCATGATCGTGACGGACAAGCTCGCCAAGCACTTCGACGAGATCATGGACGAGGGCTTCACGGCCGACATGGAGTCGCGCCTCGACAAGATCGAGGACGAGAAGGTCGACTGGAAGAAGGTCCTCGACGAGTTCTACAGCCCCTTCGAGAAGCACGTCGCCGCGGCCGACAAGACCATGAAGGGGCTCAACGAGGAGCCGGAGGAGTCGGACACCAAGTGCCCGAAGTGCGGGCGCTTGATGGTCAAGATGTGGAACAAGTCCGAGTTCACCCAGTTCCTCGGCTGCCCCGGCTACAAGACCGACGAATGTAAAGAGACGATGCCGCTCAACGAGGAGGGCAAGCCCGCTCCTCCCGAGGAGACGGACGAGACCTGCCCCGAGTGCGGCACGTCCATGGTCATCCGCACCGGCCGGCGCGGCCGCTTCCTCTCGTGCGCCGCGTACCCGAACTGCAAGGTGACGCGCGAGCTCGCGGATGACGGCGTCTCGCAGCTCATGCCGACGCTCGAGCACCCGTGCCCGCTCTGCCAGAAGAAGATGATCGTCCGCCGCGGGCGGCGCGGCCCCTTCCTCGGCTGCACGGGCTACCCCGAGTGCAAGAGCACGCTCCCGATCGTCACGGACCCGGAGACGGGCCAGCAGAAGGCGGGCGAGAAGAGCGCGGGCGCGGCGGCGATGCCGCCCGTCGACGTCAAGTGCGAGAAGTGCGGCGCCCAGATGCTCATCCGCCGCTCGCGCCGCGGGCCTTTCCTCGGCTGCTCGAAGTACCCGAAGTGCCGCGGCACCGCGCAGCTCCCGGACGAGATCAAGGACAAGCTGCCCAAGCCTCCCGCGCCGAAGGAGCTCGGCGAGGAGTGCGACAAGTGCGGCAACCCGCTCGTGATCAAGTTCGGCCGCCGCGGTCCGTTCGCGGCGTGCTCGGG
>CAZYLP010000518.1:0-6361 GCA_964648345.1 uncultured Planctomycetota bacterium
CGTCTTCTCGAAGATGTCGGGCCCGTCCTCGTCGAAGCCGAACATGATCCCGAGGTGCACGGCGATCCCGTGCCGGTGGAACCGCGCGATGAGCGAGCGGTACTCCTCGACGACGTTGTGCGCCTTGTTCGTGCCCTGGAGGCTCGCCTGGGAGACCGACTCGAGGCCGAGGAAGAGCGCCTTGCAGCCGCTCGCCGCGGCGAGGGCGAGGAACTCGTCGTCGTCCGCGGCCTTCGCCGTGCATTGAGAGGTCCACCAGAGACGGAGCGGCGCGAGGGCGCGGAAGAGCTCCTTCGCGTACTTCGGGCTCGCGCCTATGTTGTCGTCCCAGAAGACGACGGCGCGCGTCGGCGCCTTCGCGACCTCGGCGGCGACCTCCTCGATCGGCCGGTAGCGCATGCGCGGGCCGTACATGAGCGGGATCGTGCAGTAGTCGCAGCGGTGCGGGCAGCCGCGCGTCGCGATCGTGACGGACTTCCCGTAGTTGCGGCCCTTGATCAGGTCCCACCGCGGCGCGGGCGCGCCCGCGAGCGTCGCGTCGCCCCGCGAGCGGTAGAACGGCTGGAGCGCGCCACGGGCCGCGTCCTCGAGGACGCGCGGCCACGTGTCCTCGGCCTCGCCGACGACGACGGCGTCCGCGTGAGCGTGCGCCTCGTCGGGGAGCATGGTGACGTGCGGGCCGCCGAGGACGACGGGCACGCCGCGGCGGCGGAACTCGTCGGCGAGCGAGTAGGCGTGGAGGACGGACGGCGTCGGCGCCGTGATCCCGACGAGGTCGGCGGGGCGGTCGAAGAGAACCGGCTCGATGATCTCGTCCGTGTGATGGAGCTCGTGGCCGGGCGGAGTGAGCGCGGCGACGAGCGGCATGGTCAGCTGCGGAAACGGGATGAGCCGCCGGAGCCGGAGCCTCCGCGACTCCGGCGACTCGGCCGTGATGAGGTGGATCCGCACGACTTCCCCCGCGCGCCATTCTAGGGCAACGGCGGGGGCGCCGGGGCGGCGGGTCAGTGCGCCGAGGTCGGCGCCTGCGCCCCCGGCCCGGTCTGCGCGGTCCAGATGTCCTTGAGCGACTCCATGGTCACCGTGCCCCCGGTCCGCTCGTGGCTCGAGCGCCAGGTCTCGAGCGCCTCCCACCCGGCGTGGTCGATGAACCCGACGGCGAGGTCCATCGAGACCTTCTTCCCGGGCGGCACCTTGGCGACCGCGTCGAGGAACTTCGGCACGCCGAGGAACGAGAGCGCTCCCTCGACGCGCACGCCGATCTCCTCGCCCACGGGCGTCACGGTCACCTTGACGCGCCCGAGACGCCAGAGGAGGAACCCGATCGACGTCGCGAAGCCGAGGCCGACTCCGCGCAGGAGATCGATGAACACGACGGAGAAGAGCGTGACGAGGTAGATCGGGAGCTCCTTGTGCTTGAGGAGCTCCTTTATGTGGTGGAAGTTCACGAGCTTGACGCCCGTGTAGACGAGGAGGCCCGCGAGGACGCTCTTCGGGATCATCTCGATCACGAAGCCGAGCGCGACGACGAAGATGAGGATCCAGACGCCGTGGAGCATCGCGGAGACGCGCGTCTTGCCGCCGCCCTGGATGTTCGCCGAGCTGCGGACGACGACGCCCGTGATCGGCATGCCGCCGATCATGCCCGCGAGCGTGTTGCCGACGCCCTGGGCGATGAGCTCCTTGTCCAGGTTCGCGCGGGCTCCCGAGTGGAGCTTGTCCGTGCCGACCGCGCAGAGGAGCGACTCGACGCTCGCGATGAGCGCGATCGTGAGGACGGCGACGATGATGTCGCCGATCGGCTTGTCCGGGAAGATCGGCGCCTTGAGCGAGCCCATGAGCGCGTCGAAGCCGCCCGAGCCACCCGACGACGACACGGCCGCGACCGCGGAGGAGGACACCACCGCCGTCAGCGAGCCCACGTCCGCGACCGCGGCCCTGGAGAAGCTCACGCGCGGGACCTCGGTCGCGCTCCACGCGAGCGAGATGGCCGTGCCCGCCACGACGGCCACGAGCGCGCCCGGGATCGTCTTGAGCTTCTTCAACGGGACGAACGGCCAGAGGAAGAGGATCGCGATCGTGACGAGGCCGAGCATCATGGCGACGCCGTGGACGTCGGCGATCTGGCCCGGGAGCTCCTTCAGGTTCTTGATCGCCGAGCTCTGGGCCTCGCCGCCGAGGAGCACGTGCATCTGACCGAGCGCGATGACGACGCCGATCCCGGCGAGCATGCCGTGGATCACGGCCGGCGAGATCGCGAGCGCCGTCCGCGCGACGCGGAAGACGCCGAAGACGATCTGGAGGACGCCCGCCATGGCGGTGAGAGCGCAGACGGCCTGCCAGGTCTCGAACTTCTCGATCATGGTCACGACGATGACGACCAGGCCGGCGGCCGGTCCGCTCACCTGGAGCGGCGCCCCCGAGAGCGCGCCGACCACGATGCCTCCGATCATGGCGGAGATGAGTCCGTTCATGACCGATGGGGCCTTCGAGGCGAGCGCGATGCCGAGCGAGAGCGGCATGGCGATCAGGAAGACGACGAGCGACGCCTTGAGGTCGCTCGCGAACGTCGCGGCGGCGCCCTGCTTCGCATCCGACGCGGGGCTCGGAGAGGTGCTGGTGTCCATCAGAGGACGGGGCTCCTTTGCGGGGTTTCGGTGACTCGATGCCACGGGCAGTTCCACGACGTGGGGACGCCCGGGCGAGCTAGCACCGCAGGGGGAGCTCCCTCGAGACCGCGAGGAGACGGGCCGGCGCCGCGCGAGGCGCGCGGGCGAGGCGAGCGGAGGCAGCGGCGCGCTGGACGCGCCGGAGCGCGCGAGGCCGCGGGAGCGCGGGCGCGCCGCGCGCGAGCCGCGAGTCGGCCGCGACCTGCTGCTGGTCCGTCGCGTCCGTGTCCTCCTCCTCGGTCGTCGCGGCCCCGAGCCTCTCGGCGGGCGACGAGAACGGCGTCAGGGATCCCGCGCAGGCGAGGAAGCACGAGAGCCAGACCAGGAGAAGTCTCACGAAGGCCATTTTCGCCCCTGAGAACTAACGCAAGGCCCGGCGACGGTCAAGGAGCGTCCTCCATGACGACGATCACCGCGCGCTTGTCCTGGGGGAGGTCGAGAGCGGTCACGAGCCATCGCATGGGCTGGACCCGGTCGGAGAACGGGACGGGGACGACGCGCTGGCCGGACCGCAGGCGGCGCGACACGACGTCCTGGAGGAAGCGCTGGAGCGGCTCGTCCATGGCTCCACCCCAGACGGCGTCGAGCACGCTCCCGAAGATCTGCTTGTCGCGGCCGAAGGCCTTCAGGAGGGGTTCGTTCGCCCAGAGGATCCTGAGATCCTCGTCGAGGACGAGCATCGGCCGCGGCAGCGCCTTGAGCAGCTGCTCGGACCAGCCGTGGATCTCGCCCGGGTGCCGGAGGCCCGCCGGGGGACCGCAGCTCGTGAGCTCGAGGACGACGCCCCGGATCGCCTGGTCCGAGGTCTTGTAGGCCGAGATCTTCACGTCGTACTCGCGGCCGTCGGACGCGCGCGCGCGGAGCGTCTTCGCGGCCATGCTGTTCGCCACCTCGGCCGCCGTCGCCTCGAGGTCGTGGATCTTGAGCGTGCTCGAGAGGTAGGAGATCGGCCGCCCGATGTCGGCGGGGATCAGATGGAGGAGCCGCTCCGCGGCCTCCGAGAAGCGCCGGATCCTCATGTCGGCCCCCACGATCACCGCGACCGTGCTCGACGTCGTCATGAGGTTCTGGAAGTCGTCGTTCGCGATGCTGAGCTCGGCGAGCCGGTGGTGGAGCTCCTCGTTGACCGTGCTCAGCTCCTCGTTCGTGGACTGGAGCTCTTCCTTGGACGTGGAGAGCTCCTCGTTCGTCGACTGGAGCTCCTCGTTCGACGACTGGAGCTCCTCGTTGGCGCTCGTGAGCTCCTCGTTCGTCGTCTCGAGCTCCTCGATCGTCGTCTGGAGGTACTCCTTCGTCGTCGCGAGCTCGCGCTCGAGCTCGATGATCCTCGGGTTGCTGTCGGCCTCGGTCCGCTCCGCCGGCGGCCCCGGGACGTCGGCCGGCGGGGTCGCGTTGAAGAGGACGAGGAGGGACCTGGTGGACGCCGTCGCGTCGAAGAGCGGGAGGACGTCGAGGCGCAGGTTCGTGAACGCGCCCGCGGCGTCCCGGATCCTCACGATCTCGGAGCTCGCGGGGAGGGCCTCGGTGAGCGCCTTCTTGATCGTCGAGCGCAGCGCGACGAGGAGCTCCGGGCGCGCGAGCTTGAGGAGGTGGAGCGTCGCGCTCCCGGGGGTCGGCTCGAGGAAAGGCCCCGTGCGCCCGCGGAACTGGAGGATCTCGAGGTTCTCGTTCACGACCACACCGGGCGGGCCGTACTTCTCGAGGACCTTCCGGTCGGCGAGCTGCTGGGCCGAGACCGTGGGGCGGCCCTCGGCGCGCGGGCGCGCCCGGTCCTCGCCGGGCTCCGCGCTCGAGCCGCCGAACGCGACGTCGAAGACGGCGCGCGAGGCGATGTTCTTCTTCGAGTAGATCCGGAGACGCCGGTCCACGAGCTGGAAGAGGTCGGAGCCCTCCGCGACGGACTCGGACGTCCCGAGCAGGAGGAAGCCCGACGGGTTCAGGCCGTAGTGGAAGACGCGCATGATCTTCTTCTGGAGCGGGCTCTGGAGGTAGATGAGGACGTTCCGGCAGCTCACGAGGTCGAGCCGGGAGAAGGGCGGGTCCTTCGCGAGGTTGTGCCGCGCGAAGACGACCATCTCGCGGACCTGCCGGCTGATCTGATAGCCCTTGTCGGCGCGCGCGAAGAAGCGCTGGAGGCGCCCGGGGGTCACGTCGAGGTCGATGTTCTGGGGGTAGATCCCGATGCGCGCCCTCTCGAGCGCCTGCTCGTCGATGTCGGTGCCGAAGATCTGGACCCGGTGACGGAGGCCCTTCTCGCCGCAGTACTCGATGAGGCACATGGCGATCGAGTAAGGCTCCTCGCCCGTCGAGCAGCCCGGGACCCAGATGCGGATCGGCGTCTCGAGGTCGCGGTTCTCGAGGAGCCGCGGGAAGACGACCGCCTTGAGCGCCTCGAAGGGCTCCTTGTCGCGGAAGAAGCTCGTCACGCCGATCAGGAGGTCGTGGTAGAGCGCGTTCAGCTCGGTCGAGCTCTGCCCGAGGTGCTTCGCGTAGGCGTCGAGGCCGTCGATCCTGAGGAGCGCCATGCGCCGCTGGATCCGGCGCTCGATGCTCGCGCGCTTGTAGCCCCCGAAGTCCACGCCGAAGACATCGCGGAGGGGCGCGAAGACGCGCGCGAGGCTCTCCTGGTCGAGGATCTGGGGCCGGGCGGCCTTCGCGACGTACGGGTGCGCGCCGAGGCGCATGAGCTCGTCGCCGATCTCGTCGGGCGCGAGGCAGAAGTCCGCGAAGCCCGAGTCGAGCGCGCTCTGCGGCATGGCGGAGTGCTGGGCGGTCGTCGGGTCCTGGACGAAGGTGATGCCGCCCTCGTGCTTGATCGCCTGGAGGCCGAGCGTCCCGTCGGTCCCCGAGCCGGAGAGGACGACGCCGATCGCCGCCGAGCGCTGGTCCGCGGCGAGCGAGCGGAAGAGCGCGTCGATCGTGTGCCGCGACGAGACGCCGGACGAGCCGATCCTGAAGGCGCCGTGCTCGAGGGCCACGACCGCGTTCCCCGGCGCGACGAACATCCGGCCCTTCTCGAGCGCAATGCCGTCGGCCGCGAGCTGCACGGGGACGGGGCTCACGCGGGCGAGGAGCTCCTTCAGTATCTCCTCGTGGCCCGTCGCGAGGTGCTGGACGACGATGAACGCCATCGAGTCGTAGGCGAGGCGCTTGAGGAGCGCGCTCAGGGCGTCGAGGCCGCCCGCGGAGCAGCCGATCGCGACGACGGGGAAGGGAGCGGCCCTCTCGGCCGAGCCGGGCTCGCTCTCCTCGGTCGGAGAGGCTTCGCCGGCGTCGTCCGCTTCGTCCATGAAGCCCCTCCCTCAGCTCGCCGGCAAGGTGAAGTGAAACGTCGTCCCCTGGTCGTACGACTCGACCCACATGCGGCCGAACTGGCTCTCGACCGTCCGCTTGGCGATGACGAACGAGAGGCCGATGCCCTGCCGGTGGCCCACGGAAGTGACCCAGCTCCGGTCGAAGATCTGCTTCTGCAGGAACGAGGACAGGAGAGGGCCGGAGTCGCTCACCGAGAAGCAGACCTCGCCCGGCCGCCGCTGCTCGACGGAGATGCGGACCGGAGCGCCGGGCTTCGAGACCGCCGCCGCCCGGTCGAGGAGGACGTGCAGGACGCGCTGGATCTTGTCCGGATCGCCGACCACGAGAGGGAGGTCCGTCGGCGCCGAGATCGACAGCGGGACCTCGGAGCTCGCCGC
>CAZYLP010000519.1:0-6357 GCA_964648345.1 uncultured Planctomycetota bacterium
CGTGGTCGCAGCAGAGCTCGGCCTCGGAGAGGAGGTGCGAGTTCAAGAGGATCGCGCGCCCTTCCTTCTTGAGCTCGACGAGGAGGTCGCGGACTTCTCGGCGACCGAGAGGGTCGAGGCCGTCCGTAGGCTCGTCGAGGAGGAGCACGCGCGGATCGGGGAGCAGCGCGAGCGCGAGGCCGAGGCGGGCGCGCTCGCCCTTCGAGTAGGTGCCGACCTTGCGCTTCGCGACCTCGAGCTTGACCCGGGCGATGTCGCGCTCGATGCGCTTCTTCCGCTCGGAGCGGTCGATCGAGAAGAGCCGCCCTTCGCGCTCGAGGCACTCGATGCCGGTGAGATGCTCCGGCCACGAAGCGCGCTCGGGGAGGTAGCCCATCTGCGAGCGCGCGCCCGGCACGCCCGCCTCCGCGCCGAGGAGCCGCGCGCGGCCGCGCGTCTGCGTGACGAGGCCCGAGAGGATCTTGACCGTCGTCGTCTTCCCCGCGCCGTTCGGCCCGAGGAGACCCATGAGCTCGCCCGGACGGATCGCGAAGGAGATCCCGCGGAGCGCGGTCACCGGGGCGCCGAAGAGGCCGCCCGAGTAGGTCTTCTCGAGGTTCTCGACCTCGACGAACGCTTCCATGGCCCGACCTTCATACCACGCCGCGCTAACATGCACAGGACCAGTGAACGAGCTGATCGTCCTCCTCGCGGCCGGCTACGGCGCACTCATCGGCAGCTTCCTCAACGTCTGCGTCTATCGCCTCCCGAGGAAGTGCCTCCGGCTCTGGAAGCCCAAGCTCTCCTTCTGTCCTTCGTGCGCGCGGACGATCCCGTGGCACGAGAACATCCCCATGATCTCGTTCCTCCGCCTCCGCGGCCGGTGCAAAGGCTGCAAGGCGGCGATCCCCGTCCGCTACTTCGTGGTCGAGCTCCTGACGACGGCCGCGTTCGTCACGGCGGCCGCCCTGAACCTCACCGGCGAGGAGCGCCGCTGGGGCGTGGCCCTCCTCGAAGTGGGGATCTTCTCGGTGCTTCTGGTCGCCGTCCTCATATACTGGGATACCCGCCGGCGCGGCGGTGTGATGAAGAAGGCATGAACACGATCATCCTCGTCTTCGCTGCCCTCTTCGGCGCGTGCGTCGGGAGCTTCCTGAACGTCTGCATCTTCAGGCTCCCGCGCCGCTGCCTGCGCCTCTGGAAGCCGAAGCTCTCGTTCTGCCCGAAGTGCCGCCGCACGCTCGTGTGGTGGGAGAACTTCCCGATCCTCGGGTACATCTTCCTCGGCGGGAAGTGCCGGACGTGCCGCGCGGCGATCCCGCTCCGCTACTTCTTCGTCGAGCTCGGGACCGCGTGCCTGTTCCTTTACCTCGCGGGCCGCGAGCTCATGATCGAGGACCGGCAGATCCCGCTCTTCCTGGTCCACGCGACGCTCGGCTCGGCGTTCATCGTCTGCGCGCTCGTGGACTGGGACCACCGGATCATCCCGGACGAGATCGACATCCCGGGCTTCCTCCTCGCCCCGTTCGTCGCCTTCCTGGTGCCGACCGTCGTCGGCGAGAACATCCTCCCGCTCCGCGTCCTCGCCTCGAACGCCTCCGTGCTCCTCTCCTCCGCGCTCCCCTGGTGGGGGCTCTCGAGCGGCGCGACGGAGACGATCACGTCACCGCTCAACGCGATCTATCACTCGCTCCACGGCTCGACGTGGGAGATCCCCATCTCGGCCGCCTTCACGAGCGTCGTCGGCGCCGCGGCGGGCGGCGGGCTCATCTGGTTCATCGGCTGGGCCGGCGAGAAGGTCTTCAAGAAGGAAGCGATGGGCTTCGGCGACGTGAAGCTCATGGCCATGATCGGCGGGTTCCTCGGGTGGCAAGGCGTCATCTACTCGATGATCCTCGCGTGCGTCGCGGGCTCGATCTACGGGATCTCGCACAAGGTCCGCACGGGGCGCACGACCGTCATCGGCAAGGAGATCGCCTACGCGTCGCCCATGTCGTACATCGCGCTCCGCATCTTCGGCGCCCCCGCGCCGCCGAGCGGCTACAAGAAGCTCCGCGCCTTCATGAAGTCGAAGGACCCCTACACGCTCCGTCCGGGCGGAGGGTTCGCCGCGCGCTTCGCGACGGGCGACAGCTACCTGCCGTTCGGGCCGTTCCTGATCCTCGGCGGCTTCGTCTGCGCGTTCTGGCCGGGGGCCATTCATTTAGCCCTTCTGAAGTGGAGCGGACTCTTCCGCTGATAAACTCGAAGTCCTGGAGGCCTGCATGACCCACACGACGCAGAATCTCCGGAACATCGCCGTCATCGGTCACGGCGCCAGCGGCAAGACGACCCTCGTCGAACGACTCCTCTTCGAGACGAAGACGACCACTCGATTCGGCCGCGTCACGGAGGGCACATCGATCCTGGACGCAGCTCCCGACGAGCGCGAACGCGGGAGCTCGATCGACATGCACGTGGTGCACGCGACCCATCAAGGAGTCCACCTGAACCTGATCGACACCCCCGGAGCCGCGGACTTCGCGGGGGAGGCGATCCTCGCGCTGGGAGCAGTCGAGGCCGCCCTCGTCGTCGTGGACGGCAAGGACGGCGTCAAGGTCAACACCCGCAAGATGTGGGCGAAGTGCGAGGAGCTCTCCCTGCCGCGCTTCATCGCCGTCACGCGCCTCGACGTCGCTCAGGCAGACTTCGACGCGCGCGTGAAGAACATCCAGGCGGCGTTCGGCGAACGGTGCGTCCCTCTCTCCGAGCCGCCGAGCACGAAGTTGATCGAGCTCGCCGTCGAGTCGGACGAGGCCTTGATGATGCGCTACCTCGACGGCGCTCAGCTCACGCCCGAGGAGGTGCGCACAGCGGTCAAGCGGGCCGTCCTCGCCGGCAAGCTCTTCCCGATCCTCGGGACGTCGGCGGAGAAGGGGACCGGCACGCAGGCGCTCCTCGATGCGTTCGTGAAGTACTCGCCGTCGCCCAAGGACCGGCCGGCGCGGACCAGGAAGAACGGCAAGGTCGTCGCGGAGATCGCGACCGACGGCCCCTTCTCCGCGCTCGTCTTCAAGACCGTGATCGCGGAGGCGGGCCGTCTCTCCTACGTCCGCATCTTCTCGGGCGAGCTCTCGGACGGCCAGCACTTCAAGAACCTCCGCGACGGGAAGGAGGAGAAGGGCGGCCACCTCTTCACGATCCAGGGCCACAACCGCGAGAAGCTCGAGAAGGCCGTCGCGGGCGACATCATCGCGATCCCGAAGATGGAGCACCTCCACCGGGGCGACACGCTCGCCGATCTCCAGCACGACAACGGGACCTTCGAGATGCCCGCGACGCCGACGCCGCTCGCGGGCCTCGCCGTCCACCCGAAGAAGTCCACGGACGCGCCCAAGCTCCTCGAGTCACTCCACAAGCTCGAGGAGGAGGACCCGACCTTCAAGATCTTGAAGGACCAGCAGACGGGTCAGCTCATCGTCGAGGGGATCTCGCAGCTGCACCTCAACGTCATGCTCAACCGCATGAAGCAGCGCTCGAAGGTCGAGGTCGAGTCCGAGCGCCGGAAGGTCCCCTACCGCGAGACGATCACTCGCCCGGCGAAGGAGCGCTACCGCCACAAGAAGCAGTCCGGCGGCGCCGGCGAGTTCGCCGAGGTCGAGCTCGAGATCGAGCCCACGCCGCGCGACTCGGGCTTCGTCTACGAGTGGGGCGTCGTCGGCATGAACGTCTCGCGCAGCTACGCCCCCTCGATCGAGAAGGGCGTGCAGGACGTCATGAGCAAGGGCGTGATCGCGGGCTATCACGTCGTGGACGTGAAGGCGCGCGTGACGGACGGCAAGGAGCACCCGGTAGACTCCAAGGACCGCGCGTTCCAGAAGGCCGGCCGCGAAGCGTTCCGCGCCGCCATGCAGAAGGCGCACCCCGTGATCCTCGAGCCGATCGTCAAGATCGAGGTCCACGTCCCCGGCGAGAAGGTGGGCGACGTGACCTCCGACCTCGCGGGCGGCCGCCGCGGACACATCACGAACACCGAGTTCCAGGGCGACCACGCGGTCGTCTCCGCGAACGTCCCGCTCGCCGAGGTCATGGACTACGACCACCAGCTCCGCGCGCTCACGGCCGGCGAGGGCTCGTTCCACATCGAGCCGAGCCACTACGACGTGGTGCCGGGCAACATCCAGGCGCACATCGTCGCGGCCTACAAGCACGTGGACGAGGACGAGGCCTCCGAGTCCGGCACTTCCGGTCACTCGGGTCGCATGAAGAAGTCGGGCTAACGCCCTCGGGGACACTGCGCCCCGTTGCACGGTTGCGTCTCACCGCCTGGGTCTCAAGGGAGACAACCGGGCCTGGATGGGACGCAATCGCCCACCCCGTCCTCTGGCCCCCGCCGTGCACTCCTCCGGCGGGGTTCGGAGGCACGTCCATGCGTCAGTCCGTCCGTCTCGCCGGAGCGTTGGCGCTCGCGCTCGTCTGCTCGCCGGCGCTCGCCGCGGATCGTCTCCTCACGGGGATCTACAACCCCCAGTCCAGCGACGGCGAAGCCCCGCGGATCGTCTGGGTCAACACGTCGAGTCAGCAGCGGCTCGACCTCACCCTCGACGGCACGACCTACTCGCTCAAGCGGAAGGGCGACGGCTGGGAGGGCGTCATGGACGGGAGCTCGTTCCTCGACGCTCTCGCCGGCACCCAGCCCAAGAAGCGCTCGATCAAGGTCGAGACGTATTCGCGCGACACCGGCTTCGCGACGATCTCGGTCGGCACGAAGACGGTCGCGCGGTTCTGGCTCAACCACGAGCCGACGCTCTCGCAGGGCATCCTCAAGCGCGAGCCGTCCCTGTTCCGGAACCTCGCCGACCTCCTCAAGAAGCGCGCGAAGGCCTCGGACATCACGCCCCAGGACGTGAAGGCCCTCGTCGGCCCCGAGCTCGCGGACGGGAAGCCCGGCAAGCTGAGCAAGACCGAAGTGAAGGTCCTCGAGTGGGTGCGCCACCGCCTCCTCGGCCACGGAGACACCGCCGCGACCGCCGAGATCGACAAGCACCTCTGGGGCGACGAGCACGTCGCGCGGAAGTTCGTCCTCGCGAACGCGGGCGACGAGGACGACAAGCTGTTCCCCGGCCCGGACTCGGGCGAGGACGGCCTCCACGCCTACCTGCTCGACGACGAGGCCGCGGCCAAGCGGTGCGTCGCCTTCGCGAAGCTCTGGGACACCGAGGACGCGAAGGTCCAGGCCTTCAAGTACGACCCGGCGAAGCACCTCCTCGTCGCGCTCCGCTCGACGTTCGACGAGGAGGACTTCTACCTCGCCGTCGTGGACAAGGCGACCGGCAAGGGCGAGCTCCTCGGCGGCCGCATGGGCGTCGTGGACGCGGACTCCTTCATCGACAAGGAGGCCCTCGCGAAGATCGTCCCGAAGCTCGACCTCGAGTACATCGACCACATGGAGCTCATCGACGAGCTCGTGAAGGGCGGCACGCCGCTCTCGCTGTTCAGCAACTGAGCGACGGCGGAGTCGCGACTACTTCACGTCCTCGAGCGTGACGCTGTCCATCTTGACCGGCGCCAGCGGCCGGTCGCCCTGGACCGGCGCCGCCGCGATCTTGTCGAGCACCTCGAACCCCGACACGAGCTCGCCGAACGCCGTGTACTGGTGGTCGAGGTGCGTCGCGTGGGCGCCGTGGACGACGAAGAACTGCGAGCCCGCGCTGTCCGGGTCGCCCGACCGGGCCATGGAGAGCGTGCCGCGGAGGTGGAGCCGGTTGTTGAACTCCGCCTTGATCGTGTAGCCGGGGCCGCCCATGCCCGTGCCCTGAGGGCATCCGCCCTGGATCATGAAGTCCTTGATCACGCGGTGGAAGATGACCCCGTTGTAGAAGCCCTTCCCGATCAGGTCGCAGAAGTTCTTGACCGTGTTCGGCGCGATCTGCGGGAAGAACTTGGCGACCATGTCGCCGTGCGCGGTCTTGATGCGCGCGTGCTTCTTCAAATAGACCTCGAACTCCGGCTTGCAGGGCGGCAGCGGAGGCTGGCCGGGGCCGCCCGCGGTGGCGGGCGCCGGCGGCGGAGGAGGCGGCTCGAGGCCCGCGGGCTTCGGGGTGAGGAGCATGATCGCGGCGCAGGCGGCGATCGCGACGGCGACGATGGCGAGCTTCTTGGTGATCTCGTTCATGGCGCCCGGGATTTTAGCGTCCGGCGGCCGACGGGCGAGAGTGCTCCTTGGCGACCTCGCAGGCCGGTCGCTCTAAGTGCCGGTCGAGTCGTGGAGTTCGTTGCGCCGAGTGCAATGACCCAGGCTAAAGGCCACTCCACGCACGACTTCGGCCACTCATCACCAATCCGGAGTCCGGATTCCTCAACGAGGAGTCCGGATTCCTCGACGAGGAGTCCGGATTC
>CAZYLP010000520.1:0-6356 GCA_964648345.1 uncultured Planctomycetota bacterium
AGCACCTCGTCGCGATCGAGATAGCCCCGCATGTAGAGGTATCCGTCCGCGTCGTCGCGCCAGTTCGCGCGGAAGATCCCCTTCTCGTCCTTCGACGCGATCCCGCGGAGGCCCTTCGACAGGGGCCACGAGTCGCCCCAGGCGAGCGGCCGCGCATCGGTGCCGCGGCAGGCCTTCTCCCACTCGGTCTCGGTCGGGAGGCGCTTCCCGCACCAGGCGGCGTAGGCACGGGCGTCGTGCCAGTCCACGCCGACGACCGGGCAGTCGTCGCCCGGCGAGCGGCGCGGGTACATCTCCGTGCCCCAGTCGAGCGGCCTGTGGTCCTTGTCCTTCGGCTCCGCCTTCGGGCAGGTCGCGTGCCCCTTCTCCGCGATCGCGGCGAGGAACTTCGCGTAGCGGCCGTTCGTCACCTCGACGACCTCGATGTAGAAGGCGCCGGTCGTCGCTTCGTGGTCGGGCACCGCCTCCATGTCCTCGCGGGCGGAGTCGGCGGGGTCGCAGCCCATCGTGAAGGCGCCCGAGGGAACGAACGCGAGCTCCACGCCGTCGAACGTGGAGATGAGCTTGCCCTTCTCCTTCTTGACGCCCGGAGGGAGCGTCGCGGGCTCGTCGGCGCGGAGCGGGCGGCCAAGGAACGGCATCGCCGCGGCGAGGACCGCCGCGGCGAACACTGCGAACGAGGTGCGCTTCATTCAGGAGAGACTAGACGTGGAGCGCTACTTCTTCCACTTGCCGAACGCCTTCTCGAGGGCATCGAGGCCCGCGGGAGGCGCCGGGAAATCGGGCGGACGGTAGACGAGGTCCTTCACCTCGATCACGTCCAGGACGAGCTTGCCGCCCTTCCAGTCCTCGGTGGTGCCGAGCTGGAGGACGCCGTTCTTGATCCCGTAGCGGAACGACGGGTCGGTCTGCGTGAGGACGAGCTCGAGGGCGTTGCGAACCTTCACGTCCTTGAGCTTCAGCTTCAGCTTCGGGGCGTTCTCGACGAGCTCCTTCGCCTTGGTCGTGACGACGATGTTGAGCCCCGTCACGTCGCGGAGGAAGTCCACCGCGTCGGCGAACGGCGTGTCCTCGAAGTTGAGGGAGATCCTCTGGTTGTCGAGGTGGCGGAGGAGCTGCTCGGCCGCCTCGCGGTCGCTGTCGTCGAGCGCCCCGTAGGGCGTCTTGTCGAGCGACTGGTCCTCGGCCTGCTCCGCGACCTTCTGGATGATCTCGAGCAGCTTCTGCGCGAACGCCTCGTCCTCCGCCTTCCGGTCCTCGGCGCTCTTGTCGTCCGCGAGGACGGGAGCGGCGAGGAGCGCGACGGCGAGCGCGAACGCTCCGAGTCGCTTCATGGGGTTCACCTCTCTGACTCGAGGGCGTCAAGGAGTCTAGCTCCGAGAGACGCCCGGTTCGACAGGAGATACGCCCGCGGCGCCGCGCCAGTTCTCGAAGACATAGCGGTGGATCTGCTTGAGCGTGATGTAGACGAGCAAGGCCTTGGCGCACGGGCACATGCCGCCGAGGGTGACATCGGTCGTCCGCGTGAGGCGCGTGCCCTTCGCGGTCCTCTCGAGCGTGAAGCGGTCGGCGAGGGCCGTGACCCACCGGAGGCCGATCGTCTCCCGCTCCATGCGGAAGGCGAGGACCTCGCCCTCCCGCCACTCGGTGATCCGCTGGTCCATGGCGCCGGTCCCGGTGAGGCACTGCCTCCGCGCCCCCTCGCCTCGCCCCTCGACGAGACGGCAGGCGCGCGGCTCGATCCCGGTCGCGCGGAGGAGGAGCGGCGCGGGGAGGGACATCCGCGAGCCGTAGAGGAGCGGGAAGACGGCCTCGGGCGTCGCGGAGAGGTCGATCGTCGTCGTGATCTTCATGCCCTCGGATACAGCGCGGGCGCGGAGCGGTTGCGTGGGACTCCGGAATGGAAGCGCCCCGGCTGGGGGGCCGGGGCGCCATGGGCTTTGGGATTGGGATAGTTGACAGGGAAATGGCTTCTGAGCGGAATCGTAGCGTGGGGGATATAGTCGAGAATCGAAAGATCGGCTCCAGCACTGGATCGTGATCGGATACAATCGTTAACGCATGACATTGCCCGACATGGACTCGCTCGAGTGCTTCGAGGCCGCCGCGCGGCTTCTCAATTTTCGCGCCGCGTCACAGGCGGTCTCGCTGACGCCCGCCGCGCTCGGGAAGCGGATCGCCCAGCTCGAGTCGCAGCTCGGCCGGAAGCTCTTCCACCGCACCACGCGCAAGGTCGAGCTCACGGAGGCGGGCCTCGCCCTCGTCCCGCGCGCGCGCGAGCTCCTCTCGCAGGGCCGAGAGTGCGTGCGCGCCGTGCGCGGCGAGTCGGGTCCTCCTCCCATGGAGGTCACCCTCGGGACCCGCCACGAGCTCGGACTCTCGTGGATCGTGCCCATGCTCGGGAAGCTCCGCGAAGCGCTCCCTCACGTCACGCTCCACCTCTACTTCTCCTCGGGCCCCGACCTCGAGCGGCGGGTGAGGACGACCGACATCGACTGCGCCGTGATCTCGCGCGCGGCCGTCGCTCCGCTCACGGGCGAGCGACTCCACCGCGAGGACTACGTCTTCGTCGGGAGCCCGAAGCTCCTCGCGAAGCAGCCCCTCGTGAAGGACGAGCAGGCCGTCTTCCACACGCTCGTGGACGTGCACCGCGAGCTCAACCTGTTCAACTACTGGCGCGACGCCCCGGGCGGCGGCGAGCGTCTCCAGTTCGGCCGCGTCCTCGTCATGGGGACGATCGCCGCGATCCGCATGCTCGTCCTCGCGGGCGAGGGCGTCGCCGTGCTGCCGCTCTACCTCGTCCAGCAGGACCTCGAGAAGAAGAAGCTCCAGCCGATCTTCCCGGACGTGACGCCGCGCTGCGACTGGTTCCGGCTCCTCCACCGCGAGGACGACCCGCGCAAGGCGGTCTACCAGGCTCTCGCGCGGACCATGCTCGAGGTCCCGCTCGCTTAGGGCTTCTTCTTCTTGGCCAGAGTCTTCTCGATCTCCGCCCCGAGCTTCTCGTAGACGCCGTCCTTCCAGTGGAGGCCGTCCGACGTGAGCTCCTCGGGGAGCGCCCCCTCCTTGTCGACGACGAGGGAGTGGAGGTCGATCAGGGAGACGCCGTTCTCCTTGGCGAGCGCCGTCACCTTCTCGTTCCACTTCATGATCGAGGGGTTGAGCTCCTTGTGCTTCTTCGCGCCCGGCGTGCAGGTGATGAGAGTCAGCTCGGGGCCGCCCTTCTTCTCCTTCACCGCCTTCACGACCTTCTCGAGAGCCTGCGAGGCCTTGTCGATCCCGCGGCCGTCCTTGCCGATGTCGTTGACGCCGATCAGCAAGAACGCGTGCGTCGCCTTGCAGTCGAAGAAGGAGGCCTCCATGCGGTGGAGGACGCCGCGGTCGTTCACGCCGCAGCCGTCGGAGACGATCCCGCGGTTGAGCGTGCGCTCCGCGATCGTGGGGAGAAACTTCTTGATCCGCCCCGCGGTCCAGCCCTCGGTCAGCGAGTCGCCGACGAGGACGACGTACTTCGTGTTCGCGTCGAGCTTCTTGTTCTCGGCGGCGAAGAGCGCGACGCGGTCGTGGTAGTGCTTGACCCAGTCGGTCGCGAAGGAAGCCGTGGCGACGAGGAGGACGAGGGCGATCGACGAGTGCTTCATGGCTTCGATGTTAACTCGCCCAGGTCGAGCCTGTCCCAGCGAGCAGCGGGCGCGGGCTCGAAGGTCGTCCCGCGCGCCACCCAGAGAGTGCGCGTCGCGGGCTCGACGATCATGGAGTGGGTGCTCTGGAAGTCCATGCTCGTCGCCGCGAGGATGGACCGCGCGACGCTCACGTCGATCGGGCGTGCGCTCCGCGCGAGGAGGTCATCGAGGAGCCGCGCGCGCGCGTCGTGCTGGATCGGCTCGTCGGGCTGGAAGACGCCGTTCGTGCAGCCGAGGAGGCCTCCCTGCATCGAGCGGTCCTCGATGTCGCGGCTCACGATCGCCGCCGTCTTCGAGTCGGCGAGGAACACGAAGTGCCCCGACGCGGGCGGGCTCTCGCGGAACAGTCGCCGCGCCTCCTCGACGCTCGAGCACTCCTCGAGGAGCCGTCGCACGAGGAAGCCCAGCGGGACGCCGTCGCCGCGCGGCCGCGTGCCCGAGTTCACGAGGATGAACGCTCCGAGCCCCGCGTCGTTGAGGCCGCTCGCGACGGCCGCGAAGCCCGGCCAGCCGATCGCGGCGAACGCGTGGCACCCCTCGGGGCGGTAGATCGTCACGAGCGTCTTCGATCCGAGGACGTTCGCGGGCGCGAAGTCGAGGTTCCTCCCCACGAGGAGCGGCGCGCCGCCCGTCGCCGTCCCGCTCGCCGCGAAGGCCGTGCAACCGCACGCATCGACCACCGCGTTCGCGCGGAGGAGCGTCGCCGAGTCCACGCCCGCGATCCGCGCGTGGACCTCGAGCTCGCGGCGGTATCGATCGGGCACGACGGTCGCGAGCTGCTCGACGCTCGCGCAGGGCTGCTCGAAGAGCTCGCGGAAGAAGTCGGCGACGACCCACGTCTCGAGGAGGTCCTTCGTCGCCCGCGCGGTCAGGCTCCCGAGCTGCGCGCCGATCTCCTCGGGCGTCCCCTCGACGCGCGCGACAGGGAGCGCGCCCTCGATCGTCAGTCGCGCGGGCGCATACTGCGTGGCCTCGAAGCCGGCACTCTCGGCGGACCGCACCGAGAAGTGGCCGCAGCCGGCGACGAGCGCGACGACGATCGAGGCGAACACCCTCATGGAGCACGACACTACCCCGGATCGGCTCGGAGTGCGCCTCCGGCTGGCGGCCGAGCTCATCCACGAGCGAGGCCTCCTCGCGCTCCTCGTGAGCGCTCTCCTCGCGTGGTTGCCACCCCTCGTCCTCTGGGGCCCGTACGCGGCCTTCGGGCTCGACCTCCACGGAGCCCGTCCGTCGCTCCGTCGAACGCTCGGCGAGGCGCTGAGGAAGGCGCCCTGGTTCCTCATCCAGGCTCCGACGCTCGTCTTCCTGGGGTTCGTGCCGCTCGTCGTCCGCAGCTTCCGCATGACCGGCGGCGCCTCCTTCGACGGGAGCAGCGCGGCGATCCTGTTCTACGCCGCCGTGGCCCTGTTCTTCTTCCAACGCCTGGGGGCCGTCGCATCGCTCGTCGTCTTCACCGACGCTCCCGGGCGGCTCACGATCGCGATCATGATCCTGCGCACGAACCGTCTCTGGCTCGTCGGCGCGGGCCTCGTCGCCGACGCGCTGTTCGTCGCGGCGCTCATCGGCGGGCAGCCCGGCCGTTCGCTCGTGATCTCGCTCGGAGGACCTTCCGCCGCGGACGCGCTCGCCGTCGTCACCGCGCTCCTGGGCGCTTACCTGGTCTCGTTCGTCGACGCGCTCGCGGCCGCCGTCTGCGTGCGGGTCCGCCTCGCTGGCGTCGCCCGCGAGGCCTCGCCTAAGCTCGACGCATGATCGTCTGCAATTGCTGCAACCGACACATCAAGGACGACGAGGCGACGTGCCCGTTCTGCAATTGCCCGGACCCGCGCCGCCGCGGGCCGAGCGCTCTCCTCGTCGCGGTCGCCTCGATCGGCCTCGCCGCGACGCAGGGCTGCTACGGCGGGCCGCCGCATCCGCGCGATGACATCCGGCCGCGTCAGCCCGACGCCACGGCCCCGGTCAAGTCGGAGTGATCAGCCGATCCCGTACTTCTTCATCTTGTTGAAGAGCGTCGAGGTCGGGACCTTCAGGATCTTGGCCGCCTTCGTCCGGTGCCAGTTCGTCCGCTCGAGGGTCTTCAGGATGATGTCCTTCATGACCTCGAACTCGACCTCCTTGAGCGGCCGGTCGTAGTACTTGCCGAGCCCGTCGTCCTTCGCGACCTCGGGCCGCGAGCCCTCGCGGATCTTGGGCGAGAGGCAGTTCGCGTCGATCTTCGTGTCGCTCATGGCGACCATGCGGTTGATCTCGTTCTCGAGCTCGCGCACGTTGCCCGGCCACTCGTAGTTGACGAGGAGGCGGAGCACCTCGCGGTCGATCACCTTCGGCACGTCGGGGCAGATCTTCTTCATGAAGTGCTCGACGAGCATCGGCACGTCCTCCTTGCGCTCGCGGAGCGCCGGGAGGTTCACCGTGATGACGTTGAGCCGGTAGTAGAGGTCCTCGCGGAACTTCCTCTCCTGGACGAGCTTCTTCAGGTCCTTGTTCGACGCGCTGATGATGCGCACGTCCACCTTCATGACGCGCTTGCCGCCGACCGGGCGGACCTCGCCTTCCTGGAGCACGCGGAGGAGCTTCTTCTGCATGCGCTCCGACATGTCGCCGATCTCGTCGAGGAAGAGCGTGCCGCCGTTCGCGAGCTCGAAGAGACCCTTCGAGTCCTTGTCGGCG
>CAZYLP010000521.1:0-6349 GCA_964648345.1 uncultured Planctomycetota bacterium
GGGCACGATCACGGGCACGATCACGGGCACGATCACGGGCACGATCACGGGCACGATCACGGGCACGGGCACGGCCACGGCCACGTGCACGGGCCCGGCTGCTCGCACGATCATCACGATCACGGCCCGCCCCAGGAGCACCCCGCCGGCGCGCGCCCCGCGGAGACGGGTGGCGCCGCCGCCCAGCTCGACCTCGCCGTCATCATCCCGGGCGAGACCGACGACAAGGGCCGCTTCCAGAAGCTCGAGGCGGTCCTCGAGGCCCACGCGGGCGTCCTCGACGCGCACCTCCGCCGCGACGCGGGCCACGACGAGGTCTGCGTCCACTACGACGCGAACAAGATCTCCATGGAGCAGCTCCTCGCGCTCGTCCGCTCGAGCGGAGCCGAGGTCGCGAAGCGCTACCTGATGAAGACGTGGCTCGTCCGCGGCATGGACGCGCCGCAGTGCGCCTACACGATCGAGTACGCGCTCTCGCGCGCGAAGGGCGTGCTCCAGGCGAGCGTCGCCTACGCCGCGGAGCGCCTCGTCCTCGAGTACGACCAGAAGACCGCGAGCCTCTCCGAGATCGAGGCCCGCGTGCGCGCGCTCGGCTACGAGCTCGAGGAGCCGCCGCAGGGCGGCGCCTGCTGCCCGATCCACGGCGCGGGCGGCCACGGGCCGGTCCACGAGATCCCGCTCGCGCTCGCCTCGGGCGGCCTCCTCGCGCTCGGGTTCGCGCTCGAGAAAGGCGCGGGCCTCGCGGGCCTGCCGACAGCGCTCTACGCGCTCGCCGCGATCTCGGGCGGGTGGTACGCCACGCGCGGCTCGGTGAACTCGGTGCTCCAGAAGCGCCTCAACATCGAGACGCTCATGGTCCTCGCGGCCGTGGGCGCCGCGGTCCTCGGCGCCTGGTTCGAGGGCGCGCTCCTCCTCTTCCTCTTCAGCCTGGGGCACGCGCTCGAGCACCGCGCCATGGCGCGGGCGCGGCGCGCGCTCGAAGCGCTCGGGAAGCTCCGGCCCACGACCGCGCTCCTCCAGCGAGGGAGCGAGCTCGTCTCGGTGCCGATCGAGCAGGTCCAGCGCGGCGACAAGGTCGTCGTGCGGCCCGGCGACCGCGTCCCGCTCGACGGGACGATCCTCGAGGGCAAGTCGTCGCTCGATCAGTCCGCGATCACCGGCGAGTCGATCCCGGTCGCGAAGGCCGCGGGCGACAAGGTCTTCGCGGGCACGATCAACACGGACGGAGCGCTCACGGTCGAGGTGACGAAGCTCGCGGCCGACTCGTCGATCGCGAAGGTGATCGACATGGTCGCGGCCGCCGAGGCGCGGAAGAGCACCACCCAGCGCTTCGCGCAGCGCCTCGAGCAGAAGTTCGTGCCGATCGTCCTCATCGCGGCGCCGCTCCTCGCGTTGACGGTCTTCGTGCATCGAGTCGCCTTCACGTCGGCGGCCGAGCACCCGACGCTCCTCGCCGCGCTCCAGGAGGCCATGCTCCGCGCGTGCTCGCTCCTCGTCGCGGCCTCGCCGTGCGCGCTCGCGATCTCGACGCCCGCGGCGACGCTCTCCGCGGTCGCGAGAGCCGCGCGCGGCGGAGTCCTCGTGAAGGGCGGGGCGCATCTCGAGGAGCTCGGCTCCGTCTCCATGCTCGCGTTCGACAAGACGGGGACGCTCACCGTCGGGAAGCCGAAGCTGCTCAGCGTCGAGCCGGCGGCGGGAGCCGACGAGAAGCTCCTGCTCGGGACGGCGGCCGCGGCCGAGGCTCTCTCCTCGCATCCGATCGCGAAGGCGATCACGGACGCCGCGAAGGCGCGCGCGGTCTTCGCGCCCGCGGCGCAGGGCTGCGAGATCGTCCACGGGAAGGGGATCCGCTCGACCGTCGAGGGCGAGCCCGTCGCGATCGGGAACCTCGCGCTCTTCGACGGCGGCGCGGCGCCGCCCGACGCGATCCGCGCGACGGTCGCGCGCCTCGAGGAGGCGGGGCAGACGACGATCGTCGTCCGGCGCGGCGAGCGGTTCCTCGGCGTCCTCGGCGTCGCGGACCCGCTCCGCGCGGAGGCGAAGGGCGCGCTCGCCGAGCTCCACGCCCTCGGGATCAAGAAGACGCTCATGCTCTCGGGCGACAACCTCCGCGTCGCGAAGGCGATCGGGGCGCAGGTCGGGATCGACGAGCCGCGCGCGCCGCTCCTCCCCGAGGGGAAGGTCGCGGCCTTGAAGGAGCTCGCGCGCGAGGGCGGCGTCGCCATGGTCGGCGACGGCGTCAACGACGCGCCCGCGCTCGCGGCGGCGACGGTCGGGATCGCCATGGGCGGCGCGGGCTCGGACGTGGCGCTCGAGACCGCGGACGTGGTCCTCATGAGCGACGACCTCGCGCGCCTCCCCTTCGCGATCGGGCTCGCGCGTCAGTCGTCGGCGGTGATCCGGCAGAACCTCATCGTCGCGCTCGGCGTGAGCGCGCTCCTCGTCGTCTCATCGATCATGGGGTGGGTGCGGATCGGGGAGGCGGTCGTCCTTCACGAGGGGAGCACGCTGCTCGTCGTCGCGAACGGGCTCCGCCTCCTCGCGTACCGCGGTTGAGCGGTCGATCGGCCCGAACGCGAGCGGAGCGAGCGCTCACGAACGGCTCGACGAACATGGTCGGCGAGGCAGAGGCCCAGCTCGAGGCCGCAGAGCGAGCCGCGCGGGATCTTCTTCAGCGTGTCGAAGAGGAGCGACATCGTCGCCGCGGCCTGCGCGGGGAGCTCGGCCTCGCGCTCAGTGATGGTCGTCGTCGTCGTCGTCGTCGTGCTCCCCCGCCGTCTCGAGGTGGTGCTCGTCGTGCTCGTCGGGGAGGCGCTGGGTGAACTTCTCGCCGCCGACCTCGAGCGTGAAGTTCTTCGAGCCCTCGGGCACCTCGAACTCGAGGAGCGCGGGGAGGCGGCCCTCGTAGACCTTGATGACGTTCATGTTCTCGTCGTAGACGGTGCCGCCCGCGGCGACCGTCATGGTCTCGTCCACGAGGGACGCGACGAGCTCGGACATCTGCCCGAGCTCCTTCGCGATCCGGTGGCACCAGAGGTGGCCGACGCCCTTGTACTCCTTGTGGCAGATGCGCTCCATCTGCTCCTCGTCCACGTCCTCGCCGACGCCGACGAGGATGAAGCTGATCCGCGGGAGGCGGCCCGTCGCGATCTCCTTGGCGATCTCCCTCGAGAGGCGGTCCACCTCGGGCTCGTCCTGGATCTGGCCGTCCGTGATGATCACCGCGAGGCCGCGGCGCGCGCCGTCCGCGACCTGCTCCTTCAAGTAGCCGGTGTAGTTCCTCAGCACCGGGGCGAGCTTCGTCCCCGCCATCGAGTACGGCCCCTCGAAGCTGAACGTCTTCGCGTCGATCCCGCGGAGCTCGCCGATCACCTGGACGTTCTCGGACCAGTACGCGACGCGGAGCTGTCCGTTCCGGTCCTTGGTCGCGAGGTACTCGAGGATCTTCCGCGCCTCGGGCTCGACCTCGTTCGTCCATTCCGACGGGCGCGCCCAGCCGAAGAGCCACGAGAGGATCCCGCGCTTCGTGCCCGGGGGTCCGGGCGGGGGGAGCCGCTTGTCGTACTTGTACTCCTCGCGCATCGAGCCCGAGCCGTCGAGGTAGATCGCGGCGTCCAGCCCCTCGACCGACGGGTCGTGGAGGAGGATCGCGGTGACCTTCCCGTCCTCGAAGTGGATGTCGGCGAACGGAGCGATCGGACGTTCGTGCTTCTCGGGCATGGTGCCCTCCCCGCCCCGATCTTACTGGCTATGGCCCGCGAGGAGGGGCGTCACGCGCTCGCGGAGCTTCGCGGGGAGCTTCGCGTCGAGCGCGCGGAGGATCTGCTCCTGCGAGTAGCGCGCCGAGAAGTGGAGGAAGAGGATCGCCTCGTTCTCGAAGAGGTCGGCCCGCTTCGCGACTTCATCGAGGTGGACGTGACCGCGCGCCCGCGCGCCCTCGACGTCCACGTCGTCCGCGATGAACGTCACCTCCATGATCAGCAAGCGCGCCTTGCGCACCGCCTCCTCGCGCTCGACGACCTCGATCTTCGTGTCGCCCGTGTAGACGACCTCGGCGACCTCGGTGGCGACGCTCACCTCGTGGCCCTCGCGGCGGAGGCGGCCGATCTCCACGCTCGAGCGGCCGGCGAGCTCGGGCTTCAGCTTCGTGAACTTCCGCCAGAGCGCGTAGCCCTGGCAGGGCACGCGGTGCGGCGAGAAGAAGGGGCGCGCCTCGAGGTCGCGCGCGATCGGGATCGCGTCGCCCGGGTCCGCGGGGCGGAGGACCCGCTCGTGCTCGAAGCCGTCGAGCTTCGCGTGCGCGGAGAAGAGCTCGTCGACGGCCGCGCGGTTCACGGAGGGGATCACGTAGGTCGCGGGCTTCATGCCGAGCATGCCGCGCGTGGCCGCGTGCTGCGCGATCGACGCGACGTGGTCCATGTGCGTGTGCGACACGAGGATCGTCGAGCGGTTGATCGCGGTCCGCGGACAGAAGCCGATGTCGAACGCCACCGAGTGCTGGGGCAGCTCGATGCAGGTCTGGAACCCGGCGACCGAGAACGCCTCGACCTCGTGGCCCGCGAGGGTGATGGGCATGCCCGAACTTAGCACGGCTTGATGCCGCCCCGCGCTTGGGAGAGCATCCCGCCCCGCCATGCCGAGCATCGAAGTGGTCAACGGCCCGAACCCGGGCGAGCTGTTCCCCGTGCGCCACGACGATGCGCTCGGACGGGACCCGGCCTGCGAGATCACGATCGCGGCCCCCGGGATCTCGCGGCGCCACGTCCAGTTCACGATCGAGGGCGGCGAGGTCTGGGTCGCGGACCTGGGCTCCGTGAACGGCATGTTCGTGAACGGCGCCAAGGTGACGAAGCACAAGCTCGCGGACGGGGACACGATCTCGCTCAGCGAGGTCACGCTGAGATTCAAGGTCGCCGCCGCGCCCTCGCCGACGAAGCGCTTCGGGCCACGGAAGGCGGTCCCGCCGACGGAGCCCGTGGACGTCATGCGCGCGCGGAGCCTCCTCGCCGAGGCCGAGGCCGAGGAGGGCGCGGGCGAGCCCGAGGAGTCCTACTCGTTCGACGCGACGGGGAGCATCGCGACGGCGATGGACTTCCGGCTCGGGCCGGCCGAGCAGGTCTCCGCGCTCCAGAAGCGCCTCGCGCTCATGTTCGAGGTCTCGCAGTCGCTCGCGGTCGTGAAGGACCGGGACGAGCTCCTCGGCAAGATCGTCGAGAAGCTGTTCGAGGTCTTCCCGCACGCGGAGCACGGCTACGTCCTCGTGGGTCCGTCCGTCGAGCAGCTCCAGCCGGCGCTCGTGCGGCACCGGAGGGACGTCTCCGCGAAGGCGCCCCGGGTCTCGCGCACGATCGCGAGGAAGGTGTACGAGCAGAAGCGGGCGCTCATCTGCCAGAACGCCGCCAAGGACGCCCGCTTCGCGCACGCGCAGTCGATCATGAACCTCGAGCTCTCGTCGTTCATGGTCGCGCCGCTCCTCTACCGCGAGGAGGTCTTCGGCTTCATCCAGCTCGACGCCAAGCGCCACTTCGAGAAGGACGACCTCAACCTCCTCGCCGGCCTCGCCGCGAACGCGGCCATGTTCCTGAAGAACCTCCGCCTCTTCGAGCGCGTCGCCAAGGAGGTGAAGGAGCGCGAGGAGATCCAGAGCGAGCTCAGGATCGCGAGCCGCATCCAGGCGGCGCTCCTCCCGTGGCTCGAGGTCGCGGGCCGCATGAAGACCGCGAAGGAGGTCGGCGGCGACTACTACGACTTCATCGAGCCGCCGACCGGCGAGGTCTACGCCGCGATCGGCGACGTGTCGGGGAAGGGCGTCCCCGCCGGCCTCGTCATGGTCATGGCGCGCTCGATCCTCCACTCGCTCCTCGAGACGCGGCCGCGCGACCTCAGGACCGTCGCCGTCGAGACGAACCGGCTCCTCAAGAAGGACCTGAAGCCGGGCATGTTCCTCTCGCTCCTCCTCGTCGCGTGCGACTCGAAGACGAAGACGCTCCGGCTCGTCGGCTGCGGCCACGAGCGGCCGCTCATCTACCGCGCGAAGACCGGCGCCGTGGAGAAGCTCGAGCTCGGCGGGACGGTGCTCGGCGTCGTCGCGGACAACTCGAAGCAGGTCACCGAGCGCGAGGTCGTCCTCGAGAAGGGCGACCAGCTCCTCCTCTACACGGACGGCGTGACGGAGGCGCAGGACGCGGCCTCGAAGCCCTTCACGCTCCCGCGCCTCGAGCAGACGCTCGCGAAGAACGGTCCGGCCGCCCCCGCGGCGCTCCTCGAGGCCATCCAGTCACAGCTCGCCGCCCACTCGCGCGGCCGGGACCAGCACGACGACATCACTCTCATCGCCCTCAGGCGGAGG
>CAZYLP010000522.1:0-1081 GCA_964648345.1 uncultured Planctomycetota bacterium
CGATGCGCGAGACGGCGTCGTCGATCTCGCCCGGCGCGAGGTCGGCGCGCGCGAGGAGGTCGGCCGAGTGCGCGACGATCATGCGCTTCACGGCCGCGAGGTCCGCCTCGCCGGCGCCGCGCGCGGCGAGGGCCGGGAGGCGCGCCTCGGTGCGCGCGGCGTCCGTGTCCGCGAGCGCGGCCGCGACGTCGCGCTTCACGGCCCAGCGCGCGTGGAGGACGAACGCCGCGGGCGCGCCGATCGCGACGAGGAGCACGCCCAGGAGGACCGCGAGCACGCGGCGCCGTCTCCGCGCGGCGCGCTCGAGCGCGGTCGCGGCGACCTTGCCCGCGAGGAAGTCCTCGAGGTCGGCGACGAAGGCCTCCGCCGACTCGTGGCGGTCCTCGGGGGACTTCTCGAGCGCGCGGAGGCAGATCTCGTCGAGCGCGGGCGGCACGTCGCTCCGGTCGCGGCTCGGAGGCGGCGCCGGCTCGCGGAGGACGCGGAGGATCTGGCGGTCGAGCGTCTGCTCGACGAACGGGATCCCGCCCGTGAGCGCGTAGAACAGGAGCCCGCCGAGCCCGTAGACGTCCGACGCGGGGCCGACCTGGTCGTGCTCGCCCGCGAGCTGCTCGGGCGACGCGAACTGGGGCGTCCCGAGGAAGGCGCCCGTCTTCGTGAGCTTCGTGGACTCGAAGTTCCGCGCGAGGCCGAAGTCGCAGACGCGCGCGCGGCCGTCGGCCCCGACGAGGACGTTCTCGGGCTTGAGGTCGCGGTGGAGCACTCCGTGAGCGTGGGCGTGCGCGATCCCGAGCGCGGCGTCGCGCACGAGCTCGACCGCGCGCCGGAGCTCGAGGCCTCTCGCGGCGAGCGCTCCGAGGGAGGGTCCCTCGACGAGCTCCATGACGTAGTAGGGCCGCTCCGTGGACGCGTCGCCGCCGTGGATGGTGACGACGAAGGGGCTCGGCGGGAGCTTCCCGAGGAGCTCCATCTCCCTGCGGAACCGCGCGAGCGCCGTCTCCGAGAGCGAGCCGCCGAGGATCTTGACCGCGAACGCCTTCCCCGGGAGGGCCAGGAAGCTGATGCTGCTGACGTAGGTCCC
>CAZYLP010000522.1:1091-6348 GCA_964648345.1 uncultured Planctomycetota bacterium
GCGGAAGACGGCGCCCATTCCGCCTTCGCCGAGCTTCGCTTCGAGGATGTAATCGCCGGCGCGGGGCTGGGACACGGTGCGGCAAGTTTAAGCCTGCTTCCGGTCCGGCGCTTGCGCTCCCTCCCGCGACTGCTGGAAGGAGCACCCCATGCCTGTCCCCCTCCTCGCTGCGATGGCCCTCGGTGGCGGTATCGGTGGTCTCGTCAGCGGCGGCATTTATCTCTGGAAGCACCGGGACGGTGGCTTCTCATGGGGCGGCCTCGCGGCGAACGTCGCCGGAGGCGCGGTTGCGGGGGCCATGACCCCGGTCGCCGTGACGGCCATGGGCACGACCTTGATCGGAACCATGGTCGGCACCGGAGTTTCAGTCGCCGCGGGCTCCGCGCTGACGCGCATCTGGGAGAACCTCCAGGATGGGGCTCAGTGGTGGCAAGGGACTTTGCAGACGGCGGCCATCGGCTTCCTCGCCGGAGCGTTCCTCGTGGGAGGCGTCGCCGGGAAGTTCCTCAACCAGCTGGCCCGGGGTACGGCGGACGCCGCGGCGAGCGGCGCCGCGGTCGCGCTCCTCGCGAGCGACGGGACTCCCGCGACGGTCGGTGACCCGGTGAACACGGGTCAGCCCGGCCCGACGACCAACCCGGGCTCGGAGCTGCCGACGGGCGACATCAGCGACGAGCAGCTGAACGACGCCTTCGGTCTCTGCCACGCGCGGAACATGAGCCTCGACGACCTGCTCAAGTTCGCGAGTCAGGCCGCGGGGCGCCCGATCACGGACGTGCGCCAGCTCTCGCGCTCGGAGGCGACGCGCGTCCTCGACGCTCTCAGGGCCACGCCCGCGGGCGTGAACCCCGTCACGAGCTCGGGGACCACGACGACGATGGGCGACACGGGGGGCCCGACGGCGGTGACCAATCCGCACGGGGCCCCCGACCCGAACGGCACCACGCTCGGCAGCGGCTCCTCGACGGCCACGGTCAGCAACGACAACATCAGCGACGAGCCCGTCGCCGAGGGCTTCCTGAACCTCATCGGCGGGCGGACTCGCTGAATCTATAGGGCCGGACCCGTCAGGCGATCACGCGGAGCTCGTTCGGGAGCTCGTCCGGGTTCTCGGCGCTCGGCGGGAAGTCCTTCGAGAGGATCCGGCCGCACTCGGCGATCGCGTCCGTGAAGCCCTTCGAGCCTTGCCCGCTCTTCAGGCCGGCGATGAGGAGGTCGCGCACGACGTCCCACGTCTTCTGGTCGTGCTTCGCGGCGATCGCCTTGTCGGCGACGACGATCGCGACGCGCTCGAAGAGAGAGACGTAGAGCATGATCCCCGTCGCGCCCTTCGTCCGGTGGAGGTCGAGCTCGTGGAAGGCGCGCCGCGCCGTCAGCTCGACCGTCTTCTGGAGCTGCGCCTGGGGCGTGAAGGCCCGGTGGAGGTCCCACGAGCGCGCCGTCACGTGGTAGCCCGCGAGGAGCCCGACGAACTGGGCGGGCAGGAGGACGTAGAGCGGGATCGCCGTCGCGCTCGGGAAGTGCTCGGAGCCGAGCTCGTGGCCGACGAGCCAGACCGCGATGACCGCGAGCGTCGCGAGGACCGCGCCCGTGACCCCGGCCTGGTAGAGGCCGTGCGTGTAGTCGCCCGCGCGTGCGGCGAGGACGGGGACGATCTCGCCCGAGGTCGTCTTCTCGGCCCTGGCGACGGCCGCGTCGATCTCGAGCTTCTCCTGCTGCGTGAAGAACGCCCGCGGATTCTGGATCATCGGGCACCGCGCCTCGCTGCCGCTCGTCTCATCACCAACTCCCCCCCGAGCCGCTGTCGTTGCTCATGCTGGAGCCGCCGAAGCTGTCGAAGAAGCCGCCGCCGCTCGAGCCGCTGTCGTAGGACGAGCTCGAGTCGCTCGAGCCGCCGCCCCAGCTCCACGTCTCCGTGGTCGTCGTGTCCGTGTAGCTCGAGTCGCTCGAGCCGCCGCCGCTCCAGCCGCCCGAGCTCCACGGCGTGGAGGAGTAGCCGCCGCCCCAGCCCGAGTGGTAGTGGCTCCCGCTGTTGCCGAACAGGTAGCCGAGGAGGCCGCCCGTGGCCATGCCGCCGAGGAAGCTGCCGCCGCCACCGCCGCCGTAGCCGCCGCCGCCGTATCCGCCGTAGCCGCCGCTGTAGCCGTGGTAGGGCCGGCCGAAGCCGCGCGAGACGCCCGAGAGCGCGCTGAAGATCGCCGAGAGGACCCAGACGATGATGACGCTCACGATGATGAAGCCGAAGCACCCGAGGCCGAAGCCCGTCGAGTGGGACGAGCCCGACGACCAGTGAGTCGTCGGCGGCGTGTAGGGCACCGAGCTCGACGTGCGGTTGTTCGCGGTGTGCGTGCGCGTCGTCACCGTCTTCGTGTGAGTCGGCGTGCTCGTGCCCGAGGAGCCGCCGCTCGAGTGCGTCGCCGTCGCCCGCGGGAGCGAGGCGGCGATCGCCTCCGCGGCGCGCTGCATGGCGCGGGCGGTGTCGCCGTTCTTGAGGGCCTGCGTCGTCGCGCCGGCGAAGGCCCTGGAGATCGAGTCGGTGACCGAGCGATCGACGTTGTCCGAGTGCTCGACGTCGAACTTCCGGTCCTTGATCGCGAAGAGCGCGACGACCGACTTGTGCGTGTCCACGTCGCCGATCTTCCAGTCGGCGTTGAGCCTCCTCGCGAACCCCTTCACGTCCTGCGGCATGCCCGGGTAGCTCGAGACGCTGTCGATCACGACGAGGATCGGGTGGATCCGGCTCTGCTCGGCCGCGATCCTGAGCGTGCGGCTGATCTCGACCTGCGTGCGGGCAGGGACGGTGTGCGTGAAGTCGGTGAAGAACTCGCCCTCGTAGTCGGGCGTCTGCGCGGAGGCGGGGAGCGCGGCGGCGAGGAGGAGCCCGGCAGCGAGCGCCAGGCGGGCGGCGTTCCTCATGGTTCTCTTGCTCTCCAGGTCGGTCGAGCCGGGATCGTAACCTTTGTCGGGACCGACGGTGCGGCCCCGGGTGCACGAAGCGGACCAAGGCGTTTCGGGGCCGAGATGGGCCCCTTTTCGGTGACGGACGCCAAGGAGGAGGTGTAGAGGCCCGCATCGTAAGTCTCCCGCTCCTCGGGCTCGTGTTGTTGCTCTCGGCGCGGCGCATGAGCGAGGATCGCCGGCCGTGCGCTCCTCGGTCGCGGTCTTTGCTCTCGGTGTAGCGCTCGCCGGCTGCTCCGCGACGGAGAAGCTCGAGGCCGTCCGCTACGAGATCGTCGTCGCGGACGGCTCGCCGTACCTCGACTTGACGATCGGCGGCGCGAAGGGGCGGTTCCTCCTCGACACGGGCGCGAACACGTCGGGCGTCGATCGCGCGTGGCTCGACGCGGCGAGGATCACGTCGGCGAGCGCCGGCGTCTCGACGATCGGCGGGACGACGGGAGTGCTCACGGTCGCGACGGCCGTGCTGCCGCGGTTCGACATCGGCCACGGCTTCTTCGAGCGGCCCGTCTTCTCCGTGCAGGACTTCGCGCGCTTCGCGCGGCCGGGCGGTGAGCCGCAGGCGGGCCTCCTCGGCACGGACTTCCTGAACTCTTACGCGGTGACCTTCGACCTCCACGGCGAGAAGGCGGCGTTCGCGCTCCGCGAGGAGAGGGAGTGGCGGCCGGGCGACGTGAACGTGCCGCTCGAGTACCCGTTCAACATGCCGGCCGCGCGGGTCGAGCTCGCGGGCCTGGTGCTCCCGTGCCGCCTCGACACGGGCGCGGCCTACATGGAGAGAGAGCCGCTCCTCGACGTGAACCAGGCGGTCGTCGCCGCGCTCGAGGCTCGCGGCGTGAAGCGAGTGGATCGCGGGACGATGCGCCTCGCGGGCAGGGGCGGCTTCGAGCGGTGCCAGCTCCTCGACGCGGCCGATGCGCACGCGCCGCTCGGCCTTCGCGTCGGGCCCGCCGCGATCCTCGGTGTCCGGCTCGTCGTCCACAAGGGCGGGACGCTCGCCGCGAACGAGCCGCTCGCGCTCGCGAGCGCGACGCTCCTCGCGCGGCTCGGAGTCTTCACGATCGACCCCTTCGAGAGGAGGCTCGTCCTCCACCGCGGGCCCTGATGGCGCCACCCGATGGAGGCGGGCCCCGCGACCGTCTTCCAGATCCGGGGACGCAGGTCACGAGACGCTTGGAGCGGAAGTCGTTGTGAGCGTGCGGTCTCCGCTCGCTGCGTCATCCACGGCACGTTCGTTTCTCTCTCGACCGGGGCATGAAGCCCCTTCGCCGGACGCGCCTCGGTCGAGCTGTCGTCCTCTTACTTCTCGCTTCGCTCCTCTTCGCGAGCCCCGCCACGAGCAAGTCCTCGGGCGGGCCGACGAAGATGCGACGGCTCGTCCTCTGTCTCGACGGCCTCGCTCACCGGGTCGTGGCCGACCTCCAGCAGAAGGGGAAGCTCCGCGACTTCCACCCGGCTTCGCGCATGGTCGGGACCTTCCCGTCGCTCTCGAACCCCGGGTGGTCCGGGCTCCTCGACCTCGGGCCGGACCCGGGCTACCAGTCCTATTACTTCTCGAACGACCTCAACAAGGGCGTCGGCGGCAACGCCGAGGAGATGGCAGGCACGCGCTACGAGAAGCGCATGCACCACAGGATCCACGGCCTGATCAGCCACGGCCTCTCCTACGTCGCGCCCTTCATGGCCGCGAAGTCGCACATGAAGACCCTGATCCGCGAGTGCGCGGACCACGACTCCTCGACGACCGCGTTCGCGTACTCGCTCGAGACGGACTCGCTCTCCCACATGCGCGGGCGCGAGCGGCTCGAGGAGCTCCTCGAGGTCATGGAGGACGAGCTCAAGGCGCTCAAGGACGACTTCCGCGCGCGGAACGGCCGCGACCTCGAGATCGTCGTGATCTCCGACCACGGCCACACGCTCAGCGAGGGCAAGATCGTCTCGCTCGAGAAGCACCTCGCGTCGCGCGGTTGGTCCTCGACCAAGGCGATCTCGGGGCCGCGCGACGTGGCCTTCAAGCTCGCGGGGATCCTCTCCGCGGTCGCGATCCACTGCCAGCCCCAGAGCGCCGCCGAGGTCGCGCGGGACGTGGCGGTGCTCGAGGGGATCGACCTCTGCGCGCGCGCCGAGTCGAAGGACACCTTCGTGCTCGTCTCGGGCGCGGGCGAGTCGAAGTTCTTCCACGACTCCGCGACCGACTCCTATCGTTACGCGGGCGGCGTCGCGGATCCGATCGGCTACGCGGCCGTCTTCAAGATGCTCGCGGCGGCCAGTTGCCAGATTGTCGATGACCACGACATGA
>CAZYLP010000523.1:0-6346 GCA_964648345.1 uncultured Planctomycetota bacterium
CCAAGGAAGCGCGCCTCGCCGAGCTCGAGAACGAGTCGATCGTCCGCCGCCGCGAGGCGGAGGAGGAGAAGGCCCGCTCGACGGAGCAGATCGAGACGCAGTCCACGATCGCCGCGAAGCAGGCGCGCGCCCAGTCCGAGGCCTACGACCGCGAGCAGGGCGAGAAGATCCGCCGCGCGAAGATCGAGGCCGACTCCCTCGCTCAGCGCGTGGCCTTCGAGGCCGAGCGGCTCGCCAAGGAGTCCGAGCTCAGCGTCCAGCGCTTGAAGAACGAGCTCGACCAGGCCGAGCTCCGCGCCGAGGCCGCGAAGCGCGAAGCCGAGCGGCAGCTCGCGCTCGACGCCGCGCGGCGGAAGCTCGAGAACGACCTCGCGCCGATCGCGCTCCAGGCGCGGCTCGTGGAGCAGCTCCCCGAGGTCATGTCGAAGATGCCAGCGCCCAAGGAGCTCAAGGCGGTCACGATCAACGGCGATGGGATCGCCGCCGTCGCTCAGGGCATCGCGCGGATCGGCGAGGCGCTCGCGACGATCAAGAGCGGTCCGCCGAAGGCGTAGCCGTGAGCTTCAGCGTCGCCTCGCAGAACATCCTCGCCGACTCGTACATCAAACCCGAGTACTTCCCTCACTCGAAGGTCGAGCACCTCGAGCCCAGGTGGCGCTGGCCCGCGCTCGTCGACCACCTCGAGCGGCTCGACGCGGACGTGCTCTGCCTCCAGGAGTGCGAGCCCTCGATCTTCGAGCTCGTGAAGAAGCGGCTCGAGCCGCGTGGTTACTCCGCGATCTACCTCAAGAAGGCGGGCAACAAGCCCGACGGGTGCGCGACCTACCACCGGAAGGCGAAGCTCCCCTTCCGCTCGCTCGAGCGGCTCTTCTACGCCGACGGCTCGGGCCACGTGGCGCTCCTCGTCGAGCTCGAGCACGAGGGCCGGCCGTTCACCGTCGCGAACACCCACATCAAGTGGCAGACCCCGGAGACTCCCCTCGAGGGGAGTCACGGGATCCTCCAGACGACCGAGCTCGTGGACCGGATCCACCGCGACCCGGGCCGCTCCTGGATCGCGTGCGGCGACTTCAACGCGATGCCGGAGACCGAGGTCATCAAGCGGATCGTCGCGCGCGGGCTCCGGTGCCCCTACCCGGACGATGCGTACACCGCGAACTCAAACGAGCGCTTGAAGAAGATCGACTTCCTCTTCGCGACCCAGGATCTCGTCGGGAAGCCGCGGCCGCTTCGAGCGATCGAAGTCGGCACGCCCCTCCCTGGCCCGGGAGAGCCGTCGGATCACCTCGCGGTCGTCGCCGACTTCGAATGGGCGTCCTAGGCGTTCCACTTTTGCCACAGAGGTCACAGAGAGCACAGAGGAGTGGATGACACTGCTTCACTCTTCTCGAGAGTGAGGAACGGCCATCCACGTTGGTATCGCCAACTCTCTGTGTCCTCTGTGTCCTCTGTGGCAAAATCGGTTCTCGCGACGGCCTCAGGGACGCTTGCGGACGTCGTTCGGGCCGCTCGGCAGATAGACCGGCTCGTTCGCCGGCTCCGCGAGCCCCTGCGTGATGAAGCCGAAGCCCTTCGCGTTGCCCCACGCGCGCGCGGCCTTGAGGAACGGGATGAACGCGTTCTCTCCGAGCGCGATGTCGGTCGGGCTCATGAGGTTCATCTCGAACGGACTGAGCGGCATGTCCACCGCCTTCACCTCGTCGCGCCACCAGTAGTGGAGCGAGCGCACCGTCCAGAGGTACGTGAAGGCGTACGACGTCGGGTTCTTCCGCCACCCGGCGATCCGATCGGCGGGGACGCGGTAGCGCGGCTCGCGGCCCTGGACGACGAGGAGCGCCGCGTCGAGCGCGTTTCGCGCGTCCTGGAGTCGAGCCTTCGCGGCCGCGCTCGGGGTCATCCCGCCGGCGACGTAGTCGTAGAGGCCGTGGACCTGCCGCGCGCGGAGCGCCGTCATGGCCGCGGCGTCCGCCATGTCGTCGAGGAGATCGCGCGCGGTCGCGGGCGCCTTCGCGCGGAGGGCGTCGATGTCGGCCGAGTGCTTCGTGAAGTCCGCGCTCATGGCCGCGAGGAGAGGCTCGACGTGCGTCGTGTAGTCGGGGCCCTTCCCGGTGAACGCGGCGAGGCGCATGTCCACGAGCCCGAGCTTCGCGGGCTGCGTCTCGTGGAGAGGGACGATCCCGTCGAGCGAGCAGGCGAGGTCGTCGAACGCCTCCCAGCCCTGGATGTAAGCGATGCCGTTCCGCTTCTCGATCGCGGAGGGCGTGGCGCCGTTCACGCGCCCGTGGATGAGGAGGTCGTTCTGGCTCCGGCAGACCTCGAGCAGCGAGCGCCGCGCGTCCGGCCCCGCGGCTCCGAGCACGCGGACGAGCGGCTCGAGGAGCTTCTCGAGGGCGGCCTCGTCGCTCGGCTCGTTCTCGTAGGGCTGCCACGACGCGCGAGCGGCGACGACGTCGTTCAGCCAGTAGCCCCACTCCCAGCCGCTCGAGAAGGTCATCTGCCCGTCGATCCGCCCGCCGGCGCGCGCGCCGCGCCCGACCCTCCCGGCGCGCTCGTCGCTCGCGATGAGCCGGAGGTCGTGGAGGCGCCGCTCCGCGTAGACGGGGAGGAAGAGCGGCACGTCCACGTCGTAGCTCACCCAGTACGCCGTCTCGGGGTACCAGACGACCTCGCGGCGGCCCGCCTCCTCCTGGAGGAACGTGCGCACGTAGTCGAAGTCCACGTTGCCGTAGGTCGGCGCCGGGTCGTCGAGCCCGTACATCTGGACCGTGTGCGGGTAGACACCGAGGCGCGGGTCGGCGACGCGGACGAGGTAGTTGTAGTTGAGCTGGCCGCCCGTGAGCGGGTCCGGGTAGTTCTTCGCGAACTGTCCCGTCGAGCAGTGCGCCTTCACGTAGCAGCGCATCCCGATCGCGTCGGTCGCCGCGGCGAGCTCGTCCATCCACGCGACCATCTCGCGGTCCTCGGTCGGCGTGAACTCGCTCGTCCCCATCTCCGTGCCGACGAAGTCGAACCCGGCCTGGTCGAGCCACGCGACGCGCGCGCGGATCTGGGCGAGCTCCTGCGCGCGGTTGCCGAACTTCTCGATCATGGTCCACGCGTGCTGCTGGCGGAGGGCGAACGGCACGTCCGCGCCGACCTTCAAGCCCCACGCGTGGGCGCGCGCCACGATCTCGGCGAGGCGCGCCTGCCGCGTCGTGCCGCCCGCGAAGGACTGCCACGACGTCGCGGCGAGGAGGAACCACTCGATGCGGTTGAGCTTGTTCGCGACCGCCCACTCGCAGACGAGGTCCCACTCGGGGAGCATCGAGGCGAAGCTCGCCTGGTCGTTCGGGTCGCCCACGCCCCAGCCGTTGAGGAGCTCCGTGAGCTCGGTCGGGTGCATGGTGTGGAGGTGGATCCCGCGGAAGGGCCAGCGCGGCTCCTCCGTGCGGTCGAGCGGGCTCGCCGGCGCCGAGAGCTCCGCGGGCTTCGTCGGGGCGAGCGGATGCAGGAAGGCGAAGCCGAGCTCCTCGAGGAGCGCGTAGGTCCCGAAGCGGACGCCCGGGCCGTCGGTCGCGACGGTCGTCACGCCCTTGTCGGTCTTCGAGCGGAGGATGAAACCCTCGGAGCCGAGCGCCGCGACCTCGGCCGACGTCACGAGCGCGCGCGTCGTGCTCGTCTCGCCGAGGGCGATGACGAGCGAGCCCGAGCCGAGCGATCCCACGCTCGCACTCGCCGCTTCGACCCGCACCGGGCGCGTCGTCGCGCCCCGGACGAGCGCCTCGACGCGCGAGGCGACCGTGGCCGTGAGGCCGGGGCCGACCTGCAGGACGACCTCGGGCGAGGCCGTCACCGCGGGGCTCGTCGAGCCCTGCGCGAACGCGGCGCCGCCTCCGCGACGCGCGCAACCGGCACCTGAAGCGAGGAGGCAGCCCGAGAGGACCACCCCGGCTACGAAGGCAGCTGTTCTCATCTCTCCCTGACCGATCGACCCGTTCGGCGCGGGAGGGAGCAACGACCAGACCGCCCTCGGCGAGCAGCGCGCAAATTTAACTTCCGTGACGAACGGACCGCCATCGTCTCGCGCCAAACGTGGCGCGCCGAATCCGGTGGATCGGCGCACGAACCCCCGAATCCTGAAGTTAAAGTCGCGACGTGCTCATCGTCTCGATCGTCGCCGGCGCCGTGGCCGGAGCGCTCCTCCGCTATCTCGGGGGTCTCGCGCTCCCGGGTCCCTGGGGCACTCTCGCGGTCAACGTCGTCGGCAGCGCGCTCCTCGGCGCGTTCCTCGCCGTCGAGCGTTCGAGCGAGCGCCCCGACCCGCTCTGGCGCGCGCTCGTCGGGGCGGGGTTCTGCGGGTCCTTCACGACGTTCTCGACGTTCGCTCTCGACGTCCACGCGCTCGCGTCGAGGAGAGAGCTCCCGCTCGCCGCGGGCTACGTCGCGGCGACGCTCGCGGCGGGCCTCGCTGCCGCGTGGATCGGCCAGCGAGCGCTTCGTGGCGTCGCGAGCGTGCGCTTCGCCGGTCCTCCGCCGCTCCTCTCTGCCTCCGTCGTCGCCGTCGCGATCACGTCGGCCGCGGCATGGCGTGCTCCCGCGGAGGCGGCCGCCGTCGCGGTCGGCGGCTCGCTCGGTGCCCTCGCGCGTGCAGGAGTCGGCGCTCTCTTGGCGCCGCGGGCGCGAGCGTGGGTGACGGTTGCGATCAACCTGAGCGGGAGCGCGCTCCTCGGTCTCCTCCACGGAGCGGCGCCCTCGGCGCACGGCCTCCACCTCCTCCTCGGGACGGGCTTCCTCGGCGGTTACACCACCTTCTCGACCTTCACGAACGAGGTCCTCGAGGCCGAGCGGCCGTTCCTCCTCGGTCTCGTCAGCGTCGCGGGCTCGCTCGGCCTGTGCGCGCTCGGATCTCTCCTCGGCGCGCGTCTCGGCTGACGCCCTTGCCATCGTCCGTCCTCGTCGTCGCGGGCATCGCGGCGATGAGCACGCTCCACGGAGAGAACGCTCGAGTCCTGACGTGGAGGAGCGTCCCTCTTGTCCTTCTTCGCAGAGGCGCAGAGGCGCAGAGACGCAGAGGGGTGGTCACCGCCTCTCCGCGCCTCTGCGTCTCTGCGCCTCCGCGTTCGAAACGTTCGGATCGCTCATCCACGCCTAGTTGCGAGGAAGCTGCTCCGTGTCTCCGTGACCTTCGTGCCTCCGTGCTTTCAAACGATGAGAACGCTCATCCACGCCCGCTGACTACGGGAGGCGAGCGCAGATGACGCGGGCATCGGCCGTGATGACGGCCAGCTCGCGGGTCCGTGGCAGGGAGAAGCAAGCGACGGCACGGCAGTCCTCGAGGGGCGTGACCGAGGCGCGCTCGATCTCGAACGTCGAGACGTCGAGCCACTCGATCGCCGAGGCCGTGACCGCGGCGATCCTGTGCGAGGCGGTGAGCGTGACGGCGAGGTAACCCGCCGCGCGGTGAGCGACGCTCGCACGATCGGCCCAGCCGGCGAGGTCGATCGAGCACCACGAGAGGCGGCCGGAGTTGGAGAGACCGGCGACCTCGAGCGTGTCCTCGTCGGGCTCGAACCACGAGACCGAAGGCGCGTGGAGGCCGAGCCCGCTCGGGACCTCGGGCGTCCAGCCGAGGTGGACCGAGAAGGGGCGCTGGGTCACGCGCTGCTCCGCGAAGGCGAGCGCGCCGTCGGGCGCGCGCGGCCCGTCGCCCGCGATGAGGAGCGCGGCGGGCGGGTCCTCGCCCGGGTCGAGCGTGCGGACGGTCCTCAACTGCGGGCAGTCGAGGAGGAGGAGGTCGGTCCCGTTCCACGCGACGATCCGCGGCGTGCGCGTGGCGTCGCTCACGTTCGAGAGGACGACGTCGCCGGTCGCCGGCCAGACGACCCTCTCGATCTGGAAGTAGGGCCCGTCGCCGCGGCGCGAGTAGCTCGCGAGCTCGGCCTGCGCGCCCTCGCCGCGCACCGCGACGATGATCCGGCCCGTCGGGTCGCACGAGAGCGCGGTCACCGGGGCGTGCTTGAGCGAGAGCGCCATGATCGAACGATCCTCGGCGTCGAAGCGGTGGACCTCGCCGTTCGAGAGGCCGAGGAAGACGAGACCCGCTTCGCGCGCGCAGGCGACGGCCGTGACGACTCCGTTCGCGGCACGGACCCGGGCGAGAGGCTCGCCCCGCTTCACGCGGCGCTTCTTGATCGCGCCCTCGGCGGCGGCGCGCGCGTCGGCGAGGACGCCCGGCGCCCACGAGCCGTTCAAGCCGAAGACTCCCGAGACGACGCGCTCGGCGCGCGTGTCCCACTCCGCGCGCTGGCGGAGCTTCGAGGCGACGCCGAGCTTCGCGCGGTCGCGGAGCTCGGAGACGAGCTCGGGC
>CAZYLP010000524.1:0-6325 GCA_964648345.1 uncultured Planctomycetota bacterium
CAGCCGTCCTCGGTCATCGACCGCGAGAAGTACAACAAGTCCACGATAGACAAGGCGGACAACGCACTCAATAATCGCCTCCTCAACGAGAAGGGCCCGCGCTGAGGCAAGGAACGCACGAGGCGCAGAAGGGTGGTTGCCACCCCTCTGCGCCTCCGCGTCTCTGCGTCTCTGCGTTCGAAGACGGGAGGATCGCTCCTCCGCGCTCTCTGACTAGCCCTTGCGGTCGAAGAGGACGATCTCGACGCGCCGGTTCTGCGCGCGGCTCGAGCTGTCGCCCGCCGAGACCTTCGTCGGGTGCGGGTGCTTGTCCTTCTCACCCTTCTTGGTCGGCGTCGTCTTCTTGGACGGCATCTTCATGGAGACCGCCGCGATCGGGCGGAAGCAGTTGAAGGACGCGAGGAAGCACCGGTCCTGCGCGACGCCCTTCGAGACCATGAAGTCGAGGACCGCCTTCGCCCGCTTGAAGCCGAGCTCCCAGTTGTCGTGGTTCTCCTTCACGGTCTTGACCACCGGCGTGTCGTCCGTGTGGCCGTCGATCCGGATGCAGTACCGCGAGAACTCGGGGCCGTTCAGCTTGTGGATCAGCTCGCCGAGGACCCTCTTCCCCGACTCCTTGAGCACGTGCTGGCCGGACGCGAAGAGCACGTCGTGCTCGAGCACGATCCCGCCCGTGTCGTGGTTGATCTTGAAGCCGCCGAGCGCCGTGCTCGAGCCTTCCTTCGCGATCGAGGCCTCGACGTAGATCGGCTTGCCCTTGTTGGCCTCGAGCTCCTTCCGTATCGCCTCGGACTTGGCGAGGCGAGCCATCGAGATCTCGAGGTCCTTCTGCTGCTGGATGCGCTGCATCGTCAGCATCTGCTCGCGCTTCTGGAACTCGGTGATCTCGTCCTTGTGCTTCTGGACGTAGCCCTCCTGGAGCTTGAAGCGCTCCTCGAGCTTCCGGTAATCCGTGAGCGGGACACACCCCGCCCCCATGAGAATGATCGCCGCACCGGCGAATCGCAGCCTGAGCATGGTGTGCTCCTCCAACGAGGACACTTATCGGCACGAACGGGTCGATCTGTTCACCTCTCTTCCGAGCTAGAATGGCGGCGTGTTCACGGACCTCCTCTACCTCCTCCGATCGCGCGGCGTCCCCGTCTCGCCGACCGAGTGGGTCGCCTTCCTCGAGGGCCTCGAGCGCGGGATCGCCGACGGGAGCCCGCGCGAGCTCTACCACCTCGCGAAGGCGCTCCTCGTCAAGCGCGAGTCGCAGCTCGACAAGTTCGACCTCGCGTTCTACGAGTACCTGAAGGGCGCGCAGGCGCCGGCCGAGCTCAAGGCCCAGCTCCTCCGCGCCCTCGCGAAGCAGGCCTTCGCGAAGTACCTGACCGAGGAGGACCTCGAGAAGCTCGAAGGGCTCACCTACGAAGAGCTCCTCGAGCTCCTCCAGGAGCGCATGGGCAAGGGCGAGGAGCCCGGGGCCGGCGAGGGTGGCGAGGAGGGGCCCGGGAAGCCGAACAAGGAGAAGAAGGCGTCCGACGGCGCGGACGGCGAGCAGGGCACGCGCTCCGCGATCCGCGACGCCGAGCGGCGGCGCTTCAGGAACCTGCGCTCGGACGTGACCCTCGACGTGAGGCAGATGACGCTCGCGCTGAGGAAGCTCCGCCGCCTCCTCCGCGAAGGGATCCCGGACGAGCTCGACCTCGACGGCACGATCGACAAGACGTGCGCGAACGGCGGTGAGATCGAGCTCGCGTTCCGCCCCGAGCGGCGGAACTCGGTCCACCTGACGCTCATGTGCGACGTGGGCGGCTCCATGGAGCCGTTCCGCCGCCTCGCCGAGCGGCTGTTCTCGGCCGCGAGCAAGGCGGGGAAGTTCAAGCGTTATCGGACGTACTACTTCCACAACTCGATCTACGGGCGCCTCTACAAGGACATCGCGCGCGGCCAGGGCGAGAAGCTCGACCACGTCCTCCTCGAGTCCGCGAACGACGAGCGGCTCATCATCGTTGGCGACGCGTGCATGGCGCCGTCCGAGCTCCTCGGGCACGCGGGCGGGATCGAGTACTGGGCGCCCGACGAGCCGCCGTCCGTCGAGACGCTCGAGCGCGTGCGGAAGAAGATCCCGCGCTCGGTGTGGCTGAACCCGATGCCCCGCTACGCGTGGGACCACCCGACGGTCTCGACGATCGCGGGGATCTTCCCCATGTTCGAGCTCACCCTCGATGGCCTCGACGAGGCGATCGACGCGTTGAGGAAAGGCCTCGCATGGAGACGCTGAGGCGCTCGCTCGCGGAGGCCGCGCAGAAGCTCCAGAAGGGCGACATCAAGGGAGCGCTCGCGTCGCTCCAGCCGCTCCTCGACCCGGCGATCGAGCCGGTGACGCGCCTCGAGGCGCTGAGGATCGTCTCCCTCGCCCGGCTCCTCGCGGGCGACAAGAAGGGCGCGCGCGCGGCCATGGACCAGGCCGTGGACGTCGCGACCCCGCTCGGCCCGTCGCACAAGGGCCGCGCTCTCGAGCGCCGCGCCCTGATCCGCCAGGACATGAGCGAGATCCCGGGCGCCCGCGGCGACCTCGTCGCGGCCGCCGAGGCGTTCGGCGCCTCGAACGAGGCGGGCCTCCGCGCGGCCGTGGAGGATCGGGCGGGCACGCTCGCCGCGGCCGTCGGCGACTTCGAGAGCGCCATCGCGTCGCACCTCACCGCGGCGGCGCTCGCGGGCGGGGCGATCCAGGCCGCGGGCGACCGCAAGGCCCACGCGCCGCGCGCCGCCGGGGAGAAGTCGAGCGATCCGGCGAACGAGGCACTCTTCCTGGTCCACGCCGCGGCCGCCGCGCACCTGGGCGGCGACAAGGACCTCGCGAAGGCGGCGCTCCTCCGCGCGCTGTCGGTCAGCCCCGGTGAGTCGCCGCTCCGCGGGCAGGCGCTCCACAACCTGGGCGTCGTCCTGTCCGACATGGGCGACCACGCGGGCGCGCTCGATCGGCTCGACCAGGCGCTCGCCTCCGACCTCGCCCGCAAGGCGAACAAGGACGCGATCGCGACCCGGCTGCGCATCGCGCTCGTGGCCCGGCGCGCGGGCGACATCGAGAAGGCCCGCGCCCAGGCGAAGGTCGCTCGCGAGAGCGCGGAGGCCGAGAGGGACGTGACCCTCCACGTCGAGTCGCTCCTCGAGCTCTCCTCGCTCGAGCTCGCCGCGAAGAACGGCGAGGCCGCGCTCCAGGCCGCGAAGGCGGCGACCGACGCCGCGACGAACACCCCGCGCCTCCTCGCCCGGACGACGCTCCACTCCGCGACGTGCGCGAAGGTCCTCGGCAAGCGCGAGACCGCGAAGGCGGGCTTCCGCATGGCGAAGGAGATCGCCGAGGCGTCGGGCGAGCCCGTGATCGCGGCCGCCGCTCAGCGCGAGCTCGCCGAGCTCGGCTGAGTCAGTTGGTCGGGCCGTACTTCTCGAGGAGCTCGTTCACCCAGGAGTCGTGCTCGGGCGGCTGGCCCGTGTGGGGCGGGAGGCCCAGCGCGACGGCGACCCAGAGCTTGACGCCCTTCGGGAGCGCCGCCGCGAGCTCGGCCACGGTGCGGGCGCGGTCGGAGACCGAGAGCTGCTCCTCGGTCCCGTTGATCCGGCGGCGCGTGAGCCCGATCTTCCCGGGCACGGGCTTCGACTGCGTGTCCTTCTGGACGCCGTAGACGGGTCCGAGCTGCTCGAGGAAGCGGTCGATCGTGAAGTCGGCCGGGAGCTGCATCCCGGGCGGGCACGGGTCCTCGGCGCAGAGGCGCTCGATGTCGGCCTGGGGGAGCCCCATCGCCTTCTGGATGTCGCGCACGTTGGCTTCCGTGAGCGGCGCGCACGGGATGTCGAGCGTCACGCCCGCGCGCGTGAAGACGACGTGCTTCTCGTTCTTGAGCTTCAGGTTCCACGGCGTCAGGAGGACGACGTGCTCGGCGAGGACCTTGCCGTCCTTGCCGACGGCCCCCGTGGCCACGGGCTCGTTGCCCTGGGCGGGCCCGGCCTTGCTCCCCTGCCAGAACGCGAAGATCGTGAAGACGACGAAGCCGATCCCGACGACGCTGGCGACGGGGCCGCCGAACGACTCCTTGGCCTGGACCGTCAGCTGCTGCTCGAGCATGTTCGCGACCACGAGGCGCGCGATGAGCCCGAAGACCACCGCGCACCCGATCATGGGGAGCAGCTCGACCAACCCGGCCGGGAAGTGGCCGTTGTGGCTGTAGGAGAAGAAGTAGCCGACGAGGGTTCCGAGGAACGCGCCCAGCATCGTGGTCGGGTTCGCGAGGTCGGGCGGCTGGTCCGGCATCCTGAGGATGCCCGTGTGGGTCTCGGTCGCGACGGCTCCGCGCGGCGCGGCCTTGGCGCCACCCTTGGCGCTCGCCTTCGGCGGGGGCGGTGCGGAGTCGGCCGACTCGGCGACGGCCTTCGCGGCGTTGGCCAGCTCGTCGTCCATGCCGGCCGCGGGCTTGGAGGGCGCGGTGCGGACGGCCGATCCGCCGGCGCCGGGCTTCTTCGTGCCACAGAGAGAGCAGGCAGGAGCGCTGTCGGGGTTCGCTTCGTACCCGCACGAGGAGCAGGTGAACATGGGGAACGTTTTATTCCTTCAGCGACCAAAGCGCCATGGGGGGTGGCAGGGGTTCAGGAACCTCCGCGTTCCAGTCGATACAAATGACGAAGGGTCGCGCCCACCATGTCCTTGCTGCGGATCTTCTCCGCGTTCGGGGTCGCCCTGAAGAACGGGGCCTTCTCGTTTCGCGAGTACTACCGCGCCGAGATCGATCCCCTCACGCGCGACCCGCTCACGCTCGCGTGGAACCGGCATCACTTCGAGCGGAGGCGCTCGGCGACGACTCGCTACGCGCTCCTCCTCCTCGACATCGACAACTTCAAGCAGATCAACGACACGCTCGGCCACTCGGCGGGCGACGTCGTCCTCCGCGCCGTCGGCAAGGCGCTCCGCACGAGCGCGGGCGACCGCGTGTTCCGCGTCGGCGGCGAGGAGTTCGCGGTCCTCCTCGTCGGCTGCTCGCCGCAGGATGCGGTCAAGGTCGCGGAGCGGCTCCGCCAGACCGTGTGCGACCTCGAGCTGCTCGATGGGTGGCCGGTCACCGTCTCGGTCGGCGTCGCGTGGACGGGCCCCTGGATCGAGACGCCTGCCGAGCACGATGGCGTCTACAAGAAGGCCGATCGGGCGCTCTACTACGCGAAGTGGCGGGGGAAGAACCGCGTCGCGCTGTTCGACGAGTGTCCGAGGGTCGGCGACGAAGGGCTGCCGCCGAGGGTGCAGACGGTGCTCCCGTTCGGGCACCAGACGAAGCGGACGCCGAAGGCCACGATCCGGCCCTGGGAGGCCGCGGAGAAGAAACGGCGAGGGCACTGAGCTCGTTTGGGAGCGTGGAGAAGCGTTCCTGACGTTGAAAACGCGGAGGCGCAGAGGCGCAGAGGACGCAGAGGAGTCATCTCGAGCTCGTCAGGGCTCGGTGAGAACGACCCGATCGACGCCGGCGATGAGCGTCGCTTTGTGAAAGTTGATGATCAGCCCGACGCGACACTTCGAGAATCGCAGGTACGAGACCATCTTGGGCTTCGCGATCTCGGGTACCTTCTCGCGTCCCTTGAGCTCGAGCATCACTAGGTCAGCGACCTTGAGATCGAATCGTTGCATGTTCAGGGTCTTCCCCTTGTAGACGACCGGGAATCGGCCCTCGTGCTCGAACGGAATCCCCCTCAGCGTGAACTCGATCTTGAGCGCCTCCTGGTACGTTCTCTCGAGCAATCCGGGACCGAGCACTCGGTGAACCTCGATCGCCGCGGCGAGGATCTTCTGTGTCCACTCATTCTCGACCGTCGGTTCTTCCAACCTTCGACTCCTCTGCGCCCTCTGCGGGCTCTGCGCCTCTGCGTTCCGCTGCGAAGCAGCGACCCGAACATTAACAGAACCATACGACATCTCTCCGACCCTACCTTGACGTCCTCCGCGACCTCTCCGTAGCATCTCCGCGTGCCCAAGTACCGCTACGCCGTCCTCGGCGCCGGCCGCCAGGGCACCGCCGCCGCCTACGACATGGCCCGCTTCGGCGACGCCGAGCAGGTCGTCCTCGCCGACTTCGACCAGGAGCGCGCCGCCCAGGCCGCACGCCGCGTGAACGAGCTCGCGGGCCGCGACGTCGCGCGCGCGACGAAGGTCGACGTGAAGGACGAGGCGTCGGTCGTGAAGACGCTGACGGGGATCCAGGCCTGCCTCTCGGCCGTGCCCTACACCTTCAACCTCGCGCTCACGCGCGCCGCGATCCAGGCGGGCTGCCACTTCTGCGACCTCGGCGGCAACACCGAC
>CAZYLP010000525.1:0-6313 GCA_964648345.1 uncultured Planctomycetota bacterium
CCGTCGGCTTCAAGTGGTTCGTGGACGGCCTCGTGGACGGCTCGCTCGGGTTCGGCGGCGAGGAGAGCGCCGGGGCGTCCTTCCTCCGCCGCGACGGCACCGTCTGGAGCACGGACAAGGACGGCCTGATCCTCGGCCTCCTCGCCGCGGAGATGCTCGCCAAGACGGGCCGCGACCCGGGCGCTCTCTACAAGGACCTCACGAAGGAGCTCGGCGAGCCGGTCTACAAGCGGATCGATGCGCCCGCGACGCCCGAGCAGAAGGCCGCGTTCGCGAAGCTGTCGCCCGAGCAGGTGAAGGCGAAGGAGCTCGCCGGCGAGCCGATCGAGGGCATGCTCACGAAGGCGAACGGCGCGTCGATCGGCGGGCTCAAGGTGAGCACGAAGAACGGCTGGTTCGCGGCGCGGCCGTCGGGCACGGAGAGCGTCTACAAGCTCTACGCCGAGAGCTTCAAGGGCGAGGAGCACCTCGCCCGTCTCATCGGCGAGGCGCAGGCGCTCGTGGGGTCGGTGATCGGGAAGTAGGTCACTTCGGCACGCGGAGCGTCTTCGTCTTCGTGTCGACCTCGACGACGCGGACGTACCCGTTCCCGTCGCCCACGACGATGAACTTCCCGTCGGGCGTGTAGACCATCGACTTCACGAGCGAGTTCTTCCCGTCGAGGACGGCGACCTCCTTCACGGTCGCGCGGTCCCAGATGTTGATCGTCCCGTCCTTGCCGCCCCACGCGATGAACTTGCCGTCGGGCGAGAGCGCGAGCGCGACCGTCTGGTACTCGTCGCCCTTCATCTTCCCGGTCTCCTTGCCGGTGGCGACGTCCCAGAGCCGGACGGTCCCCGTGTGGTCCACCGAGGCGAGGACCTTGCCGTCCTTCGTGAACTCGAGCTCGTCCACGGAGTCGCCGCAGTCCTCGAGGGTCGCCTTGAGCTTGCCCGAGTCGGCGTCGTAGATCCGGATGCCCTTGTCGTAGCAGCCCGCCGCGATCGTCTTGCCGTCCGGCGCCCAGACGACGGTGTTCTCGTTGATCTCGGGGCCCTTGAAGTCGAGCAGCTCCTTGAACGTCGCCGCGTCGTAGAGCTTGAGGAGGCCCGACATGCCGCCCACGAGGAGCTTCTTTCCATCCGGCGAGTACGCGAGCGCGAGCGCGGAGAGGTCGCCGAGCTTCTCCGTCCTCAGCTCCTTCCCGTCCGCCACCGAGTACTGCACGAGGAAGCCCGGCGCCTCGTGCGTCCCGACGACGAGCGTCTTCCCGTCCGGCGCGAACGCGAGCGTGTCCGTCTCGTTCGCGTTCTTGAGCGTGTGGAGGAGCTTCCCCGACGGGAGCTCCCAGATCTCGACGGTCTTCTCGTTCGTGCACGCGGCGACGTGCTTGCCGTCCTGGCTGATGGCGACGCAGCGGACCTCGGCCGCGGCGACACGCGGCGCGAGAGCGACGACGGCGACGGCCAAGAGAGCACGAGCAACGCGCATGAGACCTCCGGAAGGGCGCCGATTATCCCTCCGCGAAGTCGTCCAGCCAGGCGTTCTGGACCTCGCGCTTCTCGCTCACCTGCCAGATGCGCCCGCTCGAGGCGTCGAGGCAGGTGAGCCATCCGCCGCCGTGCGCGAAGGTGTCGATGCACACCGCGTGGCCGACGTTCTTCGGGCGGCCGCTCTTCTGCGACGTGTGGCCGCAGACCATGACCTTCCCCGACGAGTGCGGCGCGGGCTCGCCGAACGACTCCCAGCGGAGCATGTACACCGGCTGCTCGTCGAAGGGGATGTCGGGGTACGCGTTCGCGTGCACGAAGAAGTGCGTGTCGGTCTCGAACCAGTCGCGGCACTTCGCCTCGAGGAAGTCCCAGTGCGCCTCGGGCACGTCGTCGAGCGACCCCTTCGCGCCCCCGCGCGCGTAGGACGCGAGCGTGTCGGCGCCGTAGTCGTCGAGCCACCAGAGCTTCGCCGGGTCGCCCGTGCGCGCGTCGAGCATCATCTGATCGTGATTCCCGCGGAGAGCGACGAGGCGGCCCGTCGCGTGGAGCGCGATGAGCCGCTCGATCACCTCCCGCGACCGCGGGCCACGGTCCACGTAGTCGCCGAGCGTGACGACGAGGTCGTCGCCCGTGGGCGCCACGGCCGCGAGGAGGGCATCGAGAGCCTCCGCGCAGCCGTGGATGTCACCGATCGCCAGGACCCGCATGCGCGCGCCTCCGCTTCGAAGCGACAGAGACGCGGCGCGAGCGTCCGGCTGTCACCTCTACTCGACGACGACGCTCACGAGCTTCGCGTCGAGGTAGTGGAGGTGGTGCCGCTTGAAGCCCTGGCCCGTGTTGATCCAGGCGCGGACCTCGAGCGTCGGCTGGGCCTCGGTGACCTTGAGCGCGGGGCCCTTGAACCCGTGGAGGCCGCGCTCGACCGGGAGCGACGCCTGGTAGAGACCGGGGGCGGCGTTCTTGACCGCGGGCGGCGCGCCGGCCTCGCCCTCGTAGAGGATCGCCTTCGAGGCCTCGGAGCAGGCGGGCCCCTTCGCGAAGAGGATCCCCTCGCAGTCGCCCTGGATCTGCGAGAGCGTCGGCTTCGAGCCGATCGGCTGCGCCTTCCAGGCCGGAGCCTCGGGCAGGTCCTCGGTGTAAGCCTGGTCGTGATCGGCCGGGTGCGACGCGTAGTGCCCGGTCGTGGAGCACCCCGCGAGCGCGACGAGCGTGAAGGCGGCGACGAAGGACCGCATCGGGTCTTCCCTCCAACGCGAGAGATTAACCCGGCGCGGCCGTCTCCGCCTTCACGAGTGTCAAAGGATCACTTGTGGATGCTGATGATCTGGACACTGGTCCAGGGCACGAACAGGGAGATCGACTTGCCGCCGACCTCGTAGTCGAACGTGAAGCCGGTCGCGTCCACTGCCCCGATGGTGCCTTCCTGCTTCGTCACGGCGGCTGCGGTGAGGTTGACCTTCTTGCCGGCGAGCGCCGCGCTCGCCTTGCCCGGGTCCTCGGCGTGAGTCTTCATGGGGCCCGCGATCCCGAGTGCCAGCACGAGGCCGAAGAGAACGCCACCTGCGATCTGTCCGATCTTCATTTCCGTTCCTCCGGCGGCGGAGCGTAGCACGCTCACCCTTTCTGGTGGGCGTTCGGTAGCATGCTCGTCCCTATACGGGGGTATGGAGGAACGAAACGTGGCCAAGAAGGGTGCGAAGTCGGACGAGGTCTACATCGTCGCCAGCAAGGTGAAGGGGGCCCTCAAGGCCGCCGGCTGCAACACCGCCGGTGACGCCCTCGACGGACTCAACGGCTGGGTCGGCTGGCTCTGTGACCAGGCCGCGAAGCGCGCGAAGGCGAACGGCCGGAAGACGGTCCGCGCGCACGACTTCATGATCATGTAGCCCGCATCGGAGTCGAGGGCGCCGTGCCCGGACGGGCCGGCGCCTTCGACTTCGCTCGTCCTCGACTTCGTTCACGCGCGTCAGCGCGCTGCCGGACACTGCGATGGCTTCTGGGGGCACGAGGTCTCGTGCTCCGTGCGCGGCCGGTAACCGAGGTCGCAGCCGATCTTGTTGTCGGTGATCGCCTCATTCTCGTAGGGCGGGATCCCGATGGTTCGTGCCTCCTCGTGGTTCTCCGTCTTGCCCCCGTCGCGCGTGAACTTCACGTAGTAGAGGTCCTCCCCGCGCGCCGAGTGAAGCGCGTGGATGAGCTCGTGCCCCAGGATCACGGTCGGGTCGCGGCAGGGCTCGCCCTTACCGTTCTTCGGTGTGTAGTCCGCATCGAGGAAGACCGTGCCTCCCACCCCCGGGCCGCGCTCGAGGACCTCGATGCTCCCGTCCTCCCGCTCCCGGAACTTCTTGGGCTGCACGTCGGTCTCGTTGTCGGGCCTGAAGCGATTGTTTCCCGTCCGGATCTCCACGGGCTTCCCCGTCTTCGCGAGCTCATCGAGGAGCTTCTGACCGGTGGGCGTCTTCTTGAGGCGGTCGAGGTGCTCGCGGACCTTCTTGATGTACTCGGGGCTCCCGATGATGACGAGCCCGGGCTGGTACTCGAACCTCTCCTCCCCGAGAGCTCCGGGGTCGGGCGTCTTCTGCTTCGGCGGCGCCGCGGGCGGCGTCGGCGGCGGCGTCGTCGCGGGCGTCGTCCCGGCCGGCGGGGGGAGCGCGGTCGAGCCCGGTGTCGTGCTCTTCGGTCGCTCGATCGAGCCCCGCGGCGCGTTCGGGTCGAGCTTCTGGAGGAACCCGTCCTGCGGCTGACCGAGGGCGACCGCGGGCAGGAGAGCGAGGAGGAGCGACGCCGCGCCGAGCGCGGCCCTGGACGATTCCATTCTTTCCCTTCCGCGCCTCGTCAGGGCGAAAGGGTGACCGTCCCAACCCCCGGCCGCTCCGTGCGCGGAGCGGGCCGGTGATCCCGGGTGCGTGCCGCGGGGGACGCAACCGTCCAGCCGCTGGACAGCTACTTCAGGAGGCCCGTGTACTCGGCCGACTCGAACCAGGCCGCGACGCCGGGCGACGCGCGCTCGAGCGCGGCCCGGTCGACCTTGAAGAGCGCGAAGGACTCGGCGTACGCCTCGCCCGGCGAAGTGCGCCCGTAGGCCGTCGGCGCCTTCTTGAAGGGGTGCTTGGCATCGAGCGCGCGCTCGAGCGGGCTCCCCTGCTTCTCGACCGCGACGATCGCCGCCGAGAGCTCGTCGAACTTCTTGCGCTTCTCCGCGAGGTCGGCCTGGAGCTGCTTGATCGCCGGGGCGCGCTCCTCGAGCGACTTCCCGAGCTCGGGGTCCTTCGACTTGTTGAAGGCGGCCTTGTCGGCGTTGTACTTCTTGCTCTCCTCCTGGACCTTCGTCTGGAGCTCGTCGTGCTCCTTCTTGGCGACGATGATCTTCGCCTTCGCGTCGCGCGAGCCGCGGCGCGAGATCGCGTGCCCGCACTCGTGGACGATGGTCTGGACCGACCGGGGGAGGAGCTTGTCGACCGTCCCCACGAACTTCCGGCGGTCGCCCTCCATCGCGTGGTCGTAGACCTCGATCCTTCCGCGCTCGGGCGCGTACAGCGCGGCGAGGCCGGGGCCCTTCTTGCCGCCCGGGTCCTTCTTCATGCGGTGGAACGGGAGGCCCGCGATCCCCTCGAGCTCCTCCTTGGAGAGGAGCGCGAGCGCGCTCTCGACGACGTAGACCATGTCGTCGTCCCACTTCACGTCCTCATCCACGAAGGCGCCGATCCCGTACTTCTTCTGGATCTCCTCCTTCGTCGCCGTCGGCTTCCCGTAGACCTTCTCGCGGGGCTGACCGACCTTGAGCGTGATCGTGTCCCCGTCCCAGTGCGCCTCGACGGGTGTGAGCTTGCCGTCCACCTCGACGAGGAGGTCCTCCTCGGAGCCCGGCTTCGTCGGTGTCGTGTAGAGGAGCGCGATCTTCTCGACGCGCCCGAGCTTCGAGACATCCGCGGCGGCGTCTCAGACCTTGACGGTGAGCTTCTTCTTCGCCAGCTCCTTCTCGACGGTGAGCCCGAGCACGTTGTCCGCGTACTTGAGCGGAGCCGGGTTCGGGTCGTCCATGTCGTAGTAAGCGTCGCTCGCGGCGGCGTTTCGCGTGGCGAGGAGGACGAGGAGGAGCACCCCCGCATGGATCGTTCTGTTCATGGCGGAATTCTCTCATGAGAGGACCCCCCGGGCGGTGTTCCTTAAGCGAGGAGTCGCCGCGCATGAGAACCTACTCCAGGGGATCTCCATCGATGACCCGGCCCTCCTCGACCGACGAGGAGCTGTACGACTCCTTCCGCGTCACGCGGGACGAGGCCGCGCTCTCGGCCCTCGTCGCTCGATGCTGGGAGCCGAGCTTCCGGCTCGCCGCGGCCGTGGTCCGCGACCCGGGGGCGGCGGAGGACGTCGCGCAGGAGGCGCTCGTCCGGGTCGTCGAGGCCGCGCGCGAAGGGAAGCGCCTCGCCCCGCTCCGCGGCTGGCTCCGCGCCGTCGTCGTCAACGAGGCGAGGAACCATCTCCGCTCGAGCGCGCGCCGCGCGCGTCACGAGCAGGTCGCGCCGCGGCGCAGCGAGGAGACCGCGATGGACCCGGCCGCCGCCGTCCGCGAGCACGTCGAGGGGCTCCCCGAAAAGCTGCGCGTGCCGCTCGTCCTCCACTACGGGCTCGGCCTCACGCACGCCGAGGTCGCCTCGGCGCTCGCGGCGCCCGTCGGCACGGTGTCCTCGTGGATCCACGACGGGCTCGAGCGCCTCCGCGCGCAGGCGAGACCGCGCGAGCTGGATGCGGTCGCGCTCGCGCCGCTCCTCGCCGCGGCGCTCGCGGACACGGCGCCGCTCCCGGCGGCGCCCGCCGCCTCGCGCCTCGTCGCCCGCGCG
>CAZYLP010000526.1:0-6301 GCA_964648345.1 uncultured Planctomycetota bacterium
AAAAACAGCGAAGCGGTTGGCAAGCACCCACCGCAGTCACAGGGGCGAAGTCTAGCATCGCCTGCCCACCGCGTCAAGCGGTGGTCCCGAGATTATCTCGGGTTGGGCCTGTGCACCGTTTCTCGTCTTGTTGTTTCAGAGAGCAAACGCGACCGCCGGAGCGGCCGCGCTCGAGTGGGCGGAATACTAACCGCCTTCAACGGCCCGTCAACGATTCCGGAGATTTGTCCGGAACGGCTACGGCCGCAACAGGTTGGCCACGACGCGACGACCACGCGAAGCCGATCGCGCCGACGGGGATCGTGGCCACGGCCACGAGCTGGCCAGCAGAGAGCGGATAGCCAAGCACCGTAAGGAATTGACTGTTGTCGCCCCTGAAGTGCTCGGCGGCGAACCTGAGTATCGGCTCGACCGCGAGAAAAAAGAAGAACGTCTGCCCTTGGCGGCGCGCGAAGCGGCTCCCGAACAGGAGCACCGCGCCGAAGAGGACAAGATTCACGACGATGCCGTAGATCTGCACGGGGTGGACGGCGCGGCTCCACTCCTCGAGCGGGGTGCCGATGAGGGGCCTCGGGCAGATCCGCCGCTCGAGCGCGCCGTCCCACACGGCGGAGACCGAGGACTGTGCGTGCTGGATCCAGGCGAAGCTCCACTCGGGGAACCGGACCGCGAGCGGCGAGCTCGCGTCGAGCTCGCAGCCCCAGCAGCAGCCGTTGAACGTGCAGCCGATGCGGCCGAAGACGAGGCCGAGAGCGAGGACCGGCGCCACGGCGTCCGCGACGAGCATGAGCGGGTAGCCGCGCGCGCGGATGTACACGATGCACGCGAGCGAGGCGAGGATGAGCCCGCCGTAGAAGACGAGCCCGCCGTTCCAGACCTTCACCGTCTCGACGAGCGGCACCGAGAGCCCCTTCGCGACCTCGGCGATCCCGAGCTTCTCCGCGGCGGAGCCGCTCGCCACGAGACGCGCGTCGTCGCCCCGCGCCTCGCTCTCGATGACGAGACCGCGCACCTGGTGCACGAGCTCGTTCGGCGTCCGGCGCCGCGTCAGCTCGACGAGGCGCGCGCGCGCTCCGCTCGCGCGGAGGCGCTCGACGAGCTTCTCGAGGCTCGTCTCCTCGCCGGTGATGACGACCGCCGTCCGCTTCGTCCCCTCGACGAGGAACAGGTTGTCGGCCGACGTGAGCGGCGCGATCTCTCCGATCGTGAGGCGCGCGGGCCGGTCCGCGAAGTGGCGGTCCCAGAACTGGACCACGAAGAAGATCCGCGCGCCGACCGGCCCCGCGATGAGGCAGATGATCGCGAGGTCGAGGACGTGCGCGGAGGGGATGCCGCGCTTCTTCCCGCGCACGAGCACGATCGCGATCCCGCAGAGGAACCCGAGCGCGAGCGATAAGGGGTAGCCCGAGATCGGCACCTCGAGCTCCTTCCCCGTCTTCATGACGAGGAGGAACGGGAGGAGCCCCGTGAGCGTCGCGAGCGCCCCGGGGACGAAGAGGTCCGGCCCCTCCTTCGCGTCGGGTTTCTTGCCGCCGAAGAGGCCGCACGTGAGCGAGGAGAGGAGCGCGGCCACGAACGCCTTCCCCATGGGCAGCGAACGGCACGCGATCACGAACGAGACCGCGAGGAAGAGCGAGAAGACCCCGAGCGCGATGATTCCGTGGGGGTCGAAGACGATCCTGAAGAGCTCGGGGCGCACCCCGCGATTCTATCCCGGAGGGTTCCGGGGATCGCTGTTGAGGTAGATCGAAGTGGCCAATACAATGCGACTTTCGTCCGCACGGAGAGGTGCTAGGTGCCGTCGCCCCCGCTGGGCCTCGTCGTCCTCGGATCCACCGGCTCGATCGGCGTCAGCACGCTCGATGTGGTGCGGAACCTCGGCCCCGAGCGGGTCCGCGTCGTCGGCCTCGCGGCGGGGAGCAAGTGGGACAAGCTCGCCGAGCAGGCGCGCGCGCTCCGGCCGAAGTTCGTCTCGGTGGCGCCGGGCGAGCCGTACCGCCGCGCCAAGGAGGCGCTCGCGGGCGTCTGCCAGGTCCTCGAGGGCGAGAAGGGCCAGTGAGAGATGGTCGCGTCGAGCGACTGCACGGCCGTCCTCGCCGCCGTCACCGGAGCGGCCGGGCTCCCCGCCGTCGTCGAGGCCGCCCGCGGCGGCAAGCGCCTCTGCCTCTCCAACAAGGAGTCGCTCGTCGTCGCCGGCCCGATCGTGCGCCGCCTCGCCCGCGAGAACGGCGCGCCGATCCTCCCCGTGGACAGCGAGCACTCCGCGATCTTCCAGTGCCTCCGCTCGGGGGACGGAGAGCGCGAGGTCAAGAAGATCATCATCACCGCGTCCGGCGGACCGTTCCGCACCTGGTCCCGCGAGCGAATCGCCCGCTGCACGGTCGACGAGGCCCTCAACCACCCGACGTGGAAGATGGGCCCGAACATCACGATCGACTCGGCGACGCTCATGAACAAGGCGCTCGAGGTCATCGAGGCGCACTGGCTCTTCGACCTCCCCGCCGAGCGGATCGAGACGATCTGCCACCCGCAGTCGATCGTCCACTCGCTGGTCGAGTTCGTGGACGGCTCGGTGCTCGCCCAGATGGGCGTCCCCGACATGCGCGTCCCGATCCAGTACGCGCTCACCTTCCCGCAGCGGCAGCCGCTCGCGGTCGCGACGTTCGACCTCGCGAAGATCGGCAAGCTCGACTTCGAGGCCGTGGACCACGAGCGGTTTCCGTCGATCCAGCTCGCCTACACGGTGCTGAGGAAGGGCGGCGCCGGCGGCGCGGTCCTCAACGCGGCCAACGAGACATCCCGCGGGGCGTTCCTCGAGCGGGCGATCTCGTTCGACGAGATCACCCGGACGAACGCGCGCGTGCTCGCGCGCTATTACGATGGGCAGGGTCCCGCCGTCGCGGAGCACCCGACTCTGGAACAGGTGCTCCAGGCCGACCGCTGGGCACGCGAGGAAGCCACGCGATGCCTCAAGCAGCCCTCCTGACGCTCGGCAGTCTCCAGCTGGCGTTCATGGGTCTCGACACGATCGGCGCGATCCTCGCGGTCGTGCTCGGCTTCGGCGTGCTCGTCTTCGTCCACGAGCTCGGCCACTTCCTCGCGGCGCGCTGGGTCGGCGTCCGCGTCGAGGTCTTCTCGCTCGGGTTCGGGCCGCGCCTGTTCTACTTCGTGCGCGGCGTGACCGAGTACCGGATCTCGGCCCTCCCGCTCGGCGGCTACGTCAAGATGCTCGGGCAGGACGACGCCGACCCCAACGCCCCGCGCACGCAAGCGCCCGACGACTTCCGCAACAAGTCCGTCGGCGGCCGCGTGCTCATCCTCATCGCCGGCGTCGTCATGAACACGATCTTCGCGCTCATCGCGTTCATCGTCGCGTTCGCGATCGGCGTCGAGTTCACCGCGCCCGAGATCGGCGTCGTCAACCCGAACAGCGCCGGCAGCCAGGCGCGCATCGTCGGCAGCCCCGAGGGCACGCGCGTCGGCCTCGCGGCCGGCGACCAGATCCTCGCGATCAACGGCTCGCCCGTCTTCGCGTGGGAGGACGTGACCACGTCGATCGCGCTCGCGAACGGTCCGATCCGGATCGACATCGCGCGGCCGGACAGCTCGACGGGCCGCCTCGACAAGCTCACCCTCGAGGCGACCCCGCGGAAGGAGCCCGACGAGCCGTTCCCGAAGCTCAACATCGAGTACCAGCAGGTCGTGAGCGACGAGATGCCGGCCGACTCGCCGGCCAAGCTCGCCGGGATCCAGAAGGACGACCAGCTCCTCGACGTGGCGCCCGTCGGCTCGGCGCTCGGCGTCGGCCGCTCGCTCCGCGAGATGGACGAGATCATCCAGGCGAACGCCGGGAAGCCCGTCCAGGTGCTCGTCCTCCGCCGGCAGTTCGACGCGGACGGCCGCCCCTTCGAGAAGCCGCCCGAGCGGAAGACGTTCACCGTCGAGCCGAAGGGCCGTCCGGTCTACGACATCGGCATCGTCTGGGCCGACGTCGCGCGCATCGAGTTCGTCCAGGGCAACTCGCCCGCGAAGGGCTTCCTCGAGCCGGACGACATGCTCGTCTCGATCGACGGGCGCCCGATCGGGGCCAAGAACCTCCCCGAGGCGGTCAAGGCCGCCGGCGACGCGCACCGCCGCGGCAAGGGCGAGAAGAGCGCGCCCGTCATCGTCAAGTTCCTCCGCCGGAGCGCCGCGGGCGTCTGGGAGGAGAAGGAGGGCTCCGTCCAGCTCGAGCCCAAGCCGAACGACGAGGGCTGGTTCCTCGGCGTCCGCTACCTCGCCGACAAGGTCGAGTCCGTCCTCCCCGGGAGCCCCGCCGAGAAGGCCGGGATCAAGCCCGGCTACTTCGTGACGGGCGTCGCCACGGACAAGCTCCTCTGGGTCTGGCCGAAGAACAAGCAGCGCGGCAAGGACGACCAGGTGAAGGTCGTCTGCTTCGAGAAGAAGGACGCGCCCTGGACGATCTACTTCGAGACCCCGGACGGCAAGCAGAAGGAGTCGAAGGACATCGCCGCGGTGAGCCTCGGCAGCGTCGAGGGCGACCTCGGGATCAAGCTCATGCCGCGCGAGATCATGCTCCGCCGCGGGATCGTGGACGCGTGCGTCGTCGGCTGGGACCAGACGATCCGCATGTTCCAGCGCCTCGTGCTCACGCTCCGCCGCCTCGTGACGCGCGACGTGTCGAGCAAGGAGCTCGGCGGCCCGATCCAGATCGCGAGCATCACCTACAAGATCGCGAGCTCGCACGGGCTCGGGAAGCTCTTCTACTTCCTCGCGATCCTCTCGGTGAACCTCGCCGTCCTCAACATCCTCCCGATCCCCGTGCTCGACGGCGGCCACATCTTCCTGCTCACCGTCGAGAAGCTGAAGGGGCGGCCTCTCTCGGACGACGTCATGCGCTACGTCCAGTACGCGGGACTCCTCTTCGTGGTCGGGCTCATGCTCTACGTCACGTTCAACGACATCAGGCGAGTCTTCGAATGAGCGTGTCGGCCGACGGCCCCGAGCTCGAGGGCTTCATCGACAAGGAAGTCGTCCTCGACACGCGCGGGGCGATCCTCTACCTCGGCAAGCTCGCCAAGGTGCTCGACCACTTCTACGAGCTCGTCGATGCCGACGTGCACGACGTCCTCGAGGGCCGGACGTCGAAGGAGCTCTACGTGATGGAGGCCCGCAAGCACGGCGTGAAGAAGAACCGGAAGAGCGTCTACGTGCGCAAGGTCGAGATCATCAGCATCTCGCGCCTCGGGGACGTGATCGAGTACTGATGCTGGGGGATCTCCTCAGGCTCGTGCGCGCTCCGCTCGCGGCGACCGCGATCGCGAACGGGGTCACCGGTTACTTCCTCTCGACGGTGAGGCTCGCGACCGAGGAGGCCGGCAAGCAGGCACCCGTCCTCGCCCCCGAGGGGATCCGCTCCTTTCAGCCCGTCGCGCTCGCGGCGCTCGCCTCCACGTGCCTCTACTGGGCCGGGATGGCGCTCAACGACTGGTTCGACCTCGAGCGCGACAGGAAGCTGTACCCGTTCCGGCCGCTCCCGAGCGGAAAGCTACCCGCTCCCTTCGCCCTCGCGGTCGGGCTCATCTTGCTCCTCGGCGGCATCGCCGCGGCGACGATCGCGGGCGGCGACAAGGCGGCCGTCGTGGCCGCGGGGACGGCGGCGTCGATCCTGGCCTACGACGGGCTCCTCAAGCGCTGGCGCCTCCCGGGCTGCGTCGCCATGGGCGCGTGCCGCGCGGGGAACGTGCTCCTCGGCGCGTCGATCGGCCTCGCGCACACGACCATGGGCCGCGAGGGCGCGGCGCCCCTCTTCGTCCCGTACGCGCTCTCGCTCGGGATGTACATCTTCAGCGTGACGCTCCTCTCCACCTTCGAGCACGAGGACGCGCCGCCCTCCGCGGTCGCGATCGGCTTCGGCGGCGTGCTCATGGTCCCGATCGCGCTCGCGGTCGTCCTGCGACCCGGGGTCCCGTTCTTCATCGCCCACATGGCCGTCGGAGTCGTCCTCCTCGTGCGCGCGGTCAGGAAGGGCACGAAGGCGACCGGCCACCAGACGACGCGCTGGCTCCTCCGCGGCCTGCTGCTCCTCGACGCGGGCGCGATCGCCGGGAGCAACCTTCCGTTGACGTGGGCCCTCGCGATCCTCGCGCTCATCGTCCCGAACCTCGTCGGCGCCGCGATCCTGTTCCGCCCGAAGCCCGCGCCCGCGGCACCTCCGGCTCCTCCCCCGCCGTCCGCCCCTTCCGCGCCGCCCGTCACCGGGTAGGCTAATCCCGGGCTGGAGGTCGGGGATGCGCCTCTC
>CAZYLP010000527.1:0-6279 GCA_964648345.1 uncultured Planctomycetota bacterium
GCTATTCGATGAGCGCGCGCGTCTCGGGGTTCCGCTCGCTCTCGGCGCCGATCTTCTCGAGCGCGTAGAGGACGGTCGTATGGTCCTTGCCGCCGAAGTGAGAGCCGATCTCGGCGAGGGTGTGCTCCGTGATTTGCCGCGCGACGAACATCGCGATGTGCCGCGCGAAGGCGACCTTCTTCGTCCGCCGCTTCGACTGGAGATCGGTGAGCTTGACCTTGAGCTTGGCACAGACGGCGTCGGCGATCTCGTGGAGCGGGACCGAGCCCCCGTCGTCACCGAGGAGGTCGCGGAGCACCTGCGAGGCGAACTCACGGTCGATCCGGGTGTTCGTGAGCGAGGCCGTCCCGATGAGGCGGTTCAGTGCTCCCTCGATCTCGCGGATGTTCGAGTCGATCCGTTGCGCGAGGAGCTGGACGACGTCGTCGCCGAGGTCGCAGCCGCGCGAGAGGGCCTTCTTCTTGATGATCGCCGCGCGCGTCTCGAACGGCGGCGGCTCGATCTTGGCCACGAGCCCCGAGTTGAAGCGCGAGACGAGCCGCTCCTCGAGGGTCGGGATCTCCGACGGATGGCTGTCGGACGAGAGGATGATCTGCTTCTGCGCGTTGTACAGCGCGTTGAACGTATGGAAGAACTCTTCCTGGATCTGACGCTTGTCCGCGAGGAAGTGGATGTCGTCGATCACGAGGACGTCGATCGAGCGGTGCTTCGCCCGGAAGGTCTCGAGCGCGTGGTTCGAGAGCGCGGTCACGAAGCGGTTCACGAACTCTTCGCACGAGAGGTAGAGGATCCTCGGGTGCGGCTCGCGGTTCACGAGCTCGTGGCAGATCGCCTGGAGGAGGTGCGTCTTCCCCAGGCCGACGTTCGAGTGGATGAAGAGCGGGTTGTAGTCGCGGCCCGGGTTCTTGACGACGGCGAGCGCCGCCGCGTGCGCGAAGCGATTCGACGGACCGACGACGTACGTCTCGAAGACGTATTCGTCCTTGAGCTGGACGATCGAGTCGGGCTCGAGGCGGCCGCGCGTCGGAGGACGCTGGCTCCCGGTCGGTGTCTTCGTCTGATCGGTGAGCGTCGTCTGGGTCTGCGGCGCCCCGGACGGAGGGGTCGCGGCGACCGAAGATGTCGTCTCGTCAGACCTTGCGCCCGGCCGGGGCATGACGACGAGATGGGCCTTGAGAGGCCGTCCGTAGGCCTCGGTGACGGCCCTCTCGAGGAGCGGGAGGAGCTCGCCCTCTTCGATCCACTGCTTGACGAACTGATTGAGAGTGCCGATCCGGATCGAAGACTCATCGAGCGCGACGAGCTCGAGCTTCTGGAACCAGGTCTCGAAAACCGGCCCCTTCGTTCGTTGCTTGATCAGGTCGAGGCACTGGCTGAAGCGAGCATGATCGGGCGCGGAGGACGCAGCGCTTTCAGCGGCCTTTTCCTGATAATCCATGCCCGTTTGTCCTCGGACAACTCACGGCAAATAGAAACCGTGACCAGTTGGTTTTCTGGCAGGAAAGAGGCACTTAGCTGCAAAATTCGTGGACGGTCGTCATTGAGGCGGGATTCGTGAGACTGCACAAGCGACGGCGACCGCCAAGTGACTTGGATGTTGGTGCGTAAGTTAACGATCCGTGAGTCGCCGGTCAAGACAAAATCTCCGCGTACGGAAGTCGAACGCCTGTCGTTACCTTCGTCGGTGATGGGTGGTGGCGATGGTCGTGTGCGCACGGTCCGTGGCCATCGCCGCGCGCGCGCGTCGATCGAAGCGAGCACGTTGACACGTTCGTTCGCGACCGCTACCATGTGACCCGGTCCGAGACAGACTCAACGTCTTGCCACGCAAGGTGATGGAATGGTGCGCGTCGAGCTGGCCCGGATCGTCGTCAACGAGAAGACCGACGACGAGCAGCAGATCACGCTGCGCGAGGCCGACGGGGCGCGCGAGTTCTCGATCAAGATCGGGATCTTCGAGGTCTCGGCGATCGAACGCATCGTCAAGGAGTGCCCGAGCGAGCGTCCCCTCACGCACGACCTCGCCGTCGCTCTCGTCGAGAACCTCGAGGGGAAGATCGTCCGGGCGGTGATCGACGACCTCCGCGACGACACGTACTACGCGAAGGTCGTCTTGAAGCGAGGGAAGGAGGAGGTCGCGGTCGACGCGCGACCCTCCGATGCGATCACCCTGGCGCTCAAGGTCGACGCGCCGATCTACGTGGCCGAGAAGGTGATGAAGGCGGTCTCTGCGGGTTGATCACCGGCGGAGCTGCGAGCTCGCCTGCGAGACGACCCCCGCGAAGCGCTCGTGCCACTTGCCCGTGGTGATCTTCTTGTAGAGGGCCTGGGCCGCGGCGTCGTCGCGGAGCAGGACGCGCTGCTGCGCCTCGAGGAGGAGGGGCGTCGGGTCCGTGGGCTCGAGCGCCGCGGCTCGAGAGTAGAGCGTCGCCGCGAGCGCGTTGTCGCCGAGCTTGGCGAGCTGGGTGGCCGCCGCGACGTGCGAGTCGCCCTCCGCCGGCTTGAGCCCGATCGGCGTCGTCGCCGCCTCGATCATGAGCGCGCGCTCGCCGCACGCGTGGAAGACCTCGGCGGCGGACTCGTGGACCGAGCTCAGGTCGGGGTCGAGCCGCTGCGCGAGGGCCAGGGAGGCGAAGACGCGCTCGAGGAGGGCGCTCGAGGTCTCGCCCGGGACGTAGGTCGCCTTCGCGATCGCTCCGTAGCAGGCGAACAGGGCGACGAGCTCCTGACGGACGAGGGAGAGGTCGGCGACCCCCTTCTCGAGGGAGAGGGCCGTCTCGAAGTGACGGGCCGCGACCGAGGCATGACCCTGCTGGTTGGCGAGGAACCCCGCCGACGAGTGGAGCCACTTCTCCTTCGCGAGGGACGGCCGCGCGAGGAGCGCCTGGAGGATCAGCGAGCGGTCCGCGATGGTCGCGTTGTGGACGCCGTGGTGCTCGATGAGCTCGCCGACGACCGCCGGCGGCACGGGCTCGGGGAGGAGCTGGATCGCGCGGAGCGCGACCCGGGCGTCCACCGCCGAGGCGAGGATCCGCGCGAGCGCGAACGGTCGGGTCGAGGCCCACGAGAGAGCGCGCTCCATGAACGCGTCGAACGCGTGCGTGCCGAGCGCGGCGGGCAAGGTCGCGTCGAAGGCAGGGAACTCGCCTTGCTCCATGGCGATCCGGTAGCCGGCTTCGAAGCGGCGCGCGGCCTCGACCGGCTTGCCCGCAGCCTGGAGGACCCGCGCGGCGTGGAGCCGGGCCGGGACCGCCCAGGGGCTCGACGCCGGGACCGCGTCGAACATGGCCGTGCGCTCGACCGGGTCGAACCCGTAGGCCTGGCCGTAGACCTCGGCGTAGCGAGCGATCTCGAGGATGAGCGCGCTGTGCGGCCGGTCCTCGGCGTAGCGCTTGAGGAGCTCGATCGCGTTCTTGCGCTCGGCCTGCTGCCGCGTCTCCCACGAGTGGTAGACCTCCGCGGAGACCGCGGCGAAGCGTGCCATGGAGGCGAAGAACCCGGTCTCGAGCTCGCGGGCTGCGAGGCTCAGCGCGGTGACTCGATCGGCGGCCGTCTGCTTCGCCAGCGCGTTCGCGTAGGTGGAGAGCTCGGGTGCCAGCTTGCCGTGGCTGCTCGCGAAGGTGACGAGCTGCTGCGCCGAGAACCGGAGGACGAGCGCGCCGCGGCGGTTGTCCGCCGTATCGAGCATCATTTGACGCGTGAGGTAGCTCGTGAAGGCGAGCTGGTCACGCAGGGACGCGACCTCCTCGGGCTTGCACCTCGAGAGCTGGCCGAGCCGGTGCTGGAACGTCCGCGCCGGCATCTCGGCGACGAGGAAGCCGTCGAGGCGCGGCGCGAAGGACGCCGCCTCCGTGGGCTCGGACACGCGGACCTCGTCCGACGAGACGCTCGACGAGAGCACGCCCGACACGTAGATCCGCTTCTTCGCGACGAGCCCGCTCGGGGCGAAGTCGAGCTCGATCCGGATCTCGCCCGACGTGAGCGCGACGCCGGCGCCGCGGAGAGTCACGGCCCAGCCCTGGAGCGACCGCTCGCTCGGGGGCAGGAAGGGGAACCTCTCCTGCACGAAGGCATCCGCGAAGCGCGACCGCGGGCGCACCGACGCGAGCCCGAGCTCGGGGTAGACCTCGTAGAGGGAGTCCTCGGTGGCGAGGATGAGCTCCTCGAGGCCGATCGGGAGGCGGCGCTTCAAGCACACGCGCCCGTCACCCGCGGCGAACCCCTCGAAGCTCCCGAGCTTCACGGAGCGGGCGCCGAAGGCCTTCCGCGCCTTCGCGATGAGCGCGAGCGCGGCCTCGTCCTGCTTCGCGGCGCGCGGCGTGCGGCCGAGCTCCTTCTCGACGAGCGCGGTCGTGTCCCAGTCGCGGAGTGAGAGCCCCGGAGCCATGCCGGCGAGGTCGCGCTCGACGACGCCGTGCCCGAGGTACATCGCCGAGTAGTAGAACCCGTCGAGGTCGCCCCACGCGCCGCGCTTCCACTCTCCGGCGAAGCTCCTGCTTCGCAGGACCCCGCGAGCCGTCCAGGCTCGACCGACCTCGCCGCGGAATCTTCCGCCGACGCCGATCGAGTCTCTGCGGAGGAAGTACCCGTTGACCGGATCGGCCCGGCGGAGAGCCTTGGTCGCGGTGCCGAGGCGGCGCGACATCTCCTTCTCGGCATCCTCCTCGTCGAAGTCCTCGGTCGTCACGTCGATCTCGCGCTTCAGCGACTCGGCTCCGGGGGCTGCGGGTCTCTTCGAGAAGTCCATCGCATTCTGAGTGAAGTCGTCGAAGCCGATTCCGGCCTGGACGTTTCCGTTGATGTCGGGGCTGAGGAAGTTCTGGAACCCCGCGCGCTGGTTGAAGTCTCCAGCTCTCGTCGTGAAGTTGTAGCCGCGGTAGGCCTCGTAGATGTCGTGAGCGATCGAGGCGAGGATCGCCTCCTCGGGCGAGCCCCCCTGCTGCGGCCCGCGCGGGCCCCACTCGGTGACGCACGGGATCGTCTTCGGCGTCACGTAGGGCGCGAAGCGGTCGAGGGGCGACGGCTCGACGTTGAAGCGCTTGTACATCGCCTCGTCCTCGAGGACGATGAGCGACGTGAAGGGAGTCGCGAGGAAGAAGCGCTTCCCGAGCGCGAGGATCTCCGGCCGGTGAGCGGCCGCGCCGTCGCGGATGAGCGTCTCCACGTGGCGCCGCGCCCAGAGGCGGGGGAGGTAGAGGGCGCCTTCGCGCGCGCCCTCGAGCGAGAGCGTCTTCGTGATCGCCTCGTCCTGGAAGGCCGAGACGACGATCTTCGCGGGCTTGCTCGTGGGCGAGAAGCGGCCGAGGACGCGGATCTCCTCGCCGTCCGAGCACGTCGTCCGCGAGCAGAAGACCTCGCCGGGCACGACGGAGCCGCGCGCGTCGAGCGCGATCGCGTTCACGCCGGTCAAGCGCGCCGTCCCGAGCGCGGCGACGAGGTCGAACACGCGCCAGGAGATCGGCTCCTCCGGGCTCACGAGCGCGTAGGTGCCGCCCGTGCGCGACGCGAGCGACGCGAGGAGCGACTCGTCCGCGTTCTTCCCGACGCCGACGCCGACGAACGTCGTCTCGCCGCTCAGCCGGTCCACGAGGCGGTTCGGGTCCGTCTCGCCGAACGAGGGGACGCCGCTCCCGACGTAGATCACGTGCGGGTTCGTCGCGCCCTGGAGGAGCTTCGCCGCCTCCGCGAGGCCGAGGCCCACGTCCGTCGCGCCGAGTGGCCGCTGGGCGTCCAGGAACGCGATCGCCTCCGGCGAGCCTTCGCGCACGGGCTGCCAGCCCTGCTGCATGCGCACGACGCGCGTCGAGAGAGCGAGGAGCTGGAAGCGGTCCTGGTCGTCGAGCTCGGCGAGGAGCCGGGCGACGAGCTCGTTCTGCGCGATGAGGTCGGCCTGCTTCCGCGCCGCGCCCTTCTCGACGAGGAGCACGAAGTGCCGCGGTTCGCGGTCGCGCTTCTTCGGCGTGACCGAGGGCGAGAAGCGCGCGAGGACGTACTTCGCGTCCGGATCGGCGAGCGTCGCCGCCTGCGGGACGCGCGAGCCGTCGAGCTTGAGGACGAGGTCCCTCATGGGACGCGACGGGCCCTCCTCGTGCTCGAGGACGAGGTCCTCGCCGTCGCGCCTGGCCTCGTGCTTCCAGTTGCACGCGACGCCGTCGCGCGTCGAATCCTTGAGCCCGTCCTTCACGCGGATCTTGAGGCCGAAGCGGTCGTAGAACTCGCGCCCCTGGACCTCGAGCGGGAGCTGGTAGCGGAGCGAGCCGTAGAGCGGCTCGAGCTCCT
>CAZYLP010000528.1:0-6256 GCA_964648345.1 uncultured Planctomycetota bacterium
TCTTCTCATCGCCCGGCACCCAGACGACCGCGGTCCGGTCGCGGGCCGACGCGCTCGAGCCCTCCGCGAAGGTGCGCACGACGCCCTTCGGGGAGACGAGGTAGAGGCCGTCCACGTCCTCGAGGAGCGCCGCCGCCGCGCTCGCCCAGACGAGCTGCCCGCGACGCTCGACCGCGAGCTCGTCCTGCCAGCGGCCGGTGCCGTTCACGTCGAGGCGCGCGAGCCCGCGCTCGAAGAGCGCGCGCACCGAGCTCCGGTCCGCGACGAAGTCGTCCACGCCGGTCGCGAGCTCGACCCACGAGGAGTCCGGCCGCGCGCAGGCGAGCGAGCCCTCCCGCGTGAGGGCGTAGACCTCGCCCTGGACGACGGCGATGCGCCACGTCCCCGCCGGCAGATCGCACGGCACCGACGGCGCGGGCGGCGGAAGGCTGGGGCTGCCGGGCGACGTGACGACGGTCCGCGACGTGACGCGGGCCTCGCGAGGCTCTCGATGGCGCCACACCGCCGCCTGCGCATCGCTCTGGCTGACCGAGGAGTCGTCCCTCCAGCGGCGGAGCGACTTCGCGATCTCCTCGGCCGGAGGCGCCTCGACGAGCCTGAGCTTGGTCGTCGAGCGGGGAGAGGCCGCGCTCGCCTTCATGCACACCGTGAGGACCTCGACCTCGCGCGTCGCCCGCGCGCGGAGGTGGATCATCGAGGTCCGCGTGGACGCCGTGTCGCTCAGGAGGCCGAGCCCGAGCGGCTGCACGCGGTCCTCGTCGGGGCTGAGGTACGACCCGTTCACGTCGAGGAGGAGGGCCTCATCACCCTTGTTCGCGATGCGCAGCCTCACCCGGTGGTGCCCGTCGACGCGCGTGACCTCGACGGTGACGCGCTTCTCCTCGGCGGCCTTCCAGAGAGGGAGCGCGGTCTCGCCCCCGGCGAGCGCGACGGACCCGGCGAGCACGACCGCCGCGAGGAGGACGGAGCGGAGCTGGAACAAGCGCTTACCTCCGGTCCTCAACCGTAGCCGCGGCGCCCGGGAATTTCGACACTGCCCCCCCGACGCTCACGTCAGTTGCGATAATCCGCGCCCTCCATCGGAAGAAAACCATGCCCACCGAAGTCATGCCTCTCTCGCCGCACGAGACCAAGATCCTCGTCGCCACGAAGGACGGAGCCGAGCGCGACCTCGAGAAGATCGCGAGCGACTCGGGCCTCGAGCTCGCCCAGGCCCGCTCCGCGGTCGAGAGCCTGAAGGCCAAGGGCCACCTGGCCCAGGTCGCGAGGGACGAGGACTGCACCACGCGGAGCGCGTCGCTCACCGACCTCGGCAAGCTCTACGCGGCGAAGAAGACGCCCGAGCTCGCGATCATCGAGAAGGTCGGCGGGGGCGAGCTCTCGATCGCCGAGGCGCAGACGATCGAAGGACACGAGAAGAAGGCCGTCGGCACCGCGTTCGGATTCCTCAAGCAGAACGGCTTCATCACGGTGGAGGCCGGCAAGGTCAAGCGCGGCGCCAAGGCGCCCTCCGAGCTCGAGGACGCTTGGCGCACGCTCGGCAAGCTCGCGAGCGCGCCCGGAGTGGACTGGAGCACGCTCCCCGAAGCGTTCCGGACGCGCTACGAGCCCAAGAAGCGCGGCGGCAGCGACTCGGTCGTCGAGCTTCGCGAGACCGTCCACCGGCGCTACCGCATCACCGACCAGGGCCGGGGCCTCGCCGCGACGACGACCGTGACCGCGGAGGCGCCCGCGGCGCTCACGATCGAGCACCTGAAGGACGACAAGTGGCGCGAGGTCCTGGCGACGACCGGCTACCGCCGGTACGCGATCGCCGCTCCGCCGACCCCGGTCGTCGGGCGCCGCGAGCCTTACCGCGAGTTCCTCGACAACGTGAAGAAGACGCTCATCGGCCTCGGCTTCGAGGAGATGACGGGCTCGCTCGTCGAGACCGAGTTCTGGGACATGGACGCGCTCTTCCTCCCGCAGTTCCACCCGGCGCGGGAGATCCACGACGTCTACTTCGTGAAGGACCCGTCGCGCCCCGGCGAGCTCGCCAAGCAGCGAGCCGTCGAGGCGGACGAGCGGTGCACGATCGAGGCGATCGCGCGCGAGCACGAGGGGAAGAGCACCGTCTCGCGCACGCGCGGCTGGGGCTACACGTTCGACCGCGACCGCACGACCCGCTGCGTCCTCCGCTCGCAGGGCACCGTGCTCTCCGCGCGCTGGCTCGCGAAGAAGGACCTCATGAACCCGGGCAAGTACTTCGCGATGGCCCGGTGCTTCCGGTACGACGAGGTGGACGCGACGCACGCGCCCGACTTCTTCCAGGTCGAGGGGATCGTCGTCTCGGACAAGACGAGCTTCCGCCACCTCCTCGGCCTGCTCAAGCTGTTCGCGCTCGAGGTCGCTCGCGCGCCCGAGGTGAAGTTCGTCCCGGCCTACTTCCCCTTCACCGAGCCGTCGGTCGAGGTCCACATGAAGCACCCGCGGCTCGGCTGGGTCGAGCTCGGCGGCGCCGGGATCTTCCGGCCCGAGGTGACGCTCCCGCACGGGATCACGACGCCCGTGATCGCGTGGGGGCTCGGCCTCGACCGCATGGCCATGGTCGCGCTCGGCCTCGACGACATCCGCGACCTCTTCACGAACAGCGAGAAGGGCAACGGCCTCTCGTCCCTCCGCAAGAGGGGGAGTCACTAATGCCGACGATCGACATCAGCCGGACCGACCTCGTCGCCCTCACGGGCGGCAAGGACCTCTCGGTCGATCGCGTCGAGGAGCTCCTCCTCCTCGTGAAGGGCGAGCTCAAGCGCAAGAAGTCGAACCTGCCGGAGGAGCTCCGCGTCGAGCTCCAGGACACGAACCGCCCCGACACGTGGTGCGTCGAGGGCGTCGCGCGTCAGATCCGCCAGTGGCTCTCGAAGAACGAGCCCTGGCGGAAGACGTACGGCTTCCTCGAGAAGCCCCAGGGAGCGAGCGCGGGGACGATCGAGGTGGACCCGAGCGTCATGAAGGTGCGGCCCTACGTCGCCGCCTTCGCGGCGCGCGGCTGGAAGGTGACCGACCACGGCCTCAAGGCCTTCATCCAGGCACAGGAGACGCTCTCGCGGAACTTCGGCCGCAAGCGCTCGACGGTCGCGATCGGCATCTACGACGGCGCGTCGATCGAGTGGCCCGTGAAGTACGAGGCGGTGCCGCTCGACGATCGGAAGCGCGCCTTCGTGCCGCTCGAGGCCGACAAGGTCATGACGCCGGCGGAGATCCTCTCGGATCACCCGACGGGCCGTGAGTTCGCGGCCGCACTCCCTTCGGGCGGGCCGGCGCCGATCCTCGTCGACTCGAAGAACGAGGTCCTCTCGTTCCCGCCGATCATCAACTCGAAGACGCTCGGCCGCGTCGTCGTCGGCATGGACGACCTGTTCGTCGAGGTCACGGGCACGAACCTCGACCACGTCCTCCTCGCGACGAACATCCTCGCGGCGAACCTGCGGGACCGGGGTGCGACGATCCACCCGGTCACGACGAAGTACCCGGAGGCGACGAAGCGCGGCAAGGAGGTCACCTCGCCGCACTCCCTGCCCGAGAAGCGCGTCCTCGAGCTCTTCCTCGCCGACTTCCGCCGGCTCCTCGGCGAGCCGACGCTCGCGGAGAAGGACGTCCTCGCCGCGCTCAAGGGCTTCGGCCTCGAGGCGTCGGCGTCGGGCGGCACCTTCACGGTCGAGGCGCCGCCTTACCGCATGGACTACCTCCACGCGGTGGACGCCGTCGAGGACTTCGCCATGAGCCGCGGCTACGACCAGTTCGCGCCGCTCATGCCCGAGGAGTTCACGGTCGGCCGCCTCGACCCGAAGACCGACCTCGCCGACCGGGCCCGCGACCGCATGATCGGCTACGGCTTCGAGGAGGCGATCTGCAACATCCTCACGGAGGAGCGGATCCTCCGCGAGGCCATGCACGCCGAGGCCGAGCCGTTCACGGGCATGAAGCAGACGGTCGCGATCGCGAACGTCATGAACGAGAACTACTCGACGCTCCGCGACTGGCTCCTCCCCTCCCTCATGCAGGTCGAGCAGCGGAGCACCGGCGCCGTGTACCCGCACCGCGTCTTCGAGGCGGGCGAGGTCGCCGTCTCCGACCCCGAGGCTCCGCTCGTCTCGCGCACCGAGCAGCGCCTCGCCGCGCTCGTCGCTCACGAGACCGCGAGCTTCTCCGAGGCGCAGGCGTACCTGAACCTCCTCCTCACGCACCTCGGCAAGGGCTCGACCTACAAGCTCGAGCCCTTCGAGCACGGCTCGTTCATCCCCGGCCGCGCCGCGCGCGTCATCATCGACGGCAAGACCGCCGGCGTGCTGGGGGAGCTCCACCCCGAGGTGCTCGCCGGGGCGAAGGGCTTCAACGTCCGCATGCCCTGCGCGGCGTTCGAGGTCTCGCTCGCCGCGCTCCGCTAGGCCGCCGAGCGCGCGTCGTTCACGAGCTCGTCGATCGCCGGCGCGACGTGCGCGATCATCCACTCGCGAAACGGCACGTTCTCGGGGCGCGCGCTGAAGTTGTCGAACGCTTCGGAGATCGCGGTCTCGACGACGTCCTCGAAGGTGAACGCGTCGCCGACGAGCGCCTCGGCGTCGGCGTTGAACTTGATCCGCCGCGCGCACTCCGCCTCGAGCACGTCGGGGATCCCGCCCAGGGCATCGCGGAACGCCTCGTAGTCGCCGTCCGCGTGCGCGCGGCGGAGGCTCTCGTGGTCGAAGAGGCCGCCCTCCTCCTTCGCGCGGCGGATCGTGCGCTCGCCGTGGTGCCGGTGGACGCGGTCCTTCTTGAGCGCGATCCGCTCGGAGAGGATGTCCACGCAGCGCTGGATCGCCGGCGCGACCGAGGGCGCGCGGTCCGACGCGACGAGGTGGTGGCGGAGCGTCGAGAGGTGGACCCGGACCTGGCAGTCCTCGCCGTGGCCCTGACGCTCGACCGTGATGCGGAGCCGCCGGTTCGGGAACGTGTCCGTGAGCCGGTCTATGTGCGCCACGGCCTCGGCGAGCCTGTCCTGATCGAGGTGCGACATCGGATAGCCGTTCGTCTTCAGGTCGACGTGCACGGGCTCTCTCCTTCTCGGGGGTGCGAGAGAGGCCGGGGCACAAAGTCCGTTCCAACGCGGAGGCTGGAGCGGCCGCGGACGCGTGCTCAGTAAACGCGTTGCGGGACGAGACGCAGGACGGCGCCGCGGAGCTTCATGTTCCGGTCCTCGGGCGGCTCGTAGGCGTCGTTCGTGAAGATGACCGCCAGCTGGTGAGGACCCGCCGGGACCGTCACCTCGACCTCGTAGGTCTTGAAGGCCGCCGCATCGAGGGCGATGTCGCCGAGGTTCCGCGCGTCGCACACGACGCGCGCGACGGGGTAGCCCTGGACGGCCTTCGAGCCGCCGAGCTCGAGCGCGATCCGGTAGCGCCCGGCGCGGCGCGCGACCCAGCGCGCGCTCGCGGTGGCGTTCGAGTAGAAGGCGACGTGGTCGCCCTCGCGCCCGACGCCGCCGAAGCTCGTCGCGGGGAGGCGGACCGGCGGCTCGCGCCGCTCCGCGCCGAGCTCGGCGAGGAGCTGCGCCGCCCACCGCTTCGCGCGCGGCTCGGCGCCGGCCTCGCGCCATCGGACGAGGTCGAGGAGGAGACGACCGCGGCCCCGGCGCTGCTCCACGATGGCGCCGGGGGAGACGAGCGGCACCAGGTCGGGCCCGCGCGCGGAGCGGGGCGCGGCGTCGTAGCGCGAGCCGAGCTCGCGGAAGCCGCCCGGGTTGGCCGGCCAGACGAGGTCGACCGCGTGGAGCGAGGCGAGCGGCCCCGCGCGCGGGAGAGCGGGCGCCTTCTCGACGACGAGGCCCTCGGGCGCGAGACGGCCGAGCCGCGCGAAGGCGGCGTCGTCCGGCGCGCGGACGAGGAGTGTCGCGCCCGCGGACACGGCCCTCTCGAGCGCGGAGCGCTCGCGGTCGTCGAGCGGCTTCTTCGCGTCGTCGAGGACGATCACGGGCTCGACGGACTCCTCGAGAGCATCGAGCGACCACGGGCGCGCGACGAGCGCGAGCGGCTCGAGCTCCTGCTCGAGCGTCCCGTCCGAGCGGACGAAGAGCGGCCGCCCCCCGCGGAAGAGTGGCGGCGGAGAGAGCCCGTCGCGCGAGGGCGTCGCGGCCCGCACGAGGGCGCGGAGGAGGGCGCGCGCCGCGCGCACCTCGCGCACGCGCGGCGCGAGCGGGATCTGGCACACGAGCGCCGGTGACGGCGCGTCCTCGAGGCTG
>CAZYLP010000529.1:0-6240 GCA_964648345.1 uncultured Planctomycetota bacterium
GTCTCATGGCCTTCCAGTGGCTGGCGGGCGTGATCGCCGCGCTCGTCGTGTCGCCCCGCGCCTGGGCGGGCGCGGAGGCGGCGCCTCACCTCCACGTCTTCGTCGCGGTCGTCATGGGCGGCGCGATCGCGATCCTGCCGATCGCGCTCGCGCTCCTCTGCCCCGCGCGCGCCTTCACGCGGCACACGATCGCCGCGTCGCAGATGCTGATGTCGGCGCTCCTCATCCACCTCACGGGCGGCCGGCTCGAGACTCACTTCCACGTCTTCGGGTCGCTCGCCTTCCTCGCCTTCTACCGCGACTGGCGCGTGATCCTGACCGCGACCGTCGTGATCGCGGGCGACCACGTGATCCGCGGCTTCTACGCGCCCCAGTCGGTCTTCGGCGTCGTCTCCGACAGCAACTGGCGCTGGCTCGAGCACGCGGCGTGGGTGATCTTCGAGGACGCGTTCCTCCTCCGCGCGTGCGCCCGCGGCGCCGCCGAGCTGCGCGAGATCGCCGCGCGGCAGGCGGAGCTCGAGGAGACGAACGCGATCGTCGAGCAGCGCGTCGCCGAGCGCACGAAGGAGCTCGTCGCCAGCCGGGCCGCCCTCGAGAAGGCGAAGGAGGCGGCGGAGTCCGCGAACCGCGCCAAGAGCCAGTTCCTCGCGAACATGAGCCACGAGATCCGCACGCCCATGAACGGGATCATCGGCATGACGCACCTCGCGCTCGAGACGGAGCTGAGCGCGGAGCAGCGCGAGTACCTCGGCCTCGTGAAGGCCTCGGGCGAGTCGCTCCTCGCGCTCATCAACAGCATCCTCGACTTCTCGAAGATCGAGGCGAGGAAGCTCGAGCTCGACCCGGTGGACATGGACCTCCGCGACACGATCGACCTCTCGATGAAGCAGCTCGCGGCGCGCGCCCACGAGAAGGGCCTCCAGATCGCGTGTCACGTGAGGTCGAACGTCCCGGACGCGCTCGTGGGCGACGCGAGCCGGATCCGCCAGATCGTCACGAACCTCGTCGGGAACGCCGTCAAGTTCACCGAGAAGGGCGAGATCCTCGTGGACGTGGACACGGAGTCGCGCACGGCGGGCGAGGTCGTCCTCCACTTCGTCGTGAGCGACACGGGCCTCGGGATCCCGCGCGAGAAGCAGGAGTCGATCTTCGAGCCGTTCGTCCAGGTGGACGGCACCATGACGCGGAAGTTCGGCGGCACGGGCCTCGGCCTCACGATCTCGAAGCAGCTCGTGCAGCTCATGGGCGGCAGGATCTGGATCGAGAGCGAGGTCGGCCGGGGGAGCCGGTTCCACTTCACGGCGCGGCTCGGCGTCCAGGCGAAGCGGGTCCGCAAGGCGGACACGAACGCGCTCACGCTCCGCGAAGTGCCGATCCTCGTCGTGGACGAGAACGCCACGGCGCGCCGGATCCTCGAGGACGTGCTCGGCGGGCAGTGGCGCATGAACAGCACGGTCGTCGCCTCGGGCACGCTCGGCCTCGCCGCCGCGCGCCAGCAGCAGAAGGCGGGGACGCCCTTCGCGATCGTCCTCCTCAGCCGCACGGTCGCCGACATGGACGCGTTCGACTTCGCGCACCAGATCCGCGCGCTCGGCCACGCGGACACGACGCTCGTCCTGACCGGCTCGCTCGGCGAGCGCGAGGCGGCGAACGTCCGCCGTTCGCACGGGATCGCCGGGTACATCTCGAAGCCGATCCAGCAGTCCGAGCTCCTCGACACGATCGTGAACGCGCTCGGCGCGAAGCAGGCGGGCGGCCCCGTGCCGGCCATGCCGAACGGGAAGCGCAAGGCGTCGCACGCGCTCAGGATCCTCCTCGCCGAGGACAACGTCGTGAACCAGACGCTCGCGGTCCGCATGCTCGAGAAGTGGGGCCACGAGGTCACGGTCGCGGCCGACGGACGGAAGGCGGTCGCCGCGTTCGAGTCCGTGGATTTCGACGTGATCCTCATGGACATCCAGATGCCCGACATGGACGGCTTCCAGGCGACGGCCGCGATCCGCGAGATCGAGCGCCGCCGCGGGACGCGCACGCCGGTGATCGCGCTCACGGCGCACGCCATGAAGGGCGACCGCGAGAAGTGCCTCGCCGCGGGCATGGACGGCTACGTCACGAAGCCGATCGACGCCGACGAGCTGTTCCAGGCCCTGGAGCGCGAAGTGCGCGTGACGGCGGCCCCCTCCCCGGCCCTCCCCCGCTGCGCGGGGGAGGGAGAGGGCCGGGTCGGGGCCGAGCCCGCGCCGATCGACCTCGAGGCCGCGCTCGCCCGCGTCGAGGGCGACCGCGAGCTCCTCGCCGACGTGGTGGGCGCCTTCCTCTCCTCGCGCGACGAGACCGTCGCGCAGCTCCGCGCCGCGCTCCAGGGGAGCGACCTCGTCGCGGCCGCGAAGGCGGCGCACGCCCTCAAGGGCGCGTCCGCGAACGTCTCCGCGGTCGCGGTGAGCGCCGCGGCCCTCGAGGTCGAGAAGGCGGCACGCGCGAACCAGACGAGCGGCTCGGTGCGCGCCTTCGCGAAGCTCGAGCGCGAGCTCGTCCGCGCGACGCCGGCCCTGGAGTCGATCGCCGCCGGCTGAGGAGGGGGGCATACATCAATGTTGATGATTCCCCCCAACCCACCGGCTCGACCAGACTGAGGGGAGATGTCCCGAGCCGAGGCGAGAGCACGTGTCCTCGTGGTCGACGACGACCCCGCGATCCGGGACTGCCTCCGGATGATCTGCGAGGACGAGGGCCACTCGGTCGTGGTCGCCGCCACCGCCGCGGAGGCGCTCGACGCGGCCGCGGCCGGGCCCTTCACGGCGGTGCTCCTCGACGTGAACCTCCCGGACGAGGACGGCTTCACGGTCCTCGAGTCGCTCCGCGCCATGGAGGCTCACGCCGCGACGGCCGTGATCCTCCTCACCGGGAGCCTGGTGGACGGCTGGGAGGAGCGCGCGCTCGCCCTCGGCGCGACGGACTTCGTGACGAAGCCGATCCGCCTCGAGGAACTCGCGCGGCGCCTCGCGCTCGTGACGCGCATGCGGCGCTCGCTGGACGCGGCCGTCGAGCGCGCGAACCGCCGCGCCGCCTCCGTGGCGCACGACTTCGGCAACCTGCTCACGGTCCTCTCGGGCTACGTGGACCTGGCGCTGTCGACGGACTCGGCCGCCGACGCCGCGATGCGCACCGAGGAGCTCCACGAGCTGCGCCGGAACATCGAGCGCGGCGACGCGCTCATGAGGCAGCTCATCGAGCCAACCGCCGAGCCAGGAAGAACCGAGCCTCCGCCCTCGTCCCGTGCCCCGGGACGCTCTCGATCTTGAAGTCGTGCGCCACGCGCCGCACGCCCTTGAGGCCCACGCCGAGGCCCTTCTTCGAGCGGTACTCGTCCGTGAGGACCGCGGACACATCGGCGATCCCGGGCCCGTTGTCGCGGGCGACGATCGCGAGGCCCCGGGAGGGCCGATCGACGACCATGAGCTCGACGGCCCCGTGCCCGGCGTAGAGGTGGATGTTGCGTGCGAGCTCGGAGACGACCGTCGCGATGCGCGTGCGCTCCATCGGAGTGAAGCCGAGCCGGAGGGCGAGACCCGAGGCCCGCGCGCGCGCCTCGACGACACTCTCCGACGACTCGATCCCGACGACGTCGTCGCGGGGGGCGACGAAGAACGCGCTCGACGTCGCGGCGTCGACCTCCCCGAGCAGTCGGTCGGCCCCGGGGCCGCCGGTCGTCAGGATGAAGAACGCGATGTCCGTCCCCAGCGCCCGGCGCTGCTCCGGGCTCGAGTTGTCGGCGAAGCGCTCGAGCCGCTGCCGGAGCTCCCCGACGACGACGAGGGACCCCGAGAGGCACTGGAGGACCTTCGTCCCGAGGTTGGCCGCGGGCGCGTTCACGGGCGCACCCCAACCGCGGTCGCGCGGAGCACGGCGCACCCGGCGTCGTCGTCGGCGCGTCCGTGCCGCTCGATGAGGACCTGCGCGGCGCGCTCGGCGTCGAGCCCGATCACGGCGTCGAGCTCGGGCGCCGTGATCCCGTCCGAGTGGAGGACGACGACGTCGCCCGGGGAGAGGTCGAAGCCGAACGGACGCGGCGCGCGCGCGCCGAGGCGCCCGACCACTCCCGGGAGCGGCAGGACGGACATCTTGCGGACCGCGTGCGCGCGGAACCCGACGTTCCCCACGACCACCAGCTCGATGCGCCGGCCGTCGGCGCGGAGCAACGCGGCCACGGCTCCCCGCGTGCCCTGGAGGCGCCGGTCCGCGTGCCGCATGATCGCGGAGAGCGACTCCTCCGCCTTCTCCTCGACGGCGGCCCGGAACGCGCTCGCCGCGACCGCCGCGGGCGGTCCGTGGCCCAGCCCGTCGGCGAGACCCACGAGGAGCGCCGTCTCCCCCCGGACGACGACGACGAGGTCGCCCGACACGTCGGCGCCCGCGCACGCGCGGATGGCGGTTCCGAGCTCGAAGCCCGGCACCGAGATCACGGCGCCTCCTCCTGCTCGGAGCGGCGCCGCCGCGCGATGTCGAGCGCCGCTTCGAGGTTGATCGCGCACGCGACCCCGCCGAGGGAGACCTCCATGTCCACCAGGGTCCCCGCGACCGCGGGTCTCATGCCCGAGATGACGGGCTCGACGCCCATGAGCCGCGCGACGCGCGCGAGGTCGGTCACGCCGCGGGTCACGAAGCTGTCCATGACCTCGAGCCCCGAGATGTCGAGGATGAGGAACGAGGGGTCGCTGCGCTCGATCGCGGCGCCCACGTCGGTCTTGAGGACCTCGAGGAGGTCGTCGCTCAGGTCGAAGTGGATCGCGACGATGAGCGCGCCGTAGACGTTGATGACGGGTGGCCGGAAGCGCATGTCAGGCTTGGGTCTTCCGCGGAGACGGCGCCGTGAGCTCGAGGATGCGGAAGCACTGGATCAGGCCCTGGTGGAGGTTCCGGCAGGTGACGACGCCCGTGAGCTCGACTCCGAGCTCGACGAGGGTCTGCGCCACCTGCGGGCGGATGCCGGTCAGGATTCCGGTCCCTCCGAGCAGCGAGACCGACCGGAAGATCTTGAGAAAGAAGGCCGCGTTGTCCGTGTCGATCACGGAGACGCCGGTGACGTCGAGGATCACGACGCGCGCCTCGCGCGCGACCACGGCCGTGAGGAGGGACTCCATGATCTGCGCGCAGCGGTCCGCGTCCATGCCGCCCACGACCGGGAGGACGACGACTCCGCGCCAGACCTCGAGGATCGGAGTCGAGAGCTCGTGGATCGCGGCGCGCTGCTTCTGGAACTGGTCCTGGGCGCTGACCTCGTGGACGGCGAGCAGCTCCTTGAGCGTCGCGACCTCGGCCCTCAGGACGTCGAGCTCGCTGACCTCGCTCACGCTTTCGCTCCCGCGAACACCGGCTTGCTCGCGAGCGGCAGCAGCGCGAGCTTGACCGAGAGCGCGAGCGACTTGAACAGCTGCGCCACCGGCTCCTCGATGCGCACCCGGCTGAACAGGATGAACGCCACGACCTCCGTCGGAGGCAGGAGGAAGCCGAAGCCGACGACCGACTTCACCTGGCTCGGGATGACGAACTCCGCCTGGGCCGGGACGTAGGGGCTCCCGACCGCCTCGAGCACGTGGAAGACGTTGAAGGTCTCCTCCTTCATCCCGACGAACAGCTCGGGCGCCGGAGCGACGACCGCCGCGGGCGCGAGTCCGAGCGACCGCACGAGCTGCGCGATCATCGGGATGCTCTGGACGATCTTCTCGTTCGCGAGCGGCACGGCCTTGTGGCCGTTCGAGCGCGTGCGGTCGTTCCAGTCGGGCTTCGCCCCCACCGTCGCGATGAGGGTCAGGCACCGCGTGTCCGGTCCGGGCGTGACGCCCGGGATCGCGCCCTGCGCGAACGCCTTGAGAGGCGCCTCGAGGTCTTTGAACGAGTGAAGCTTGTAACAGCGCAGGAGCGCGGCGGCCGGGCGGCCGTCCGCGTCGACCAGCCGCTCGTAGAGACACCGCACGACGCGGTTGGCTCCCTCCTCGAGCGTGGTCGCTCCCTTCGTGACTTCCCGGACGGCGGCGCCAAGGACGGTCACGTCCCCGAGCGCGAAGCTCTGGAGCTTGTGCATTGCGAAATCCCCCGCGGGGAGTCTACCCCCGCCCCCGATCGGCTGCGAGGACCTCGCGCACCTTCTCGACGAGGGCGCCGAGCGCTGCGCGGCCGGCGCTCGTGGCGCCGATGTGATGGCCCGCACCCTCGAGGACTCGCTCGACGAGCTCGCGGATC
>CAZYLP010000530.1:0-5627 GCA_964648345.1 uncultured Planctomycetota bacterium
GAGAGGGCCGGGGAGGGGGCCGCGGGCTCGACGGGCCGCTCGGGCGGGACGGCCTCGATGCGGACGAGCCGCCCGCGCTCCTCGTGGATCCGCGCGCGCTCGGCGTCGGGCGGGTCCTCGTCGAAGAGGTCGCGCCGCTCCGCGCGGAGCCACTCGACGGTCGCGGTGACGGCACCAGCGATCCCGGTCTTCGGCTCCCAGCCCAGCTCCTCGCGCGCGCGCGTCGTGTCGATGAGCGAGTCCGCGAAGCAGTTGAGGTGCCACTCGAGGCCCTCGCACGGCTCGCCGACGACGCGGACCGGCACGCTCGCTCCGAGCGCGCCCATGATCGCGCCGAGGTAACGCTCGAACGTGAAGGTCTCGCCGCCCGCCGCGTTGTAGACGCGCACGTCGTCCCGCGCTCCGCGCGCGCAGAGCGCGAGGAGGTGGGCCGTGTCCTCGACGAAGCCCCAGCGGAGCTTGTTGTCGAGCCGCCCCGGGACGACGATCGGCCGCCCGCGCGCGACGCGCTGGACGAGGTGGAGGAAGCGCCGGCCCGTCGCGTCGCGCGGACCGAGCGTCTCGTTGGGCCGGACGATCGTTAGCGGGACGCCGGTCGCGCGCGAGCACTCGCGCGCCGCCTTCTCGGCGTCGAGCTTCCCGCGGCCGTACGCGTCGTGCGGGCCGAGCGGGTGGTCCTCCGTGACCGGGCCGTCGAGCGGGACCTTGTAGACGGCGCCCGAGCTGAGGAGGACGTAGCGGCCCATGCGCCGCCGCTCGGGGAGGAGCGCGAAGACCTGCCGCGCGGCGTTCGCCTCGTGCGCGAAGAAGTCGTAGACCACGTCGAAGCGCCGCCCGACGAGGACGCGGTCGAGCGCTCCGGGGACGCAGCGATCGACCGCGAGCCGCTCGATGCCCTCGGGGAGCGCGGTCTCGCGGAGGCCGCGCGAGACGACGGTCACGTCGCAGCCGTCGCGCCAGAGCCGCCGCGCGAGCGCGGTCGCGATGAAGCCCGTGCCACCGATCAGGAGCACCTTCATCCGAGGACCACGGGGCGCGTCGCGAGCCCCGACCGCTCCGCGGCGCTGAGAGGCCGGCCGCGCGGCTCGCGGAGCACGGGGAAGATCGGGAGCCTCGGTGAAGGAGGCGGCCACTTCCCTTCGCGGTCGAGGGCGTTCCGCTTCTCGAGGCACTCCACGCACGTGAAGAGCCCCTTCCGCTCGATCTCCTTCGACCGCTGCTTGAAGGGCTCGTCCACGAGCAACTTCACGCGGGAGCAGTTCCTCTTCTCGAGCAGATCGGGGACGTCGAGCGACGCCATGCCGAGCCGCGTCGGACGGTCGAGGTGCAGGAAGACGCACATGGGGACGGTCCCGTCCGCGAAGACCTGGAGGTCCGGGAACGTCTCGTCCGTGAAGTTGACGTAGAGCGGGCAGCCCTGCTCGGGGAAGCTCTCGGTGATCGCCTCGACGCGCGGCGCGAAGCGCCTCGCGACGGCGCGCGCGGCGTCGAGGTAGCGGCGCGTGTCGGCGGGCGAGAACTCCTCGTTCGCCTCGGCGTTCCCGCTCGGCGCGACGCGGTCGATCCTGAGGCCGTCGAGGCGCAGGTCCTCGATCGCCCACGCGGCGATCTCCTCGAGCTCGGCTACGTTCCCGGGCGTCGCGACGACGATCCCGGAGATCGGGAAGTCGCGCTTCTTCGCGCGCACGCGCTCGACGAAACCGAGCAGAGCCTTGTAGCTCCCCGGGCCGCGGATCGCGTCGTGCGTCGCCTCGTGGCGGCCCTCGAGCGAGACCGCGAGCCGCGCGCTCGGGAGCGCGACGAAGCGCGCGAGCCGCTCGTCGGGCCAGTTCCAGCCGTTCGAGATCACGAGCACGTCGAGCCCGACGTCGGCGGCGCTCGCGAGGATCGTGTCGAACCCTTCGTGGAGGGACGGCTCGCCGCCCGTGAAGGCGACGCGCTCGGCGCCCTGGTCGCGCGCCTGGACGAGGAAGCGGAGGCAGTCCTCCGTCGAGAGGTCCCACTTGTAGCGGCGCGTGTAGCAGTAGTCGCAGTCGAGGTTGCAGCGCGTCGTGAGGACGAGCGAGAGCTTCCTGAGCTTCCACGAGTCGCGCGCCGCGTGCTTCCGTCGCGCCGACGCGAGGGCGCACGACGTCGCGCTCGCGCAGCTCGCGCAGTCGGCGGGCCGGTAGCGGAGCGTCTCGTTCTTCGAGTCCACGCGGTGCCGGAGGAGGAGCCGCGGCACGCGCCGCACCGAGTGCGTGCGCGAGATCCGCGCGAGGAGGCTCGCGTTCTCGCAGCGAACCGCCGCCTCGTCGAGCGCCCCCGCCGCGAGCGCGACCGCTCGGCGATAGGCGACGAGCGGCGTGTCGAAGGGCGCGTCGAGGAACGCTCCGTGCGACGTGAAGTCGGGCTCGTGCGCGACGCCGCGCTCCTCGCCGCGAGCGTCCTCGAGGAGGAGGTCGCCGTAGAGCGCGCCGACGTGCGGCTTCTTCTCGAAGCCGTCGAGCAAGGCCGCGACGGCGCCGGGCTCGAGGGCGTCGGCGGCGTCGAGCTCGACGATCACCTCGCCGCGCGCCTGCGCGAGCGCGCGGTTCCGCGAACGCGCCGGGCCGAGCGTGACGGCGCTCTCGACGATGACGAGCCGCTCCTCGCCGGCGAGAGACTTGACCGCGCGCGCCGTCTCCGCGCAGCCGTCCACGACGACGATCACCTCGGGCTTCGCGTCCTGGAGGAGCGCGCTCCGCGCGGCGCGGACGACCGTGTCGGGCCGGCTCCGCGCGACGATGATCACGGATGCCCTCAACGCTTCACGCGCTTCTTCTTCACGACCGAGCGCGGCGAGACGCGTCCTCCGGGAGGCATCGCGAGCGGAGCTGGCCGCGCCCACGGTCCGGGCGGGCGAGCGCGCTCGCGGACGCGCTCGATGACGAGGTCGTCCGCGCGCTCGTGCGCGAGCGTGAAGGTCTCGGCCTCGAGACGCGGCACGAAGCGGAGGAGCACGGAGCGCGCCTCGCGGACCGCGAGGAGCCGCTCGAAGGGGCCCGAGCAGGCCCACTCGACGATCTCTCCGTCGTCGAGCTCCACGCGCTCGAGCTCGTCGAGGAGGGGCCGCTCGAGGATCTTGTCGAGCGTCCGTCTCAGCGCGCCGACGGGCCGACGGAAGAGGACGAGCTCGCCCTCCCACCGACGCAGCTCGAGCTTCCCGACCGCGAGCGTGCGGCGGAGCGCGAGCTCGCCCGTGGCGAGCTTCACGATCCAGCTCGAGACCGGATCCGGAAGGCGCTCGAAGCCGAAGACCGCGCGCATCGCCTTCGCGAACTCCTCCGCCTCGCCTTCGAACCGGGGCAGAGCCGCGAACGGGACATCCCTGTCCCGAGCGAGGAACGAGTCGAGGGGCCGAAGAATGCCTCGCGCCACCTCGGCGAGCCGCGGCTCGTCTGCGAGACGGTTCTTCTTGTCTTCCCCGCGCTTCTGCATGCGGACGACGATGGTAGCAGCACCGACCGGGCGTTTGCGCTCATGACTCCTCTCCGCCACACCCGAACACCCAGCTGCGCCGCAAATGACGACGAGAATTGGGGGATACCGCAAAGGAGCAGAGGCATCGTCCTGGCGCGATGCGGCGTGAGGAACTTCGGGAGGGCTTGGTCCAAGCGCGCTTGCGCCACCCGCCAAACGTCTTCGCGCCCTTACGAAGTGCGCGGATGCCGCCCGCCCATCGTTTCAAAAGATCGGCACGGCTCTCGCTCATACACATTCGTCTCGGAGGAGGCTGAATGAAGCCCAAGAGCCGAATCGCCACCAGCATTCTTTCGCTCGCCCTGATCTTCACAGGGAGTGGCGTGCCGCTCTTCGTCGGTGCTCGCGCGGTCTGCGCCCAGACCATGACGGACGGCGCCGCGCTCGAAGCGGAGGCGCGGAACGCGTCCGCGGCCTATCGGAACGGCACGAACACCTCGGGCTTCAGTGGAAAGCTCGACCAGGTCAACGGAAACACCACCGGAAACACGACCGTCCTGGGGCAGCTCTGGGACAAGGCGAAGCAGCTCTGGGCTGCCGTCGCCTCCTGGTGGAAGAGCCTCTTCGACGACCCGAACTCGACGCCCGAGATGAAGGCGGAAGCTCTGCGCCGGATGCAGGAGGCCGCCGCGGCCTCGGCCGCGCTCGGCCCCGACCCCCGGAACAACACCGGCGGGAACTACGGCGGCAACACCGGTGGAAACACGGGCGGGAACTACGGCACGCCTGGTGGAACCAACACCGGTACGAACACCGGGAACAACTACGGGACACCGACCAACCCGAACGGCACCAACCCGAACGGCACCAACCCGAACGGCACCAACCCGAACGGGACCTACCCGAACGGGACCAACCCGAACGGGACCAACCCCTACGGCACGCCGAACGGGACCAACCCGAGCGGCACGCCGGGCGGGACCAACACGGGCGGCAACTACGGTGACCCGAACGGGACCAACCCCAACGGCGTGCCCGGCGGGACGACGAACCCCGGCGGGACGACGAACCCCGGCGGCACGACCGAGCCTGGTGGCAACTACGGCAACCCCGGCGGCACGACGAACCCCGGAGGCACGACGAACCCCGGCGGCACGACGAACCCCGGCGGCACGACCGACCCGAACGGAAACTACGGGAACCCCGGCGGCACGACGACGAACCCCGGCGGCACGACCGACCCCATGGGCAACCCGACCGGGACCAACCCGAACGGGACCAATCCGAACGGGACCACCGACCCGAGCGGGAACCCGACGGGCATCCCCGGGAGCCCGGGCTTCGGCGGGACGTTCGGCGGCCCGACGGGCGGTCTCGGCGGTGACCCCGGCGCGTCCTCGACGGATCCGAGTGGCGCCTCGACGGGCCCCGGCGGCGCCTCGACCGGCCCCGGTGGCTCCTCGACCGGCCCCGGCGGCTCTTCGACGGGCCCCGGCGGTTCCTCGACCGGCCCCGGTGGCGCGTCGACGGCTCCGGGCGGCCCCAACGGCGGCGCCGCGGGCGGCGCCGGCAAGGGCGCGAACGCGGCCGGCTCCGGCCTCTCGACGGACGAGGAGGGCGTGAAGCGGAAGGTGAGCGGCATGCTCATCGTCATGCAGCGCCCGAAGCTCCCGGCCGACGTGAAGGACGCGAAGGAGCTCGCGAAGGACCCCGAGAAGGCCCGCGCGTTCCTGAAGGAGACGCTCAAGAAGCTCGACGCGGCCATGGAGCGTCACGTCAAGAACAAGGAGATCGAGGAGCTCGACGAGCACCAGGCGGCCGAGCCCGTGAGCGGCGAGGTCGACGTGTGGGTCATCGAGAACCCGACCTGGAAGACGAAGAAGCCGCGCCGCTTCAAGATCGAGCTCAAGGACCCGGCCGACCTCGAGCAGCTCCGCGCGAAGAACGGCTGCACGGGCGTCGTCGAGGGCCTCTCCAAGAAGGAGGCGCTCGCCGACAAGTCGATCAACGGCGAGGTCTGGGACCTGAAGCAGACGCGCGTCGTCGCGGTCATGGACCGCCTCAGCGACACGACCTCGACGGTCTCGGGCGACACCAAGCCGACCTCGGCGAAGCCGACGGCCGCTCCGGCGAAGCCCGCTCCGGTCCCCGGCGCCGCTCAGCCGGAGACCCCGGTCCCGTCGAAG
>CAZYLP010000530.1:5637-6199 GCA_964648345.1 uncultured Planctomycetota bacterium
CGCGGGGGGGGCCAGCCCCCCGGGCGTTGAAGTACCCCGGTCCCGTCGAAGCCCGCTCCGGCGAAGAAGCCGCAGTCGGATGACGAGCTGCTCGAAGGCGACTGAAAGAGCGCCGAGACAACGAACATTCTTTGCGTGGATGAGCGTTCTCATCGTCGTTGAACGCAGAGGCGCAGAGACGCAGAGGCGCAGAGGAGTTTGAGAAGACTCCTCTGCGCCTCTGCGCCTCTGCGTCTCTGCGCCTCTGCGTCGTCAAACGAAGAGAACGCTCATCCACGTCAGGACATCAGGGCACGTCAGGACATCAGGGATGACTGTTGTTCCCGCCCTTGAAGTCCTTCTTGCCGCGGATCACCGTCGTCCCGAAGTTGTTGCTGTTGCCCCGCACCTCGACGTCGCCCTTGATCGTGAGCTGGTCGAACACGTAGCCGTCGCCCTTCACGATGAGGTCGCCCTCGATGTAGGTGTTCTCGACGCCCGAGCCGTGGACGATGAGACCGCCACCGCCGAGCTTGAGCCTGCCGTCACGGAGCTTGTAGATGCCGGGCTCGAGGAAGACCTC
>CAZYLP010000531.1:0-1565 GCA_964648345.1 uncultured Planctomycetota bacterium
CTGAGAGGGGTCGCGCAGCGGTCCGTCTTCGTGCGCGCGCCCTCGTAGCAAGGAGAGTGGTAGCCCGTGAAGAGCACCTTCCCCGCGCCGTCGCTCCCGGCCGAGCGGTGGCACGCGAAGCTCGACGCGACGGCCGCGGCGAGCGCGGCGCCGTCGAGGTCGAGGAGCTTCTCGAAGCGCTCGAGCGTCGCGAGGAGCGCGCCCTTCGTGGTCTTCGCTCCGCCGAGCGAGACCGGGGCGTCGAGCTTCCTCGCGAGGAGGCGCCGCTCCTCGGCGATCGCGGCGCGGAGCGAGGCCTTGTCGAGGTCGTCCGTCGCGAAGTCGGGGAGCTCGGAGGAAGGCTCCAGGATCTTCTTCTCGTCGCCGGCGGACGGAGCGGGCGCGGACGCGGCCGCTCCGAGCGCGACGAGGAGCAGGACCGCGATCCGCGAGCGCACGCTCAGAGGCCGAACGGCTTCGCGTTCTTCTCGACGTAGTCCTTCCACTTCGCGGGGACGTTGTCGAGGGCGAAGATCGCCGAGACGGGGCACACGGGCTCGCACGCGCCGCAGTCGATGCACTCCGTCGGATGGATGACGAGCTGGGCGTCGTCCGGGTTGAGCTCGTAGATGCAGTCGACGGGACAGACCTCGACGCAGGCCTTGTCCTTCACGCTGACGCACGGCTCGCAGATCACGTAGGCCATGGGCCCGAAATTTATCAAATCGAGAGGGACTGTCGAACCCGGTGCCAGCCGTGCGGGTCGGCGAAGGTGTCGCGCATGGCCTCGAGGAGCGCCACGCGGAGCGGCTCGGTCGCGGTCCGCTTCCAGAGGGCGCGGAGCTCCTTCTCGAAGGACGGCCGCGCCCTGACGAGCGCCTCGAGGACCTCGTCGCGGCGTCCGTCGAGCGCCGGATCCTGCCGGACGTCGAGGAGGCAGAGCGTGACGCGCCCCGAGTCGAGGTCGATCACCGCGTCGCGGCGGAGCTTCCGCTCCTCGCCGTCGCGGAGCTCCTCGCCGTCCACCTTGATCCCGGCCGAGCGCGCGCGGAGGACGAACGTGTCGTCGTAGCGGAGCTCGCACGCGACCTCGGCGAGGGAGCGCGCTCCCTTCACGCGGACGTGCGCCGTCGGCGCGCTGCCTACGAGCGTGTTGCCGTGGATCACGTCCACCACTTCGCGGCCCTCGGGGCCGGCGACGACGAGCTTCGCCTTGACCGCGCGGACGAGCGGGTCGCCCTCGACCACGTCCTCGACGCCCCAGTCGAAGAAGCCCTCGGTCTCGGGGCCCGCCCTGGGTCGCCGTCTCAGGAAGAAGACGAGCGCGATGAAGCCGAGGAGGCCCGCGATCCCGTAGCGGAACGAGCCGCCCGCGAGGTGCGCGAGGATGTCGGCTACGAAGCTCGCGCTCTCCTTCTTGACCGAGATCCCGAACGCCTCGAAGAAGGGGCCGGCCGTCGTCGTGAGGAACGCGGCCGAGCCCGTCAGCTTGGCGAGGGCCTGCGTCGTCACGCGCGTCGGGATGTCGATCGTCGAGACGACCTTGCCCTCGGAGAGGACCTCGATGCGCGCCTCCTGGAGCTCGC
>CAZYLP010000531.1:1575-3208 GCA_964648345.1 uncultured Planctomycetota bacterium
GTCACCCAGAACTTCGCCTCGGCGACCTTCGGCTTGACGTTGAGCGTGATCTCCGCCGGGATGCAGAGGCAGCCCGGCAGGATCGGCCGGATCTGCACGAAGGGGTTCCCGCGCCGGATCGTGAAGGCCTTCTTCGAGACCACCTGCGCGACGTGCTGCTTGACGATCTTCTGGATCTCGCGCTTGGAGACGATGACCATGAGCGGGTAGTTCTGCCGCGCGTACATCTGCGTGTAGTAGCGGACGGTCGCCTTGCGCTCGAAGGTCTCGGGCTCGTCGTCTTCCTTCTTGGCGTCGTCTCTCGCGAGCTGGTCCTTGGGTGCCTCGTTCTTCGCGGGCGAGGGCTTCGGCGCCGCCGCGCCGGACTTGGCGCGCTTCGAGATCTCCTCGACGCCGGACGCGACTCCATCCGCGAGCGCGGAGACGGCCCCGAAGAGACCGCCCCCCGCCTTCGAGGCGGTCTGCATCGCGTACTGGGGCCCCATGGGCATGCGCGGAGGCACGGGCGCCGCTCCCGCGTAGGCGCCCGTCGGGGGTCGCATCGTCGCGGGAGGCGCCATGGCCGGCGCGGGGCGCGGCACCGACGCGGTGGTCACGCGGCGCGAAACGATCGCGTGAGCGCCGGAGCCGATGTCGCCGCCCTCGTCCTCGCCGCTCGAGGCGCTGAGCGTGTACTGCGGCCGGTCGCCGGCGACGGGCTCGAGGATGGCTTCGAGCTCCTCTAGCTCGGGCGCGGCCCTCTCGGCGCGCTTGCCGCCGCTCGGCGACATGATGTCGGCGAGTGCGATCTGCTCGCCGTCGGTCGAGTCGTCGAGGCAGAGCTCCTCCGACGACTCCCTCTCGTCTCCCGCTGCTTCGAAAGGGTCGGCCGAAGGGGCCGCGAAGGCGTCCACGTCCGAGAAGTCCCCGCCGGCCGGACCCGCGAAGGGGTCGAAGCCGCGGCCCACCGCGGCCGCGCGGGCCATGGGCGGGGGCGGCGGCGCCTTGGTCGCGGGGACGAACGAGAAGCCGAGCGTCTCTCCGGCCTCTTCTTCCCTCAGCTCGATCCGCTTCTTCTTCTCGGGCTCCGGCGAGCCGTCGAGGCACGACAGGTCCTCCATGCAGTCGAGGTCCTCGCGCTTGACCGTCAGCGAGGCGCCCGAGAGCTCGGCCATCTTGCAGGTGATCTCGTCCTCGTCCACCACGGCGTAGTAGCGCCCGAGCGCCGCCGTGAGCGTTTCTTCCGACGCGATGACGCACTCGATCTCCTGCCCGAGCATGAAGCGGAGGTCGTCGAGGACGATGAAGTCGAGGGGCTTCGCGACCGCGACGATGAGCGAGCGCTCGCCCTGCTTGAGCGGGATGATGCGGCACCGCTTCGCGACCTCCTTCGGGACGAGCTCGATCACCTCGGGCGGGATGTCGAAGCGGTCGAGGTTGGCGTACTTGAGGCCCGCGAGCTGCGCGATGCTCTTCGCGACGTGCTCGGCGGTGCTTTCGCCGCCGGCGGCCCCGTAGTATCTCGCGAGCGCCGCGCGGAAGGCCTCCTCCGGCACGATCACGAAGTCCACGTCGAGGCCGAGGCGGACGCGGAGCTCGTCGAGCTCGGCCATGCCGATGGGCACGGCCGTCGCGACGACGAGGACGCGGTCGC
>CAZYLP010000531.1:3218-6193 GCA_964648345.1 uncultured Planctomycetota bacterium
ACCGGGACGATCTCGTGCTCGTGCGCGACGGCCGCAGGCACACGCGCGACGACTTCCGGCGGGATCGAGTCGAGGAGGTCCGGCTTCTGCCCCCAGAGCTCCATGAGCGCCCGGTCCACGATGAGCTGACGGACGCGCGCGCCGCCGAGCACGTGGAGGTTGCGCGACACGATCCGGTCGAGCGCCTCCTGGACGGCGACGACGAGCGTGCCGTCCGGATGCTCGCCGAGGGGGACGGCGCCGAAGATGCGGCGCGGGCCCTGGGGTCCGCGCTCGAGGAGCGCCCGGTCCCACTCGGAGCGGAGCGCGAGCACGGCGCGCTGGACCGCCGCCGCGAGGGGCTCGCCGCGCACCGTCGCGTCCCGCGCCTCCGCCTCGAAGCGCTCGAGGGAGGCCTCGGAGACGCCGTCCTTCCGCCGCTCGAGGACGCCGCACGCGCCCAGGAAGAGCACGTCATCCGCCCCGACGCCGAGCCGCCGGGAAGCCTCGGCGATCGACGTCACGGGGACGGTGGCTGCGTTCTTCATGCGCTATTCCCTCCCCCCAAGGACAGCGCCCGAAGGCGCGTGTCACGCCGGGGCGTTCGCCTTCCGCAGGCCGTCGAACCGGTCGATCACGTGCTCGAGCGTGACGACGACCGGCGCCTCCTCCGCGCCCTCCTCGGACGTCGGGAGGAGCGAGATCGCCTCGTTCACGCGGTCCGTGATCGTCTGGAGGGCGAGGTCCAGGTCGCGGACCTTGTCCTCCTTGAAGAAGTCGAGGAGGGTGTTGATCCCGCAGCCGATGAGGTGGTTCGCGTACTTGTTCCGCGCGCGGCGGACGCGCTCCCTCGTGCGCGGAGAGTCCTCGCCGGCCTCGCGCTCCTCGGGGCGCAGGAAGAGGACGCGCGCCTCCGACTTGGTGAGGCCGGTCGTCGAGGGCAGGATGCACGTCTGGAAGAAGCCGTCGGCGTCCACCTCGACGACCGTCAGGCCCCAGTGCGCGAGCGCCTCGAGGACGTTCGCGAAGATCTCGGTCGAGCCGACGTTGAAGCGCGTCGAGAGCCGCTTCACGATCGGGTGTGACGTGAACTCGCGCTCGGTCGGGGCGACGGCCCAGCGGTCGTTCGCCTGCTGGAAGATCTTCCCGACCTGGTGGACGATCTCCTTGGTCACGCCGTCCACGACGTCGAGGTGGTGGCGGAGCACCTGGGCGGCCGACGCCTTGAAGACCTCGCCGTGGTCCTCCTTGAGCGACCCGAAGCGCGTCTCGAACTCGTGGATCAGGTAGCGCGAGACCTCCATCCAGAGGCGCCACGCGGGCGCGTCCTCGTCGGCGGACTTCTGGAAGAGCTCGAACTCGTCGCGGACGGCCGGGTACTTCTTGAAGTACTCCGCGCGGAGCTCGTCCGTCTCGTCCTTGGAGGTGAGCTCGCAGAGCTCGTCCGTCATGCGCTGCTGGAAGGCGAGCGCCTCGGCGATGCTCGGGCGCGCGGAGGGCCCGCGGTGGAAGCCATCGACATCGCGGTTGGGGAAGTGATAGTGGAGCTTCCCCTCGTGGCGGATGACCTCGAGGAGGCCCCGCTTCTCGAGGCGGGCGATGGTCTCGTCGATCTTCGCCTTCTTGCCCTTGCCGAAGATCGTCGTGAGCTCGTTCGCGTCGTGGTACGTCTTCACGTTGTAGAAGTGCGCGATCTCGAGGTAGGTCTTGAGCTCGATCTCGTCGAGCTCGGGGAGCCACCGCTCGAGCCAGTCGCCCGCGATCTTCACGTCCATCCGGGAGTCCCGCGCGCGGAGCGGCGCCGCCTTCTCGGGCCGGGAGGCGGCCGACTTGGCGGGCTTGGCGGCCTTCGCGGCCTTCGCGGCCTTGTCCGTCTTCTTCGCGCCCTTCTTCGTCGCAGGCATCGGACCTTCTCCGGAAGGCCGGATTCTATCAGCCGCGCGGCTTTACGTGTCAACGCGGTGTCCGCGTGCGGACGACCGGCGGGCGGACGCGTTCTCTCCTAAGTCGCAACGGTCCGGTTGGTTGGCGCCTGCGCGATGGTCGGGCCCGCGTTCGCACAGGGAGCCTCCGGGAGAGAGGGAAGCCGTGAAGGACAGGGTGCTCGCGAAGGCTTTTGCGTTCGGACTACCGGTCGCGCTCGCGTGCGGCGCGACGTTCTTCGTCCTCGGCTCCTCTCCGACGCCACCGCCGGGCCTCGCCTCGACGCGCGCCGCGCTCCCCTCGATCACCGCGCTCGAGCCGCGCGCGACACCCGCGTCGCGCGTGGGTCCCGAGACCGCTCGACGCTCCGGCCAGCCGCGAGCCGTCGCGCCGGCGCGGCCGGCTGCGGGCCGTGCGGACACCGCACCCGCCTCCTCGACCGCCCTCGCCTCCGACTTCGCGGCGACCACCTCGACGTCGGTCGGGGTCGCGCTCGATGGTCTCGTGAAGGCCGTAGAGGACCCCGAGCGGACTCGCTTCGACGAGGCGCTCGCCGCGCTCCGCGAGGCGCTCGCTCACGGCTCCGCGGAGGACGCCGCCGCGCTCGTCGCGTTCTTCAAGAAGGCGACGGACTCGACCCTCCTCCAAGCGATCGCCGAGGCGCTCGAGCCGCACGGGCTCGCGCGCCCCGAGGTCCGCTCCGCGCTCGCGGCGATCGCCGAGCAGGACGAGCTCGTCGACCGCCGCACGGCCGCGATCGCCGCGCTCGGCTTCGCGAAGCCGGACGAGGCGACGCTCGGTCAGCTCGACCGCCTCGCGCGGAGCGACCGCGACGTCGAGGTCCGCACCGCCGCCGCGAACGCGCTCGGCGCCGCGGCCGAGAGGGACGCGGAGCGGTCCCCGACGATCGCGCGCCTCCTGATCGCAGTCGCGGCGAACGACGAGGACGAGGGCGTGCGCTCGGCGGCGCTCTGGTCCGTCCGGGGCCGCGACGCCGACGCGACGGCCGTCGCCCAGGTCGCGCGCGTGCTCCTCTCGGACAAGGACGTTGGTCCCCGCCAGGCGGCGGCCGA
>CAZYLP010000532.1:0-6186 GCA_964648345.1 uncultured Planctomycetota bacterium
GTGCTCATGGCGCCTTATTCTTCTCTGAGCCGCGTGCTGAAGGTGGGCCTCACCGTCCGCGCATCGGATCCCGTCGCCGTCATCGCGATCACCTTGTTCGGCCTCGCCTAGAAGGTGGGAGGACGCGAATCGACGATCCTCGAGAACAGCATCTGCCTGAAGACCTGCATGGAGGGCGAGCCGAGGACGATCTCGCGGCACCGCTCGACGGGGAGGCCCATCTCGATCCAGACCTCGTCGCCGAGGAACCGGTCGCGGAGGAGCCGGCACGCGTCCGCCACGAAGTCCTCGCGCTCCCGCCGCTCGCCATCCGTGAGGCAGGAGTAGGCCTCCTTCAGCGCCTCGACGCCGAACGCGACGTGGCGCGCCTCGTCGCGCTGGATGCGGATCGTGATGTCCTTGATGAGCGGCTCGTTCGTGTAGGCGCGGATGTAGCCGAAGGCCGCGAGCGCGAGCCCCTCGACGAGGATCTGCATGCCGAGGAACTTCATGTCCCACCGCGAGTCGGTGAGGATCGCGTCGAGGAGCGCCACGAGGTGCGGCGAGGGCGTGAAGGTCTTCCCGAGCTTCTCGCGGATGTAGCGCTCGTAGGCCTCGACGTGGCGCGCCTCGTCCTGGACCTGCGTCGCCGCGTAGAGCTTCTGGTCCGTCCGCGGCGCGCAGCCCACGATCTGCGCGGTCGCGAGGAGCGCTCCGCGCTCGCCGTGGAGGAACTGGCCGAGGATCCACGCCGTGTTCCAGCAGCGGGCCGTCTTCCGCTCCTTGTCGGTCATGCGCTCCCACACGTCCGAGCCGTGGATCGCGCACATCTCCTCGGGGAGCTGGGGCGACTCGGGGTCGACGTCGACCTTCCAGTCGAGGTCGACGGCGGGGTCCCAGTGCTCGCGCTTCCCCTTCGTGTAGAGGTCGATGTACTTCGAGCCCGCCTGCGCCCCGTCGTCGAACGCGTAGAGCACCGGGTGCCGCGCCTGCGTCCCGTGGTCCGCGAAGCGCCGGCCCTCGAGCTTCCGTGCGTTCTCCAGGAGAAGGTCCGTCTGGATCACCGCTTCTTCCTCCTCGACTCCAGCGCCCGCCGGACGAACGTGACGGCGGCCTCCCGATCGGGCGGGAACAGCCGCGGGTTCAGGAACGGGAGCGTCACCGCCCCCACGATGAGCGTGACCACCGAGCGCGCCGGGAGCTCGTCGTCGAGCACACCCGCCGTCTGGCCGTGCCGGATCCACGCCTCGGCGTTCGCGACGAACGGTCCGACGAGGTCGTTCGCCACCTCGCCGCGCTCGTCGAGCGCCTCGCGCATGAGGAGCACCGCCGCGTGCCGATGCTCGGCCGTCACGTCGTGGAGCACCCGCACCGCGTCGTCGAGGGCATCCGCCGAGAGCGGCCGCGAGAAGACGAGCGCCAGCGGCATGAACCGCCGCGCGACGGCCTCGGCGACCGCGGCGTAGAGCACGTCCTTCGACTCGAAGTGGTAGAGGAGCGTCGCCTTCCTGACGCCCGCCTCGCTCGCGATGTCGTCGAGCGCCACGCCCTCGAACCCGCGGGCCGCGAACCCGCGCTCCGCGACCTCGAGGAGCCGCGCCTTGGTGGCGGCCTTGTCGCGCGTCCGACCCGCGCGAACCGTCGCGACCTTCCGTCCGCTGCGCATGACGCGATGCTAGCGCGGCCCGAGGCCCTTGTCTACCGTTTGGTAGATTGTACCGACCTGTCGGTAGATTCTGCTGACCGATCGGTAGATACGCGAGTTTTGCGCCCTCGCGCCCGGCTGGTGCCCGGCGGGCGCGGGGCCGCAGGAGATGTGACCTCGCGAGCTCGCCCTCACCCTCCGTCGCAACTCCTGGCGGGCCAGGCCCCGCCGGTATCGGGTCGTTTGGTTTGATCAAATCAAACGACCCGATTCGGTGCCGCCGGGGTTTGCGCCCGCGCGCCGACGAGGGGCCGGAATCGACGAAGGGGCGGCGGGCCGCGGAACACGCGGCTCGGCGGTCAGGCTGCCCCGGAGCCCGCGGCGGCGCGCTTCCGGCGACGGCGGACGAACCAGATGATCCCGCCGACGAGGAGGAACACATCGGCCGGGAGCGGGATCGTGACACGCGTGATGATCGGCGGCGGCGTGATCGAGCTCTGGTCGGCGTCCTTCCCGAAGTAGAGGTCGTCGCCCGAGCTCGGCCAGCGGAAGTCCTCGAAGGTGGTGAGCCAGCGGCCCTCGGGGAGCTGGTCCTTCGGGATCGCGCCGTCGAGCGCCGCCGTCAGGCGAGGGTCCTCCTTCGAGTAGCGCGTCCGGGCCTGCCAGCCGGCGTCGCCCGGCTTCGCGTCCGCGCCGAGGGCGCCGGCGACGCGCTCGGAGCCGACGAAGTGGACGCGGAGGAGCCCGCGCGGCGTCCGGTTGTCGCTCGGAGTGCGGTAAGGGAAGAGCGGGCGGTCGGTGGCGAAGCTCATGCGGACGGCGCTCGTCTCGACGCGCGGAGCGCCGCCCGGGAGCTTGAAGGCCGTGATCTTCCACTTCGCGGCGACGTAGGGCACGGCCCAGTCGGTGATCTCGGGGCGGACGGCGAACTCGTGGGCCTCGAGCCACTTCGTGAGCGCCAGGGCGTCGTGGGCCTCGAGCACGACGGCGTCGAAGCCCGCGACGCGCTTCTCCTCGAGGACCTCGACGGCGGACTTCGTGAAGCCCGCTTCCGGCGCGATCGACGCCGGCGTGCCGCCGGCCCTGGCCGCGAGGAAGAAAGGCGCGAGGACGAGCGGGAAGAAGCTCGGCTCGTAGCGCGTCACGCGCTCGGGGAGGAGGAGCTCGCCGAGCCGCTCGAAGACGGCGTCGGGCGCCTCCGCGAGCTCGGGCTTCGTGGGCGTCGGGACGAGGAAACCGAAGTCCTTCCCGCTCGCGCCGTCGAACCGGGCGCGCCGCACGAAGTGCTCGCGCTTCGTCTTCGCGTCCCAGGCGACGAGGATCTCCTGGTCGGCGATCGTGACGACCTGCCCGGGGTGGGGCGCGGGGCAGCACGCCCAGGCGACGGCGGGGACGACGAGCAGCAGGGCCGTGGCCCGGAGAAAGCTCACTCTCATGCCCGGAGGTTACTAAGATCGTCGGGCGAGGTGGTGCCAATGGACGCCGCGATCGTCGCGATCGGCAGCGAGCTCACGACGGGCCGGATCGTCGACACGAACTCGGCGTGGCTCTCGCGGCGGCTCATGACGCTCGGCGTGAAGCCGGTCGTCCACCTCGCCGCGCCCGACGAGCGGCCCGCGGTCGTCCTGGCGCTCCGCGACGCGGCCGCGCGCGCGAAGGCGATCGTCGTCACGGGCGGCCTCGGCCCCACGGAGGACGACCTCACGCGCGACGCGATCGCCGAGGCCATGGGCGTGCCGCTCGACCTCCACGAGCCGTCGCTCGCGAAGGTCGAGGCGATCTACCGGAGCTTCGGGCGCGCCATGCCGCCCTCGAACCGCCGGCAGGCGCTCTTCCCGCGCGGCGCGCGGATCCTCGAGAACGACCACGGGACCGCGCCGGGCTTCTCGGTCGAGCTCTTCGGCGCGCGGCTCTGGTGCATGCCCGGCGTGCCGCGCGAGATGTTCAAGATGTACGAGCGTCACGTCGAGCCCGACCTCGCCGCGCTCGCGAAGCTGCCCCCGGGCTCGATCGCCGAGCTCATGCTCCGCACCTCCGGGATCGCGGAGAGCGCCCTCGGCGAGGCGACGGCGGATCTCGTCCCGAAGGACGACCCGTCGGCCGAGATCGCGTGGTGCGTCCAGGACATGGAGGGGACGATCCTCCTGACCTTCACGTGCCGCGACCGCGAGGACCCGGCCCGGGCCCGCGCGCGCGCCGAGGGGCTCATCCGCACCGCGCGCGAGCGCCTCGGGCGGAAGGTCTGCGTCGTCGGGCCGGCCACGCTCCCCGAGCGCGTGCTCGAGCTCCTCGCCGAGCGGAAGCGGACGGTCTCGACCGCGGAGTCCTGCACGGGCGGCCGCGTCGCTTCGTGGCTCGTCGCCGTGCCGGGCTCGTCCCGTTCGTTCGTCGAGAGCGTCGTCGCGTACGCCAACGACTCCAAGGTGAAGCGCCTCGGCGTCCCGGAAGAGCTCATCGCCGAGCACGGAGCGGTCTCGTCGCCGGTCGCGCGCGCCATGGCGGAGGGCGAGCGCAAGGCGGCGGGCACCGACTACGCGCTCGCGATCACGGGCGTCGCCGGACCCGACGGCGGCTCGGCGGAGAAGCCGGTCGGCCTCGTCTTCATCGCGCTCGCCGGCCCGCGCGGCACCGAGGTGCTCGAGCGCAAGTTCTGGGGCGACCGCGGGCGCGTCCAGGTGCTCGCGAGCGCGGCGGCGCTCGACCTCCTCCGGATGGCTCTCGAGGACGAGGGGAGCTAGAGTCCGGGACCATGGCGATCGGACAGCCCTGCGCGCATCACGGACAACTCCCCGTCGTCGGGGCCTGCGACCGCTGCGGCGACTTCGGCTGCAAGACCTGCATCCCGACGGGCCGCTCGTGCATCCGCTGCGCGCCGCTCGGCGACATCGAGAAGCCCGACTTCGGCAAGTCGATCAACTTCCTCAAGGACGACCCGCGCTGGGGCTCCAAGGTCGCGATGGGGGCCGCCTGCTTCCTCGGCATGGTCTTCATCGCCCCGCTCTTCATCTTGATGGGCTACCACGCGCGGATCGCGCGCCGCGAGCGCGAGGGCGTGAAGGGCGGCCTCCCCGAGTGGGACGGCGTGGGCGAGCTCTTCATCGACGGCTTCAAGAGCTACCTCGCGCTCTTCCTGCCCCTCCTCGTCCTGTACTTCCTCATGTTCGGAGGGATCTTCGTCGTCGCGTTCGCGACCATGCCGCCCGCCGGCACGCGCGGCGGCGGGCAGCCGCCGCCTCTCTTCATGGCCGCGACGATCTTCTCGGTCCTCGTCATCTACGGCTTCGTCTTCCTCCACTCGTTCCTCACGCCCGCGATCCAGGTCGAGTACATCAGGACCGGGAGCGTCCTGAGCGGCTTCCACGTCGGCGCCCTCTGGCGGATCGTCGCGAGCCACCCGTTCGACTACTTCATCCTCTTCGTGATCGGGTTCGTGCTCTACATGCTCTCGACGCTCGTGGGCTACCTCCTCTGCCTCATCGGGATCTTCGCGACGATCCCGGCCGCGATCTACGTGCAGGGTCACTACCTCGGCCGCTACTGCGCGTGGCTCGACGCCGTGGACGGGAGGCGGTAACCTCGGCCGCATGATGGACCGCCGCCTCTGCGCCGTGCACCCCGAGCTCCCCGTGGTCGCCACGTGCAACCGGTGCGGCGACTTCGGGTGCACGCTCTGCCTCCCCGACGGGAGACGCTGCACGAAGTGCGCGCCCGCGTGGCCGGTCGACAAGCCGGACCTCGGCGCCGCCTTCAAGTGGGCGTTCCAGGACCCGGACTACGTCTCGAAGATCCTCATCGGGGCGGCGTGCATCTTCTTCTCGTTCTTCCTGATCCCGATCTTCATGCTCCTCGGCTACCACCTCGAGATCGCCCGCCGCGAGCGCGCGGCCCCGCAGCAACGCCTCCCCGACTGGAGCGACTGGGGCCGCTTCTTCTGGGACGGGCTCAAGTTCTACTTCTGCATCGTCTTCGTCGTGCTCGCGATCGAGCTCGTCTTCATGGTCGTCGTCGTCGCCGTCGTGCTCATCATCGCCCTCGCCGGCAACGCGGGCGGTGGAGCGGGCGCCGTCGTGGGCGGCCTCCTCGGTCTCGGAGCGATCCTCGCGCTCATCCCGGTCTCGCTCGCGATCGGCTACGCGTTCCCGGCGCTCCAGATCGAGTACCTCCGCACGGGGAGCGTCTTCGCCGGGTTCCACTTCGGGCGGATCTGGTCGATCGTCGCGCACCGGCCGGGCGACTACTTCATGCTGTTCCTGGGCGCCTTCGTGACGCGGCTCATCGCGAACCTCGTGGGACAGATCCTCTGCCTCATCGGGATCCTCGTGACCAGCCCGTGGGCCCTCTACACCGAGGGCTGGCTCGTCGGCCGCTACTGGGCGTGGCTCGACCGCATGGACGGCCTCGACTGACCGTCTCCCCGAGCGAGCGGAGCGAGTCGAGGGGTCATCGTTCCAGGATCAGGCCTCGCGCCGTCGAGACGAAGCCCGCCGCGCGGAGGAGAGGCTCCATCGTCGAGCCGAGGAGGGGCGCGCCGTCGATCGAGACGACCTCGACGCGGCGCGCTC
>CAZYLP010000533.1:0-6166 GCA_964648345.1 uncultured Planctomycetota bacterium
GCGCGCAGATGAACACGAGGCACCGACAACTCCGAGCGATGGGCTGGAGTGTGCTCTGGGCGCACACTCCAGCCCATCGCTCCGGCGGGACACGGTATCTTCTCGGTCGTGAGCACCGAATTCGAGTCGCCGCTCGCCTCGCGCTACGCCGGGAAGCGCATGGCGAGCCTGTTCTCGCCGCTGGCGCGCGCGCGCGCCTGGCGTGACGTCTGGATCGCGCTCGCCGAGGTCGAGAAGGACCTCGGCGCGCCGGTCACGCAGGCCCAGATCGACGCGCTCCGCCGCACGCGGGACACGATCGACCTGGGCCGCGTCGCCGCGATCGAGAAGGAGACGCGACACGACGTCGTCGCCCACATCCGCGCGTGGGGCGAGGTGTGCCCCGAGGGGAAGCCGATCATCCACCTCGGCGCGACGAGCATGTTCGTCACGGACAACGCGGACGCGCTGATCTTCAAGCAGGCGCTCGGTCAGCTCCGCGACCGGATCGTGAACCTCGTCCGCGCGCTCGCCGCCCTCGCGGCCAAGGAGGCCGCGCGGCCCTGCCTCGGCTACACGCACTTCCAGTCGGCGCAGCCCGTGACTATCGGGAAGCGCGTCGCTCTCTGGCTCCAGGACGTGCTCTGGGACTGGGACGCGCTCGACCAGCGGATCGACTCCTGGGTGTGCCTCGGGTGCAAGGGCGCGACCGGGACCCAGGCGAGCTTCGTGGAGCTCTTCTCGGGGGACGCCGCGAAGGCGGAGCAGCTCGACGTGCAGGTCGCGAAGAAGCTCGGCTTCGCGAAGACGGTCGCCCTCTCGGGCCAGACGTATCCGCGGAAGCTCGACGCGATCCTCGCCGATGCTCTCGCGGGACTCGGCGCGAGCCTCGGGAAGATGGGCGCCGACTGCCGGCTCCTCGCTCATACCGGTGAGCTGAGAGAGGCCTTCCTCCCGGGCCAGGTGGGCTCGTCGGCCATGCCCTACAAGAGGAACCCCATGCGCGCGGAGCGGCTCTGCGCGCTCGCGCGCCTCCTCCCTCACTTGCGCTCCGTGCTCGCGGAGACGGCCGCGCACCAGTGGCTCGAGCGCTCGCTCGACGACTCCGCGGCGCGCCGGGTCGTCCTCCCTGAGATGTTCCTCGCCGCCGACGGCGCTCTCAGGACCGCGATCGACCTCGCCCGCGGCCTCGAGGCCGACGAGCGCGCGATCACGGACGCGCTCGCGCGCGAGCTCCCGTTCCTCGCGGTCGAGGCGATCCTCGCGAAGGTCGTGAAGGCCGGCTCTGACCGCCAGTCGGCCCACGAGCGGCTCCGCGAGCACGCCGTCGCCGCCCGGCCCGCGGCGAGGCCGGACGCTCACTTCAAGGAGGCGCTCCTCCGCGACCCGGCCTTCGCGGCCGTGAAGGGGGAGCTCGACGTCCTCATGAACCCCGACCGTCTCGTCGGGCGCGCGCCGGATCAGGTGCGCCGCTTCCTCGACGACGCGGTCGCTCCCCGCCTCGAGAAGGCGAAGGCCGTCCCCGCCTTCGAGGACCCGCTGGAGGTCTGAATGTCGAATCAGGGCGACCAGAGGGAGCACCGCGGTGTTCTCGAGCTCCGCGATGCACTCGAGCGGAAGGTCGCGGCGAAGCTCCGCGAGAACGCGAACGACCCCGACGAGGCCGTCGCGCTTCGCGTGGACCGCTGGGTGGACATCTTCACGGGCGCGCTCCGCGAGCTCGCGAAGGCGCGCGGCCTCGAATTCCAACCGATCCGCCGCGGAGTCGGCGAGCTCGGCTGGGAGCTCGCCTGCGGCAAGAACCTCTCGCCGCCTTACGCGCAGCTCGGCGCGACGGACATGAAGGAGCTCTTCCGGATCGACCTCCTCCTCGAGGTCGCGGAGAGCTCGCTCCGCCCCGGCGTCCGCGGCGAGTCCGCCGTCGAGGAGGCGTGCTTCGACCTCGCCCGCATGCTCTGGGCCCGCGCGCCGGAGAAGGTGCTGGTCTTCGGGGCGCGCCGCGAGAAGGAGCCTGCGAACTCGCTCGACGCGCTCGACGCCGGTCTCACGAGCCTGATCGCCGCGCGCGACAAGGAGTCGGACTACCTCCTCGTCGCTCTCCCAAATCAAGAAGGCGCCCGCACCGTGAAGGGTGCGGACGCCGTCCTGTGGTCGAAGGTGGTGAGCCGCGGTCAGCCGCAGACGGCGCGGACCGTGAGGCTCTCCGAGCTGTTGAAAGGGTGAGTTACTTCTCGCCGCCCGGGAGCGAGTTCATCATGCCCTTGCTCTGCGGGATCGTGACGACGCCGGGGCCGGTGCCGTCCTCGCTCGGCTTGTCCGGGACGCACGTGCCCGCGGGCACGATCGCGAGCTGATAGACCTGGCCGGTCTCGGGGTCCACCTGGGTCGGGCCGGTCGGCTCGACGCCTTCGGGGAGCGGGACCGCGATCGCCTGGAGCTCCGTCTTGCCGTCGTCCGCGAGGCCCGTCGGGCCGCAGATCGCCGGGAACTGCTCCGCGCCGTCCGCGGCCGCTTCGCCGCCGAGACCGAGGAGCTTGGCTTCCGTCTTGAGGATCGGCGTGAGGACGTGCTCATCCGCCCAGCCGTTCGAGAGGCTCAGGCCGCCGAAGACGAGGCCGGTGATCAGGCCGCCCGGGAGCAGGAACTTCGCGCCGAAGCCGCCCGCGAACTGTCCGAGCTTCCCGCCGATCGCGGAGAACGTGAAGATGTCCGAGGTGTCGAAGTCCGCGTCGCCCGGGACGAGCTTGTTCACGAGCGGGATCTTGTTGCCGATGAACTGGAGCGTCTCCAGCCCGGCACCCAGAGCGAAGCCCCCGACCGCCCCCGCGGCAGAGCCGACGGCAGCGAACGGCGCCGTCACCACATCAGCAACGCCCTTGACGATATCGAACAGCCCCATGTGACTTGTTCCTTTCCTTGTCCGGCCCGTCCCGCGGAAGGCGCGGGTCACGTCCGTTGTGCTGGACCCTCTTTGCAAAGGCCCGCCCAATCCCGGGGGCAAAGGAGTTAGCCCTCGGACGGCCCGAACGCGACCATCGGCGGACGGCCATCGACGGTCGTCGGGCTTAGAATGATCCGCATGAACCGAATCGCTATCGCCGCCATCGCCCTGATTCTGATTCTGCCGTCGTTCGCGCGGGCGGAAGACACGGCGCCCGTGTCGTCGGGGCTCCGCGTGGGCGACAAGGCGCCGGACTTCAAGGTGAAGAACGACGAGGGGAAGGAGGTCTCGCTCGCCGACTTCAAGGGGAAGAGAGTCGTCCTCTGGTTCTTCCCGAAGGCCGACACCCCTGGGTGAACGAAGGAGGGTTGCGGGTTCCGCGACCTCTACTCCGAGTTCGAGAAGAAGGGCGTCGTCATCCTCGGCGTCTCGCACGACAAGCCCGAGGCGAACGCCGCGTTCAGGAAGAAGTTCTCGTTCCCGTTCTCGCTCCTCTGCGACACCGACGGCGAGCTGTCGAAAGCGTACGGAGCGGTGATGCCGAAGAACCCGGCGTTCTCGAGGCGCAATACGTACGTCATCGGGAAGGACGGGAAGATCGAGAAGGTGCTCGTCGATGTGAATGCGGTGAAGCATCCGAAGGAGCTTCTCGACGGGCTCGAGTAGTCGGAGGCGACGGCCTCGCCCGCGTGCGTGCACGGACGCGGCTTTCGAGGCCCCTCCGTCCGTCCGGACGAAAAGAGTGTGAGCAGATGAGCCGCTCTTTTCGGCTCACGCTTCCTGCTCGCTCGCGTTAGAGCGACGGCACGGGTCACGCTCACCCCTCCTCTCAGAGAGAGAGGGGTAGTCATGAAGACGGGTGGGATGTTCATCGTCCTCGGCGGCGCGCTCGCGTGCGCACACGTCGCGAGCGCGCCGCCCGCGAGGGCCGGCGAGGACGACCTCGACGTGCAGGCCGGCGCGACGGGAGCGCACGATCCGACCGACCTCCAGATCGCGGAGCTGGCGGACCGGCGGGTCAAGAAGGTCCGCGCGAACAAGGTGGCGTTCGACCGCGCGAACCACGAGCGCCGGGCGAAGGGCCTCCCGCAGCTCGACGCCTCGGCCGCCGCCGCGGACACGGACGAGCTCGCCGACGACGACGCCGCGGCGGCGAACGACGGCGCCGCGCTCCCGGACCACGTGGACAACAGCCGGAGCGACGCGTTCCCGCCGATCGGCAACCAGGGGCGGATCGGCTCGTGCGTGGCCTGGGCGACCACCTACTACCAGCTCAGCTACGAGACCGCGCGCGCCCGCGGGACGAGCAACAAGGTGAAGGGCAGCCCGACCGTCTTCTCGCCCAAGTGGACCTACAACATGATCAACCACGGCGTCGATCGCGGGAGCTACTACCGGGACGCCTTCGAGGTCCTCGAGAAGCACGGCGCCGCGAGCACGACCCAGTTCCCGTACGACTCGAACTACCTCGCGTGGAACCTGGACCCCTCCGAGTGGCGGAGCGCGATCCGCTACCGCGCGAACCGCTTTCGCACGCTCCACGTCGACACGCCCTCCGGCCAGGCCGACGTGAAGCAGCACCTCGCGAACGGGCACATCGTCACGTTCCTCACCTACGTCTCCTCCTGGAAGGCGACGCGGGTGCGCGACGATCGTTCGACGCCCTCGGACGACGCCTTCGTCGGGCAGCGAGCCATGTCCTGGGTGAGCGGCTCCACGGGGGGCCACATGATGACGATCGTCGGATACGACGACGACCTCTGGGTCGACGTGAACGGCGACGGTCGCATCGACGCGGGTGAGAAGGGGTGCTTCAAGGTCGCGAACTCCTGGGGCGCGTCGTGGGCCAACTCGGGGTACGTCTGGGCCGCCTACGACTCCTTCTTCCCCCAGTCACGCGTCGCGCGCGGACCCGGGAGCGGCCGCATCCAGGCCGCGCGCGCCGGCGTGGTCTTCACGCTCTCGGTCCCTGCCGCCGACCGGCCGAGGCTCCTCGCCGAGTTCACCGTCCGGCAGGCCGAACGGCGACAGCTCACGATCCAGCTCGGCGTCTCGGACCCGGCGGACACCCAGCCGGCGCGGCTCTGGAACCCCGGCGCGATCACGCATCAGGGCGGCCGCTACGCCTTCGACGGGACCACGACGGCGGTCGACGGGACCTTCGTGTTCGACCTCTCCGACCTCGTCCCCTCGGGAGGTGGCCGCAGGAAGTACTACCTCCGCGTCCTGGACTCGGCCCCTGGAGCCCCGACGACGCTCAAGGCGTTCCGGCTGATCGAGCCCGCTACCGGGAGGACCGCGGCGGTGGGCGGTGGCCTGCCGGCCCGCACCGACGACGGAGCGCTGCTCGAGCACATCCTCTTCGACGTGGCGGATCGCGACGCCGCCGCACCGGACGCTCGCGTCGCGGCGACCGGCGTGAACGATCGGTCTCCGGCGACGGTGATCCTCGACGGCACCGGCTCGCGGGCCGCGGCGGGCTCGATCGCCTCCTGGTCGTGGAGCTTCGGCGACGGCTCGCCGGACGAGAGCGGCGCCACGGTGACCCACGCTTACCAGAGGCCCGGCACGTTCACGGCGGTGCTCACGGTGAAGGACGCCCTCGGAGCCACGGCCGCGAGGACGCGCCACGTGACGGTCGCCGACACGACCCCGCCGAGCGCCCCCTCGATGCTCGTCGCGAAGAGGTCGCGTCACGTCGAGCTCGCATGGAGAGCGTCTACGGACGACTCGGGGTCGGTCGCCTACGTCGTCTACCGAGACGGGGAGATCGTCGGGCAGACGACCGAGACCGCGCTCGTGGACCGGAAGCTCGCCGCGGGCACGAGCGCGACCTACCGCGTGGTCGCGATCGACGCCTCGAAGAACCTGTCGGCTCCGAGCGAGGCCGTGAATGTCGAGCGCTGATCGCCGCGAACGCTGGGACGGTCTACCTGGCGAGCACGACGTGCGTGGCGGCCTTCGTCGTCACGTGCTCGGCGACCTTGAAGCCGAGCTTGGGGAGGTCGATCCCCGCGAGGAGGTGCTCCCCTGACCCGAGGAGGACGGGCGAGATCGCGAGGTGCATCTCGTCGATCAGCCCGGCGTAGAGCGCCTGCCGGATCGTCGCGACGCCGCCGCCCAGGCGCACGTCGCGGCCGGACGCGGCGGTCTTGGCGCGCCGCACGGCGGATTCGAGGCCGTCGGTCACGAAGTGGAACGTCGTGCCGCCCTCCATGGTCAGCGAGGGCCGCGCGTGGTGCGTGA
>CAZYLP010000534.1:0-5857 GCA_964648345.1 uncultured Planctomycetota bacterium
GCACCCGGGCCGAGTGACGGCCCCGCAGGCGCGAGGGAGAGAGCTATACCCTGACGCGCCGCCGACATCAAGAAGAATGGCGCGAAGTGTCTACGGCCTCAGGTGCTGCGGACGAGGACCAGGTCCGAGATCGCGGCACCGAGGGCCCGGGCGACGACCTCGCACTTCACGTGGAGGAGGTGGATCACGTCCTTCCGCTCGTGGACGAGGCTCTCGTAGGCCGCGGAACCCTTGGCGACGACGAGCTCGGCCGCCTCGAAGGCGGCGCGGAACTCGGGGCCGCAGAGGACCGGAGTCGCCGCGAGGACGGGCTCCTGGCCCGTGTCGAGCACGGGCTCGGCGACCCCCGCGCCGACGGCGTCCTCCTTGGTCGCGTCGTGAGCGAGACCCGGACGGCGGGCCGTGACGGTCACTTCCTTGCCGAGGGCGCGGATCTGCTCGATGAGGAGGGCGTCGAGGGAGACCTCACCGGCGTTGTCGAGGACGTAGAGGACCTTCTTCACCGGGGCGAGCGCCTCGCGGAGGAGGTCCGGGCTCCCGACGGCGAAGCCCTTGTCGATGAGCGCGCGGATCGAGAGGCTCACCTCGAGGTCGCCCAGCATGAGCGCGTCCACCACGTTCCCGGCCGCGGCCGCCTTGGTCGCGAAGGCGAAGGGGTCCTCGGCCTGGAGCATGCGCGCGCGGAGCTCGGTCGCGAGGGCCGTCAGGTCGAGGGCCTCGCGGCGCTTCTTGAAGGGGTCCTGGACGCGGAGGGTCTTCCGCGCGGTCCCGAACGCGTCGGTCAGGATCTCGGCCGGCGTGCGGCCCCAGTCGCTCCCGGGGAGGGAGCTCATGACCTCCTCGAGGACCTTCCTTTGAAGCCAATCGTCCTCGGCCACCTCCCGCGCGTAGCGCAGGACTTGACCGAGGACGCAGGGGACACAGCCCGGAGCCGATTTCAACGAGGGTTCCTATTTCTTGGGAGCGATCTTACGAAATTCCGCCTTCGCGAAAGCCCCCGGGCGACCGTTCGTCGGATCCTTCTCGGCGCGGACCGCGGCGAGGATCGCCGGGTCGTCCTTCTCGAAGCCCTTGATGCGGACCTGCGAGCCGCCGAGGGTCTTCTTGATGTAGGCGACGCCCTTGCCGTAGGTCGCGGACATCATGTCGTTGTTGAAGTAGTTCACGACCTTCTGGGCGTTCTCCTCGCTCGTCGTGACGAGGTGCATCTCCCAGGTGCCGTCCGGGGCCGAGGGCTTGGGCGCCGGGACCGCCGGCTCCTCCTGGGGAGCGGGCGTCTCGGCCGGCTTCTCGGCGATCGGCTGCTGGACGGGAGGCTTCACGGCCTCGGCCGGCGCCTGCGGCTTGATCTGCAGGGCCTGCGCGACCTTCGCGGGGTCGCCGGGCTTCGTCGTCGTGCGGCCCGCGAAGTAGGCGATCGCGACGACGAGGCAGAGCCCGATCGCGAAGACGACCGCGGTGTCCGCGCGGACGCCGAGGAGCTGCGCGGGCGGCTCGTCCACGACCGCGTCCTCGGGCGTGATCGTCGAGACGTCGAGCTCGTCGTCCACGACGAGGATCGGATCGCCGTCGATGTCGAGGAGGTCGTCCACGGCCTTCTCGAGCACCGAGGTCGGGATCTTGGGCGCCGGCCGCGGAGCGGGCGGGGCCACCTTCATGCCCGGACGCACGAGCGTGCCCGGAGGCGGCAACACGGTGGGCTTCCCGAGCACCGCCGCGCGCGACTTGCTCAGCGTCTCGAACATGGAGTTCGAATTCTTGTCGAAGATCGGCATGGACCTAGCTCCCACAGACCACTATCGGCCGTGAGAACTCTCCACTTGACCTCGCGCGCGGACGATCTCGCACGCCGTCTGGATGGCGTGGACCAGGCTGTCGTGCTCGGCCTTGCCCTGCCCCGCGATGTCGTAAGCCGTCCCGTGATCCGGCGAGGTCCGCACGATCGGGATCCCCAGGGTCACGTTCACCGCGGCGCCGAAGGCCGCGAGCTTGACCGGGATCAGGCCCTGGTCGTGATACATGGCCACGACGGCGTCGATCTCGGAGCCCTTCCGGGCGGCTCTCGCGAAGAGGGTGTCGGCCGGGTGCGGGCCGCTCGCGAGGACGCCCTTCGCGCGCGCGGCCTCGAGCGCGGGCTGGAGGAGCCGCGCCTCCTCGTCGCCGAAGCGGCCGCCGTCCGACGCGTGCGGGTTCAAGGCGCAGACCGCGAGCCGCGGACGCGCGATCTTCCAGTCGTCCCTCAACGCTTCATGAGCGGTGAGGATCGTGTCCACGAGGAGCTCCTTCGAGAGCGCCTTCGGGACCTCGGAGAGAGCGAGGTGCGTCGTCGCGAGCACGACGCGGAGCGGACCTCCCGCCAACATCATCCTCGTGCGCGGAGCGCGGAGCTCCGTCGCGAGGAGCTCGGTGTGACCCGGGTAAGGCTCGCCCGCGAGACCGAGCGCTTCCTTGTTGATGGGCGCGGTCACGAGCGCGTGGGCCGCGCCCGAGCGGACGAGCTCGATCGCTCTCCTGACCGCGGCCACCGCGGCCTTGCCGCTCTCCTTCGTGGGCTTGCCCGAGAAGAGCGTGGAGAGAGGGGCTGCGTCCTTGGTCTCCACGACCCTCGTCGGGGTTCTCACGCCCAGCCTCTTCGCGGCCGCGTGGAGCAGCGCCCGGTCGCCCACGAGCGTGAGCTCGACGCCCTCGAGGCGCTCGTCCTGGGCGGCCTTCAAGGAGACCTCGGGCCCGATGCCCGCGGGGTCTCCAACGGAGAGGGCGATCCGGATCACGTCCGTGTTCTACCTCCGCCTCCTCCATGTGGATAGTCTGCAGAACGTGAAGGTCGGGCCTTACGAGGTCCAGGGGGAGATCGCCATCGAGGTCCTCGGGGGCCGGATCGCGAGCGCGCGTCTCGACCGGGGGCCGCTCCCGATCGGGCTCGCGAAGCGTGCCCCGTGAAGCTCGGCCCGTACGACATCCTGGGCGAGATCGCACGCGGCGGAGCCGGCACGGTCTACCGCGGCCACTCGCCCGACGGCCGCACCGTCGCGATCAAGGTCCTGACCTCGCGCGCATCCGCGCCCGACGCCTTCCTGCGCTTCGAGCGCGAGACGCGCCTCCTCTCGTCCTTCAGCGAGGCGGAGGGCTTCGTGCCGCTCCTCGACGTCCTCGCGACGCCGAACGGACCGGCGCTCGTCATGCCGTTCCTCGAAGGGGGCACGCTCAGGAAGCGGCTCGACGCGGGTCCTCTCCCGATCGCCGAGTGCGTGAGGATCGCCCTGGACCTCTCCCACGCGATCGGCCTCGCGCACTCGCGCGGCGTCGTCCACCGGGACCTGAAGCCCGAGAACGTCCTCTTCTCCACCGTCCACGGACTGGAGCCCAGGGCGCTCGTCGCCGACCTAGGGATCGCGAAGCACTTCCGCCACGACCTCCTCGGCGCGAGCCAGAGCATCAACCTGTCGAAGAGCCGCGAGATCCGCGGCACCGCCGGCTACATGGCGCCCGAGCAGGCGCAGGGCTCGAAGGACGCGGGGCCCACGGTGGACGTCTTCGCGCTCGGAGCGGTCCTCTACGAGTGCATCGCGGGCCGCCCCGCGTTCGAGGGCGACACGCTCGTCGAGGTGCTCCAGCTCATGGAGCGAGGGCGCGCCGAGCCGCTCGCGAGGGCGCGGCCGGGCGCACCACCGTGGCTCAGCGCGATCGTGGAGCGGTGCCTCGAGCGCGACCCGAGGGACCGCTACGTGGACGGCGGCGAGGTCGCCGCCGCCCTCGAGGCCGGGCCCGCGGGCTACGAGGCCGCGAGGAGGAAGCCGCCCGTAGTGGCCATCGCCCTGTTCGCTCTCGCGATCGCGGCGGGGGCCGGGGCGTACGCGCTCATGCCGGAGAAGAAGACGACGACGGTGCCGCCGCCGGTCCCTCAGCTCCGTCCCGATGCCGCCGAGCTCACCTCCCACGCGGAGGTTGAGCTCGCCGCGCGGAGGTACATCGCGGCGATCGCGCTCGCGACCTCGGCGATCGAGGCGAGGCCCTCCTACGCGCCCGCCTACGTGGTGCGCGGAGCGGCGTCGGTCGAACGCTACGACTTCCGCGCGGCGCGACGCGACCTCGACGCGGCCTTCAAGCTCGGGCCGCGCTCCCCGCGCGCGCTCACCTACCGCGGCGAGGCGCTCCTCGAGGCCCGCGAGAGCGAGGCGGCGCGCGATGACTTCGCGGCCGCGGTCGCGCTCGACCCGCGCGCGTGGCGCGCCCTGGTCGGGCTCGCGCGGACCCACGTCGTCCTGAGCGATTACGACGCCGCCCTCCGCGCGGCGGACGCCGCGGTCCGCGCCGCGCGCGGACCCGCCCTCGGGACGGCCTACGAGGTGCGTTCGCTCGTCCGCCTCGTCCGGGGCGACCTGACCAGCGCCGACGACCTCGCCCTCGCCCTCGAGATCGCGCCCGAGCTCACGATGCGCCACGTCTCCCTCGAGGGCCCGATCCCGCATCTCATCACCGCGGACGTGAACGCGGCGCGCGCCGAGACCCTCGTCGTGAAGCACCCGAAGGCCGGCTGGGCCTACGCGTTCCGGTCGGCCACTCGCGGCGACGGCGAGTACGTCGAGGCCTACCAGGACGCCGAGCTCGCAGCCAAGCTCTCGCCCGGGCTCCCGGCGGCCTGGGCCCTGCTCGCGCGCGGACATGCCCTCATCGGCAGGCTCGACGAGGCGCTCACGCACGCGGACCGCGCGGTCGCGCTCGACGGAGAGTCGGCCGAGACGTGGGGCGTCCGCGCGTCCGCGCGCGCCGCGCGACGCGAGTGGCACATGGCGCGCGAGGACGCCGCGCGCGCCCTGGAGCGGAACGCGCGGGAGCCGCTCGCCTGGCTCGTCGAGGCGCGCGCGCTCGAAGCGGCGAACGACCTCGAGGGCGCCCGGAGGAAGCTCGAGGCCTATCTCGACGTGGCCAGCACGGGGCGGCTCGCGTCCCGTGCGCGGCAGTGCCTCGACAACCTCGGCCCGGCGTCGGCGCAGCCGGAGGGCGAGCTCATCTGGTTCGAGGATGCGCCCCCTCAGGGCGCGATCCTGCTCCCCGGCCGCAACGCCAGCTGGAGCATGGACCTCGTCAAGTCCGGCATCCTCGCTCACCGGGCGACCGAGGAGAGCTCGCTCGCGTTCGACGGGGCGGTCGTCGCGCTCGGGGTGGACCGGGGCGAGAGCCTCTTCTGCTGGACGATGGTGGACGGGCAGAGTCCGCCCCGGACCGTGCTCATCGAGTGGATCGAGGTGTCGGGCGCCCGTCACGGCGCCTCGTGGGGGAGCCGCGACTTCCCGGGCGCGGAGAAGTTCGTGGACGCGGGTGCCCTCCCCGGTCCGGGCGACTGGTCGCGGCTCGAGGTCCCTGCCGCTCGCCTCGGCGTCGAGGGGCGCGTCCTCGCGGGCATGGACTGGAAGGTCCTGGGCGGCGCCGCCATCTTCGACCGGGTGGGGAAGCGCTGAGTGGCGTCGATCGGTCCCTACGAGGTCGCGGGCCAGGTCGGGCGCGGCGCCATGGGGTTCGTCGTCCGCGCGCGGCGGCCGGGCGCGGCCGACGTCGCGATCAAGCTCCTCGCCGCGGGGTCCGCGGCGACGGACGACGCGCGCGCTCGCTTCGAGCGGGAGCGCCGCCTCCTCGGCGAGCACACCGAGGCGGACGGGTTCGTGCCTCTCCTCGACGTCGTCGAGACGCCGCAGGGCCCCGCCATCGTCATGCCGTTCGTCGACGGCGGCACGCTCCGTGCGAAGCTCGAGAACGGGCCGCTCCCGGTCGAGGAGGCCGTCGCGATCGGACGCGCGCTCGCGACCGCGATCGGCGTCGCGCACGCGCGCGGCGTCATCCATCGCGACCTGAAGCCCGA
>CAZYLP010000534.1:5867-6164 GCA_964648345.1 uncultured Planctomycetota bacterium
TCTCGGGCGGCCGTCCGCTCATCGCCGACCTCGGCCTCGCGAAGCACTTCAGCCACAGCAAGACGGGCGCGACCCAGAGCGTCGCCCTCTCGAAGACGGGCGACCTCCGCGGCACCGCGGGCTACATGGCGCCCGAGCAGGCCTCCGATGCGACGCGCGCCGGCCCCCAGGCCGACGTCTTCGCGCTCGGAGCGATCCTCTACGAGTGCCTCGCCGGACGCCCCGCCTTCGCCGGCGAGACCCTCCTCGAGGTGCTCCGCCTCACGACCTACGGCAAGGTCGAGCCTCTCTCCCGTG
>CAZYLP010000535.1:0-3185 GCA_964648345.1 uncultured Planctomycetota bacterium
GGTCCGCGCATCGTTCGTGGCGCGCGCTCGCCGGTCGGCGCGGGAGGCCGTCGAGCGGATCCGCGAGGCGCGTCCGGGGCGAGCGCGTCTCGCGATCGAGATTCTCGAGGCCGCCGGCGTCGACCGGCCGCTCGTGGCCCTCGCCGTGAGGCGCTGTCGCGGGCTCGACGACCTCGCGCTCGCGTTCCTGGAACGACGCCTCGCGGCGATCGGTGTCCGGGTCCCGCTCCCGGTCGCCTCGGTGCGGACGGGCGACTGGGTCGGGACCGCGTATGGAGCGTTCTTCCTCGTGCGCAAGGTCATCGCGGAGAAGGCTGTGTGCGCTCTCCCCTGGCTCCTCGAGCTCTCGACCGTCGAGCTCGATTGGTCCGAGACCGACCTGTGCCGTCACGGGCTCTCGGAGGCAGAGCGGGCGAACGGGGCGGGCCACCTGGGCCGCTTCGCGACGTACGCGATCCGCTGCGTATGGCAGCAAGAGCTCCCCTACGACGAGGCGCGCTTCCTCGACGCGGTCATCTGAGAGCGACGCCTGCCTGAGCCAGCCCCGCTCCGAGCGAGCGGCGGAGCGCGCTGTCCGCGAGGGGCGCCATGCCGAGCTTCGTCGGTGCGGCGACGCGGATGAGCGTGCGCGTCGCGTCCACACCGACGACGGCGTCCACCTTCGCGGGGCCCGAGAAGAGGGCCGCGTCGAGCGTGAGCTTCGAGACGACATCGCCGAGCTTGTCGAGCGCCGTGTCGTTCGCGACGCCGACGTCCGCGGTCACGGCGACGGCGCGCGTCTGGTTGACGACGATCGCGATGTCGCCGTTCCCGATCGTGACGATCCGCCCCGCAATGTCCTGGAGCCGCGTCGCGCGGAGGCCCATGTCGAGGACCGTGCCCGTGATCTGCGGCAGCCCGGGGCCGCCCACGAGCGTGACGAACTCGCCCAGGTGGAACTGGTCCTCCGTCAGGAGGAACACGCCCGCGAGCGCGTCGCGGACGAGCCGCTGCGCGCCGAAGCTGAGCGCGAGGCCGAAGACGCCGGCGCCCGTGAGGATCGTCGTCACGTCGAGCCCGAGCTGCCCGAGGAGCGAGATCAACGTGAAGAAGAAGATCGTGTAGGTGAGGACCTTCCGTGCGAGGTTCTCGAGCGTCCGGATCCGCGCCTTGTGCGCCTCGCTGCTCCCGGTCGTGCGCGTGAGGATCGGGACCATGATCGACGAGAGCATCCTCAGGCCGATCCAGCGCAGGACGAGGAACAGCAAGACCGCCGCGACGATCTTGAGGGCAGCGTCGAACACCTGGACCACGAGCGCGTGGAGCGTCCCGCCCGGGACGTGCTTCTCGAGCCACCGGTGCGCGAAGTCGAAGAGCCAGTCGTGCATGGGCCGAGAGTCTAAACGACGAAGATTTGCCACAGAGGACACAGAGTGCACAGAGAGAGACCATTCCTCTCCGTCCTCTGTGTCCTCTGTGTCCTCTGTGGCTTCTCCCGTCCGTGGTAATTTCGAGGCCCGTGGACGAAGCAGTCGAAGCTCTCCGCCGTGCTCTCCGCAAGGACCCGGGCGATCTCATCGTCGCGACGCGTCTCGCGAACGCGCTCGAGAAGGTCGGTCACTTCGACGAAGCCTGGGAGCTCCTCGACTGCCGCGACATGAAGGACGCGCTCGCAGCTCTCGCCTCGCGGGACCCGCGTGGTGTCCTCGCGCGACTTCGATCCCTCGACTACCGGCGCGCGCGCCTAATGATCGATCGTCTCGTCGCCGTAGGGCACTCGCGCCATCCCGTGCTCGTCTTTCTCGCGAGTGACAGCGACGACGGTCCTCTGCGCCGGATTGCGAGCCGTGTCATCGCGACGGCCGAGGCCGTCGCGCATACGCCCGATCTCATGGCACAGCTCCTGGCGTATGTCCCCGAGCCCGAAGACGCGCCCGAGCGCAAGGCCGCACATCTGAACGCGCACGGCCGATCGACCGCCGAGCGCATCGTCGCGCGCGCCGGCACGGCTCACGCCGTGGCGCTCGTCCCGTGGCTCATACCGCTCCTCACGTGCGGCGATCCGCAGCTGGCGGCGAGTGCTCTCGCGCTCGTGCGTCGGATGACGAGCCGCGACGGCCCGCCGTTCGATCTCGACCTGATCGTGCGTCTCATGACCAAGTCCAACGAAGGAGAAGCTGCTTGAAGAAGAACGAGACCCGCTTCGGAACCCTCGCCGTCCACGCGGGCGCGGAGCCGGAGCCGATCACCGGCGCGATCATGACGCCCGTCTTCTTCACCTCGACGTACGTGCAGCCCGAGCCCGCGAAGGCGAAGGGCTACGAGTACTCGCGCACGGGGAACCCGACGCGCACCGCGCTCGAGAAGGCGATCGCCGAGCTCGAGGGCGGCAAGCACGGCCTCGGCTTCGCGTCGGGCATGGCGGCGACCGACACGGTCCTGCGCACGCTCTCCGCGGGGGATCACGTCGTCGCGGGCGACGACCTCTACGGCGGCACCTACCGGATCGCGACGAAGGTCTACAAGCGCTTCGGGATCGACTTCACCTTCGTGAACACGGCCGACCCGCAGCTCGTGAAGCGCGCGATCCGCAAGGAGACGAAGCTCGTCTGGGTCGAGAGCCCGTCGAACCCGCTGCTGCGGATCACGGACATCGCCGCGGTCGCGAAGGTCGCGCACGAAGGCGGCGCGCTCTGCGCGGTGGACAACACGTTCGCGACGCCCTACCTCCAGCGGCCGCTCGAGCTCGGAGCGGACATCGTCGTCCACTCCGTGACGAAGTACCTCGGCGGTCACTCGGACGTGGTCGGCGGTCACGTCGTCGTCAACTCGGACGACCTCCGCGCGAAGCTCGCGTTCCTCCAGAACGCCGTCGGCGGCGTGCCGGGCCCCATGGACTGCTTCCTGGTCCACCGCGGCTTGAAGACGCTCCACCTCCGCATGAAGGCTCACTGCGAGGGCGCGGCGCGCGTCGCGAGCTTCCTCTCCGAGCACTCGAAGATCGCGAAGGTCCACTTCCCCGGCCTCCCCTCACACCCCGGCCACGACGTCGCGAAGCGCCAGATGAAGGCCTTCGGCGGCATGGTGAGCTTCGAGCTCAAGGGCTCGGTCGAGGATGGGAAGAAGCTCTGCACGAAGACGAAGCTCTTCACGATCGCGGAGAGCCTCGGCGGTGCGTGCTTGCCGCGCGAGCTGAATCCCGATGC
>CAZYLP010000535.1:3195-6159 GCA_964648345.1 uncultured Planctomycetota bacterium
AGCCTCGGCGGTGTGGAGAGCCTGATCGAGCACCCGCCGACCATGACCCACGGATCCATCGAGCCCGCCGTCCGCCGCGCCGCGGGCCTCCAGGACGGGCTCATCCGCCTCTCGGTCGGCGTCGAGGACGCGGACGACCTCGTGCAGGACCTCGAGCAAGCGCTCGCGCAGGTCTGACGGGTGATCGCCGTCCTCCAGCGCGTGCTCCGCTCCTCGGTCGTCGTCTCGGGCGAGACCGTCGGCGCGATCGAGAAGGGGCTCCTCGTCCTCCTCGGCGTCTCCGTGAAGGACGGCCCGGAGGAGGTGGACCTCCTCGCGAAGAAGACCGCGGAGCTGAGGATCTTCGAGGACGCGGAGGGGAAGATGAACCTCTCCGTGAAGGAGGTGGGCGGGAGCGTCCTCGTGGTCTCCCAGTTCACGCTCCTCGCCGATGCGCGGAAGGGCCGCCGGCCGTCGTTCATCGAGGCCGCAAGGCCCGAGCAGGCGATCCCGCTCTACGAGAAGTTCTGCGCGGCGATCCGCTCCGAGGGGCTCACGGTCGCGACCGGACGCTTCGGCGCGGAGATGAAGGTCGAGATCCTGAACGACGGACCCGTGACGATCATCCTCTCCACCGACGACTTGAAGGGCTCGCGCCGCGCTTGAGTGGGCCGGAGCTCAGGGTTCGAAGCGCCGAGCCGCCGATCGGTGGTCGGCTCGCTTACATCGTGGGGCTGGGCCTGGCTCTTCCGGCGACGATGTACCTCGCCCTGGTCGAGACGGGGAAGCTCACGGTGCCTTGGGTGCCCCCGAAGGGGGTGGGCCTCCTGGGCGTGACCTTCGTCGTCGTCGTCGCCGTCAAGCTCGTGCAGAGGCGAACCCGTCACCGGGGCCTCGACGTGCTCTTCGTCGAGACGGGGATCCACTTCAACGGGCCGACGGAATGGCACCTGGCCGTGGTGCCGTGGAAGGACATCGCGGGGTTCAAGGACGATGACCGCGAGGTCATCGAGATCGTGCGGAGGAACACGCTCCCGAGGCTCGCCGCGTGGCTGTTGATCCCGACTCCGTCCGAGGTCGAACGGACCGCCGTGCTCGCCCTCCTCGATCAGCGCGGCGTGAAGAGACTCGAGGCATGACCCGGTTCGTCGTCGAGGGCACGCGGACGTGGAGCGGCGGGACGCTCGTCTTCTGGTTCTTCATCATCGGCGGGATGCTCGCCGCCGGCCTGACGCGTGGATCGGAGCTCCCGTGGCTCAAGCCTCTCCAGGGCGCGGAGCAGCTCATCTGCCTCGGAAGCTTCGTGCTCGGAGTCCTCTCGGCGTTCTTCCTCTGGCGTCGCTCGATCGCACGTGCCGGGCGAGTGGAACTCGCCGAGGGTGGCTTCACCTTCACGCGCGGATGGCGCCGCGACTGGATCGCGCTCGCCGACCTCGCCGGGTACCGGGACGGTGACGTCGATTTCGTCGAGCTCGTGAGGAAGAAGGACGTCCCCATCTCGAAGGACTTCCCGCGGCTCACGATCCCGACGCCGACCGAGAAGGACAGGGTCACCGTGCTCGCCGCGCTCGACGCGAGCGGGCTCCGGCGGCTCTCGCTTTGAGCCGCCTCGTCGTGGACGGCCTGCGAACCTGGAGCAGCGGGCTCGTCTGGCTGCTCCTCGGCGCGACGGTCGGCGTCGCGGGCGCCGGCTTCGTCATGCTGGGCGACCCGCCGCCCTGGCTCGAGACGCTCGCGCCCACTCGGGCGGCGTGGATCGTCTTCCTGGGCTCGACGCTCGTGGGCCTCGCCGTGTGCTTCGTGATGCGGCGGCGCTCGATCGCCACCGCGGGGCGCGTGATCTTCGATGACCGCGAGCTCGCGTTCTTACGCGGCCTCTGGAGCACGTCCGTCCCGTACTCGGACCTCGACGGGTTCCGGGACGGCCACGCGGAGTTCGTCGAGCTCGTACGAGGCCCCGGAGTGGGAGCGTCGTTCTTCTTCCCGCGGCTCACGATCCCGACGAAGGACGAGGCGGTCCGCGTCGCCGTGCTCTCGGCGCTCGATGCGCGCGGGATCCGGAGGCTCGAGCGATGAGCCGCCTCGTCATCCACGGAGCGACCTCCTCGAGCAACCTGCCCGCGGTCTTCTTCGGGCTCTCGCTCGTCGCCGGCGCCGTGACGGCCGTCCTCGCGGAGCGCGGCCACTTGCCCTGGCTCCCGTTCGCGAGCCGCCTCGGCGCGCAGCTCATCTGCTTCATGGCCTTCGTCCTCGGCTGGGCGGTCGCCCTGTTCGTCTCCCGCCGCTCGATGGCCCGGGCGGGCCGCGTCGAGATCGACGAGCAGAAGCTCGTCTTCCACCGCGACGGCCTCTGGGTCGCGATCCAGTGGACGGACTGCAAGGGCTTCAAGGACGGCGACGCCGACTTCATCGAGGTCGAGCTCCGCGAGGAGGTCCCGCTCACTCGCAGCTACTGGCCGCTCACGATCCCCACTCCGAGCGAGAAGGACCGCGTCGCCGTGCTCGCGGTGCTCGATGCTCACGGCTTGAAGAGACTCTCGTGACGCGCCCCCTGCGACCCCGCTTCGTGTGCGAGGCCGAGCTCCGGCCGTGGGCGTCGACCGGCTTCGCGTTCGTCCTGTTCATCGGCGTCGCGAGCGGGCTCTTCGCGGGGCTGGGCTTCTTCCCCTGGCTACGCTCCGTGCCGAAGGACACGCTCGCGCTCATCTTCATCGTGGGGACGGCCCTCACGGCGACCGCGACCGGGCTCCTCCTCCGCCGCATGGCGGTCGCGCGCGCCGGCCGCGCGGCCATCTACGACACGGACATCTGCTTCTCGCGGGACTACGCGAGCGTGACCGTCCGGTACGACGAGCTCGCGGGTTTTCGCGACGGCTCCGAGGAGTTCATCGAGCTCGTCCGGAAGGCCGACGTCCCTGTGCCGCTCGAGTTCCTCCAGCTCACGATCCCGACGAGGGGCGAGAGCGAGCGCGTCGCGCTCGCGAA
>CAZYLP010000536.1:0-6147 GCA_964648345.1 uncultured Planctomycetota bacterium
GCGCGCTCGCGGCGACGACGCGCGAGGTCGCGCTCGGCGCTCTCGCGTCGCCCTACTTCGACCGGCGAGAGGGCGAGGACGAGACCGGCGTCGCGCTGCTCGGCTACGTCCTCGGTCGCGAGGACAAGACGCAGGACCCGGAGTGGCTCGCCGACCTGATCAGCTACGAGTACCTCGTCGCGGTCGGGCTCCCGCGCCGCTCGCGCAAGCTCAAGGTCGACGAGTCGCTCGAGCAGCGCGCGCTCCCCGAGGGGACGCGGTTCTTCGAGCCCCAGGGCAAGCGCCCGTCCAAGGAGGACCTCGCGCTCGCGCGCAAGGTCGTCGTCCTCCCCGCCGAGTACCCGACGAGCGAGATCCGCGACGCGCTCCGCGCCGGGCAGGACGTGCCCGAGATGGACGCCGAGCCGCACGCGATCATCTTCGTGATCGAGCCCGAAGGCGCGACCGAGCTCAGGATCCCCGCGATCGGCCACGACTTCCTCGACATGCTCGCCCAGGCGCCCGTGCCGCCGGCGAACGCGCTCGACGCGTTCGACCAGGAGGACAAGAAGGCGGCCCACGGCGCGATCGCCCTCCTCCTCGAGGCGGGCGTCGTCGCCGGCCCGCTCCCTCCGCCGCCGCCCGAGCCCGAGCCCAAGCGGCGCGGCAAGAAGGGCGCCGCGAAGGCCGACGCCGGAGCCGCGAAGGACGACGCGAAGGGCGGCAAGAAGGCCGCGGCCGGCAAGACCGAGCCCAAGGCCGACGCCAGGAAGAAGCCCGCCGCTCCCGAGAAGGGCGCGAAGAAGCCCGCCGCTCCCGAGAAGGGCGCGGCGAAGAAGCCCGCCGCTCCCGCGCAGGCCGCGAAGAAGCCCGCGCCCGCGAAGAAGGCCGCTCCGCCGAAGAAGGCCCCGCCGTCCAAGAAGGCGAAGAAGCCGGCAGGCAAGCGCCGCTAGGTGGCGCTCGGGCGACCCGCTCCGAGACTCTCGGGCGAGTGGCTCATCGCCACGATGATCTACTCATCGCCGCGCGAAGCGCGCGCGCCGGGCTTCGACCGCTGGTACTGGGACGTGCTCGCCCTCCTCCCGAAGGCGCGCCGCCTCCTCGTGATCGCCGGCCCCTACGACTCCGACGGGACGATCCGCGAGCTGCTCGACGAGGCGAAGCGGCGGAGCGTCGCCGCGGCGATCCACTTCGTGGAGGAGGGGCCGCTCCAGACGGTCTACGAGACATCCTTCGCGTCGCTCGCGATGCCCGTCGCCGACCTCGATACGTTCTCGGAGAAGCATGGTCTCGCGCTCGATGGGTCGAGCGACGAGATCACCTTCGACTTCTAGAGCTCCCCCAGAAGCTCCTGCGCGTGGAACTTGGGCTTCACGCCCTCGATGACGTGGAGGAGCTTCCCGTCCGGACCGATCACGTAGGTGTTGCGCCTGGGGTAGTCCTGGTCGTTCGGGTCGTAGGCCCCGTACGCCTTCGCGATCGAGCGGTCCTGGTCCGAGAGGAGCGGGTAGTTGAACTTGAACTTCTGCGCGAAGGCTGCGTTCTCCTCGGGCGAGTCGTAGCTGACCCCCAGGACGACGGCGTTCTTCTTGCCGAACTCGGCATTGAGGTCGCGGAACCCGCAACCTTCGACCGTTCACCCGGGGGTATCGGCCTTGGGGTAGAACCACAGGACGACCTTCTTGCCCTGCCAGTCGGCGAGGGCCACGTCCTTCCCGGCGTGGTCCTTCGTCTTGAACGCGGGCGCCACGTCTCCGGCCTTGAGCACGCGTGAGCCTCCTCTGCCATATTCGAACTCATGGAGATCTGGCTCGTCCAGCCGCCGATCGGAGGACAGAAGGAGGACGTCTCGCCTCCTCTCGGTCTCCTCGCGCTCGGAGCGACCCTCGCGAAGGAGGGGCACGCGCCCCACGTCGCGGACCTGAACCTCGCGTGGAAGACGGGCGAGCTCGACCCGAAGAAGAGCTTGAGGAACCAGTACGTCCAGGCGCTCCCCAAGCGCGCGAGCCAGGTCCAGCTCGTCGGCGTGACGACCTGGTCCTACAACTTCGACGTGACGATGGACTTCGTCGAGGCGATCAAGCGCAAGCACCCGCACGCGCCGCTCGTCCTCGGCGGCCCGCACGCGACGTTCGTGGACCAGGACATCCTCCAGAACTTCCCGCAGGTGGACTACGTCCTCCGCGACGAGGGCGACCACACGTTCCCGCGGCTCGTCCGCGCGATCGAGAAGGGGAGCGGCTTCGAGGAGGTCGCCGGCCTCACCTGGCGGAAGGGCGTCGAGATCGTCCGCAACGCGTCCGGTCCGGTCGTCGAGGACCTCGACGGTCTCCCGTATCCCCTCTACGACCTGATCGACGTCCGCGACTACATGAAGCTCATGCCGCTCCTCGTCGTCGAGGCGGGCCGCGGCTGCCCCTACAACTGCAACTTCTGCTCGACGACGAACATGTTCCAGCGGAAGTACCGCGTGAAGAAGCCCGCGCGTCTCGTCGAGGAGCTGGCGTGGCTCGTCGAGAAGACGGGCCAGCGCCGCTTCGAGCTCCTCCACGACAACCTCGTCGCGAACAAGAAGTACGTGCTCGAGCTCGGGCAAGAGATCAGGAAGCGCATGCTCGACGTCTCGTGGAGCTGCACGTCGAGGCCCGACAACATGGACGCCGAGCTCGCGGAGGCCATGCTCCTCGCGGGCTGCGTCTCGGTCTTCTTCGGCGTCGAGTCGCTCAGCGAGGAGCGGCAACGCTGGACGGGGAAGAAGCTCAAGCCCCCGCTCACCGAGGCCGCGATCGAGATCACCGCGAGCCACCACATCCAGCCGAGCGTCGGGATCATCGTCGGCTTCCCCGACGAGGGCGACGAAGAGCTCGACGCGACGGTCGGCGCCGCCGTGCGCTGGACGACCGACCCCAAGGTGAAGGCGACCGTCTCGACGGCCGCGCTCCGCTTCTATCCGGGCGCCGACCTGTTCGGTCAGGCCGCGCTCCTCCGCTACGACGACCTCGCCGCGCGCGACAACGTCGTCCTCCCCGGCGTCGAGCTGCGCCAGGAGTGGCGGACGCTCACTCGCCTCTTCGCGCTCAACTGCATCCACACGCCGGCCGAGGAGACGCGCCGGAACATCCTCCGGCGCAACTTCACGCGCACGCTCCTCAAGGCGTGCCCGCACGCGTTCCGCGCCGCGATCGACCTCTCCGGCCTCCGTCCCTCCGTGCTCTATCCGAAGATGACGCGCGACTTCAGGTTCCTCCGCGAGCATCCGCACCACGACCTCGTCTGGAACGAGACCCTCCGCGCCTTCGGCGAGGTCCTCGAGGCGACGGGCGAGCCGGTCGCGCTCGAGCTCCTCGCGAGCGAGGTCCCCTTCTGGAAGACGACGCCGGTCACGGGCGTCCTCGACCACCTCGAGCACGTCGTCCACCCGAAGCGCTGGGACCACGACTCGCTCCTCGCGTGGGTCCACAAGAAGCGGACGGAGCCGCCGCGCGAGGTCGAGGGCACGAAGATCCTCTCGATCCGCGGCGGGCGCGAGTGCGTCGTCTGGTTCACGAAGGAGCCGGAGAAGACGCTCCAGGCCTTCGAGCAGAGCTTCAAGCAGGACCGGAAGGGGACCCTCGCGTTCCTGGAAAACCTCAAGCGAGGCTTCTAGGCTCGATCTCGTGCGCGGGTCCGTCGTCGTCCTCGCGGTGCTGGTCGCCTGCCCGGGCTGCATCACGTACCGCACCGACGAGATCAAGGACGAGGAGATCCAGGCCAAGAAGAAGTGGACCCCGCGCGACGCCGAGGCGCGCGGACTCCTCCGCGCCGAGCCGAGGCCCATGTTCGGCGAGTTCGACTCCGAGAAGCCGATCCGCCGTCCGACCGTCGAGCGGAAGTTCTACGACGAGCTCGCGGTCGGCCCCGTGATCATCCCGATCCCGCGGCCGTCGCGCGGGATCGGCTTCTTCCTCGGGCTCGAGCCCGACCCGCGGTACTACTTCTGCCACGGCACGAAGAAGTACATCTTCCTCCGCCGCGACGCGCCGCCCGTGATCGTCGATGAGGAGGGCGCGGAGGAGCCGGGCGGCGGACAGTTGCCCGGGAGCAAGAGCGACGTCCCTCAGCGCGACGTCGAGGCCACGGAGAGGCTGCTGCCGAGGATCCAGTTGCCGGAGCCGATCGAGGGGACGCGGCCCGGGCGGCCCTGAGGGTCACTGTCGGATCCTGACGTGGAGGAGCCTCGACGCGAACGAGCGTGGAGGAGCGATCCGAGCGTCTAGAAACGCGGAGGCGCGGAGAGCAGGAGACGAGTATGAAGGAGGGGTGCAGCCCCTCCGCGCTCGAACGAAGGTCCTCATCGCTCTCGGCGCGCTGGCGTGCGTCGCCTTGGCCGTTGCGTGCGTCGTCTTCCGGAAGCCACTGCGCCGACCAAGCGTGAGGCGTTCGTTCAGTCCGTCCTCGAGGAGGCGCGGAACCCACTCGCGTGCGAGCTCACACCCTTCACGATCAGCTCGTCCGGGGACTGGAACATGCGTCACATGTTCCAGCTCGTCGCCGCCTACTGCGGGAAGAACGTAATCGTCGACACGAGGATCCAAGACGGCTGGATGCGCGACTTCGCGGACGTTCCGTTCTGTGTCGCCCTCGACGCCATGGCGCTCGACCAGGGCGCGGTCGTCCGTACGGTCAGCCAGGAGCTCTACAGGATCGAACGTGCGCCCGTCCAACTCGATCACGTCCTGCTCGCCGAGCTGTCGGCGAAGATCGAGGCGGACCGCCCACTGACGATGAGAGCGCGATCGCTGCTCGCAGCGATCGCGCTCCACCGAGGCCGGAAGGTGCCCGAAGGGCTCCTGCCGGCACAATGACGCCTCGACGGAACGTAAAAAGGCGCACCCAGTGCGCCTTTTTACGTTCCGCCGAAGTGTGTCTGCGACCTCCGCGACTACCGCCCGCGGCGACGCGGCTCGGGAGCCCGACGGTCACGCGGCTCGAAGCGAGGACCACGGTCACGAGGCTCGAAGCGCGGACCACGGTCGCCACCACGGCCGAAGCCAGGGCCTTCGCGCCCACCGCGCGGGCCACCGAAGCCGGGGCCGTGGCCGCCACGTCCGCCGCCGCCACCGAAGCGCGGGCCGTCGTGGCCGCGTCCGCCGCGCGGCTCGCAGTCGGGGCACCCGCCCTTGCCGCCGCCACCGCGGCCGCCGCGACCGCCGAACTGCGGGCCGCGATCGTGACCGCCCGAGCGAGGCGCCCAGGTGTGACGCTCACCGCCGCCGCCACCGCGGCCTCCGCGGCCGCCGAACTGCGGGCCGCCACGGCCGCCGCCGCCGCGGCTCTCGCGGAGCTGCGCGATGTGACGACGGAGCTGCTCGATGAGCTCGCGCATCCCCTCATCGCGACCGGGCGCGCGGCGACGATCGTCGTCGCGCCTCTCGACGCGACGCTCGAGCTCGCGCTCGACGCGCCTCTCTCCACGACCACCACCGCGACGATCCTGCGCCTGCGCGACGCCCGGAGCCACTCCGAGGACGGCGAGCGCGAGAAGCCCGATCGGGGCAAATGACTTCATACGACCCTCCATGGTGTCTCTATACGGAGCTACTCGTCGTAGCGATAGAAGCGAACATCGTCGACCAGCAACTCGACGGCCTCACCCTTGGCGCCCTCGCCCTTCGCGAAGGCCGCGATCGTGAGACGGCTGACCTTGTCCGGAACCTGGCCCGCTTCCTTGGGGCGACGACCGCCGGGGCCGCCCGGACCACCGGGGCCACGGCCACCGCGGCCACCGACGAAGTCCTTGAGCGGCAGGGCGATCGTCACCCAGCGGCCGGCCTCGACGCGCGTCTTGTGCTCGATCGGGGGCTCATCCGGGACGCGCGGCCCCATGCGGCGCTTGGGTTGACCGATCTCGAGGTTGATCACGGCCGGACGATCGACCTTGACGTGAACCTCGACCCAGAGGTCCGCGTCGGCGTCGAGCGCGTTGGCGCGCTCGTCGATGAGCTCGACGAAGGTCCGCTCGTTCTGGGTGACGGCCTTGAGCGCGTGCTTGGAGCCGTGCGCGCCACCGAGGACGACCGTGCCCTGCGTGAAGCTCTCGCCGTCCTCGAAGCCGAACGCGCGGAGGACGCGCGGCGGGTTCGGGACGTTCTTCGGACGCGCGGTCTCGGGGAGCCAGCCGAGCGCGCG
>CAZYLP010000537.1:0-6141 GCA_964648345.1 uncultured Planctomycetota bacterium
CGCGCTCGAGAATGCGGCGGAGAGGATCGCCAACACCGCGGTCGCGGCCGCGGGGTTCGAGGTCGTCCAGCTGAAGATCGACGGACGGCGTCACATGCGAATCTGGATCGACAAGGACCCGGAGGGCGTCAAGATCGCGGACTGCGTGACGTGCACTCGCGCCGTGCATCACGCCCTCTCGGACGAGGGGATCGACGCGGGCGCGTTCCACGTCGAGGTGCTCTCCCCGGGTCTCGACCGAGTTCTCACCCGCGACAAGGACTACACGCGCTTCGCGGGCTCGCAGGTGATCGTCCTCCTGCTCAACAAGCGCGGCGACCGCCGCAAGTTTCGCGGACGCCTCCTCGGCCTGGTGAACGGCAAGATCGCGATCAAGAACGACGACCCGCCGCACGACGACCTCGCCTTCGAGAAGGACGAGATCGACGAGGTCCGGATCGTGCCCAACCTGTCGAAGAAGTGACCCCTCGACTCGCTGCGCTCGCTCGGGGCTACGGGGTCAGGTGAGCTGGGAGGCCCTCGCGCCGAGCGCGTTCCTGGCGCTCCGGACGAGCCCCTCCGCGTCGAGGCCCTGGTCCTTGAGCTGGAGCGAGCGCTCGCCGTGGTCGACGAACGCGTCGGCGACGCCGAGGATCCTCAGCTTCGAGGCGAGCTCGGGGCGCGAGTCGAGGATCGCCTCGAGGCAGGCCGAGCCGAAGCCGCCCATGCGCGCGTGGTCCTCGACCGTGAACACGACGTCGTGGCTCTCGAGCGCCTCGCGGAGGAGCTCCGCGTCGATCGGCTTGGCGAAGCGCGCGTTGTAGACCGACGCCTCGATCTTCTCGCGGCGCAGGAGGTCGCTCGCGGCGAGCGAGAGCTCGACCATGGCGCCGTAAGCGAAGAACGCGACCTCGCCCGCGCCGCCGCGGATGCGCTCGCCCTTCCCGAGCTCGATCGGGGCGCAGCGGCCGCCGTCGAGGTCGCGCGGCACGGTGTTCCGCGGGTAGCGGATCCCGGCGATCTTCGACTCGGCGACGGACCACCGGAGCATCGCGGTGAGCTCGGGGCCGTCCTTGGGCGCGAGGAGGACCACGTTCGGGATGCACCGCATGTAGGCGATGTCGAAGAGGCCCTGATGCGTGACGCCGTCGTCGCCCACGAGGCCGCCGCGGTCCATGGCGAAGACGACCGGGTTGCCCTGGATCGCCACGTCGTGGACGAGCTGGTCGTAGCCGCGCTGGAGGAACGTCGAGTAGACCGCGAAGACCGGCTTCTGGCCCGCGAGGCGGAGGCCCGACGCGAAGCCGGCGCCGTGCTGCTCGCAGATCCCGACGTCGAAGCAGCGCTCGGGGAACACCTTCGCGAACTTGTCGAGGCCGGTGCCGTCGGGCATCGCGGCCGTGATCGCCACGACCTTCGCGTCGTCCTTCGCGAGGGCGATGAGGGCATCGGCGAAGGCGGCGGTCCAGCGCGGACGCGGCGGCTCGCTCGCGGGCGCGGCCTTCGCCTTCTTCGCCTCCTTCTCCTTGTCCTCGGGGAGGAACGACTTCGCGGCGTGCCACTTGACCGGGTCCTCGAGCGCCGGCGCCCAGCCCGCGCCCTTCTTGGTGAGGACGTGGAGGAGGACCGGACGGTTCGCGTCCTTCACGTCGCGGAGCGCGGCGATCACGCCCTCGACGTCGTGACCGTCGATCGGGCCGTAGTACTTGAGACCGAGGTCCTCGAAGAGGTGACCCGGGATCAGGCCCGCCTTCACGCCCTCGAGGAGGTGGTGGATCCCCTCGTGGACGCGGCGGCCGACGACGGGGATCCGGTCGACGATCTTCTCGATGTCCTGCTTGAGCTCCGAGTAGAGCGGCGCCATGCGGACGCGGTTGAGGTAGTGGTGGAGGCCGCCGACCGGGTGCGCGATCGACATCTCGTTGTCGTTCAGGATCACGAGGAGCCGGTTCTTGAGCCAGCCCGCGTGGTTGAGGGTCTCGAACGTCATGCCCGACGCGACCGACGCATCGCCCACGATCGCGACGACGTGGCGGTCGACGTGGCCGAGCTCGAAACCCTTCGCGATGCCGAGCGCGATCGAGGTGGCCGTGCCCGCGTGTCCGGCGAACGCGGTGTCGTGGTCGGACTCGGCCTTGTGGCAGAACCCGGAGATCCCGCCGTACTGCCGGAGCGAGTCGAACTGGTCGTAGCGCCCCGTGAGGAGCTTGTGCGGGTAGCACTGGTGGGAGACGTCCCAGATCAGCTTGTCCTTCGGGGAGTCGAACACCGTGTGCAGGGCGATCGTGAGCTCGACGACGCCCAGGTTCGAGCCGAAGTGCCCGCCGTTCGCCGACACGACGCGGCAGATCCGGTCGCGGATCTCGCGAGCCAGCTCCTGCCGCTCCGCGGCTCCGAGCTGCTTCAGGTCCTGCGGACCCCGGATGCGCCGGAGGAGGGGATGCGCCTCGGTCATGAGTGTTCTGCTCCCGGTTCCCGGTAAGGGCAAGAGGCTTCTAAACTAAGGTCCCGCCGGGTCAACCTCAAGTACGATCCCGCCACACGCCCGGCGCCCTCACACCGGCGGCGAGCATGACGCGGCGCGTGGCGATGGTGACTCGATCCCGAACAGGCCGTGGGCTTCTTGCAGAGGCGCAAATCTGCACGCGACACCGCGCCAGAGACGCGTCCCGTGCGCAAACGCCTGCGTGCTCGCGTTTGGCGCGTGACTTGTAACGAGTGCCGGACGGATCCGTTGCTCGTGGGTGCTCCTCGTGGGGTGCTCGGGGGTCACGACGATCCGGGAGAGACCAACCAAAATGTTCAGCAAGATGCTTTCGGCGGCGACCCTCGCCCTCGTCGTGACGCTCTCGAGCGCGACGACGGCCAAGGCGGAGCCGCTCTTCCTCCTGCCCGACATCAACTTCGCGTCGACGGGTGACGCTCTGTTCATCCTCGACTCGAACAACTACTCGGTGACGATCCAGACCGCCCTCGGCGACTCGATGGTCATCGACCACGGGTCGGGCTTCACGCTCATCCCGAACGGCTCGCTCAACGTGAGCGTGACGGGCGGCGCCGGCGCGATCGCTCTCACGATCGGCAGCGGCGATTCGCTCCAGTTCCTGACGGGCGTGCTCGAGACGGACACCGTCGCGGACAACATCGTGGGCGGCCACGACATCTTCGCGGTCTTCCGCGTGACCGAGTCGAACATGTCCGACTTCCGCGTCGGCTCGCTCCTCGGCTTCGACGTGTTCTCCTACAACTGCCACGACATCGGGCAGGGCATGGAGGCGTGCAAGGTGAAGGGTGACGTCGCCCCGGTCATCCCGGAGCCGGCGTCGCTCAGCCTCCTCGTCTTCGGCCTCGGCGGCCTCGCGATGCGCGCGCGCCGCAAGCTCGGCTAGGAGCACGGATCGAGACTCACGAACCTGAAGCACCGGACGGCTCGCGGGCTCACGCCCGCGAGCCGTTCTTCATCGGGGGGGGACTCTACTTGGAGACGTCGACGCCCCCGACCCAGGTCCCGAGGATCTCGGCGTCGAGGAACTTCTTCGGGTCCTTCTGGAGCAGCTCGAGGGGGTCGTGCTTGAAGACGGTGAAGTCGGCGTCCATCCCCGGAGCGAGCCGGCCGCGTCGGTTCTCGGCGAAGCCGGCGTACGCCGCGCCTTCAGTGAAGAGTGCGAACGCCTCGCGCGGGGTGAGCTTCTGGCCCGGGAGCCAGCCGCCCTCGGGCTCGCCCTTCGTGTCCTTGCGGGTGACGGCCGCGTAGAGGCCGAGGACCGGGCGCTCGGACTCGACCGGGAAGTCGGAGCCGAACGCGAGCCGCGCGTCCGCGTGGAGGAGCGACCGCCACGCGTAGGCGCCCGCGAGGCGGTCCTTCCCGACGCGCCTCTCGGCCCAGCGCATGTCGGACGTGGCGTGCGTCGGCTGCATGCTCGCGATGACCCCGAGCTTGGCGAAGCGGTGGAAGTCGGCGGGGTCCACGAGCTGGGCGTGCTCGACGCGCCAGCGGAGGTCCTTGCGGGAGCCGAGCACCTCCTCGTAGACGTCGAGCACGTCGCGGTTGGCCGCGTCGCCGATCGCGTGGACGCAGAGCTGCCAGTCGCGCTCGAGGCAGAGGCGCGCGATCCCGGTCATCTCCTCCTTCGAGAGCGTGGCGAGGCCCGACGTGTTCGAGTCGTCCGCGTAGGGCTTGAGGAGATGCGCGCCGTGGCTCCCCATGGCGCCGTCCGCCTGGAGCTTGACCGCGCGGACCGTGAGGCGGTCGCCGATCGGGTCCTTCACGGGGCCCGGACGCGAGAGCCGCTCCGCGAGCTCCTGCTGGCCGCCGCGCACCATCGCGTAGACGCGGATCGGCAGCTTGCCGGCCTTCGCGAGGCGGCGGAGGGCGTGCTCCTGCGCGAGCGAGACGCCGGCGTCGTGCACCTCGACGAGGCCCGCCTTCGCGCACGCCTTCGCGGCGGCGAGGATGTCCTCCTCCGCGTCGAGGATCGCCTGGTCCTCCGACTTCCGCGGCATCTTCTCGAGGACGAGGTTGATCGCGTCGTCGAGGAGGACGCCCGTGGGCTCGCCGTCCTTGTCGCGGAGGATGCGGCCGCCCGGCGGGTTGAACGTGTTCTTGTCGATCTTGGCGAGCTCGAGCGCCTTGTGGTTGACCCACGCGGCGTGACCGTCCACGCGGTAGAGGATCACCGGGTTGTCGTGCGCGATCATGTCGAGCGGCTCGGTCGAGTCGGGGAGCGACGCCGGCACGGAGACGAAGCCCTGGTTGGGGATCGTCAGGAGGTTGACCCTCTCCTTCTCCGGTTTCTGCAGCTCCTTCTCGGCCTTGATCAGGTCCTCGCGCGACGGCGGGGCGAACGCCTTCCACTTCGAGTGGTCCCAGCCGCTCCCCTCGAGGAGGACGCCCGGCTTCGGGTCGCCCTTGCGGATCTTGATCCACGTCTCGAAGTGGCGGACGACGTCCTCCTGGCTCCCGTTCACCTCGTCGGGGCTCAGGTCGCAGACGCGCTCGTTGATCCTCGCGCCGAGGCCGGCGAGGTGCCCGTGCGCATCGATCAGGCCCGCGACAACGCTCGCGCCGTGGAGGTCGTGGAACTTGGTCGTCGCCGTGCGCCGGCCGAGGAGCTCGTCGCCGCCGATGCCCAGGATCTTCCCGCCGCGGATCGCGATGTGGGTCGCCGGGGCGAAGCCCGGCTGGATCACGCGCGCGTTCGTGATGATCGTGTCCGCCTCGCCCGGGAGCGGCGTCGGCCACTCCCTGGCCTCCTCGTCGGCGCCGTGGTGGCCGCCGCCGTCTCCCATGAGGCCCTTCACCTTCTCGTTCAGGAAGAGGGCGAGGACGGCGACGACGACGGACGCGACGACGCCGAGCGTGCCCGTGAGCTCGCGCGTGAGCGCGCTCGGGTGGTGCCCGTGTCCGTGTCCGTGGTCATCGTGGTGGGCGTCGTGATGCGCCGGCGCGTCGTGCGACGGAGCGTGAGCCATGGCTCTCTCCTCGGAGGGTCGCGCCTCACGGGCGCGACTTTCGGGCGCACAGTCTATCGTCTCGTGCGCGCGAGGGGGACGCCCGCTAACCTGTTTTCCGCCGGGTGATTCGTGCAGCCGCACCCCACGCGCGGCTCGTCGTCCGAACGCTTCATCAGCGTGCCGGCCGCCGAGAGCCGCGCCACGCCCACGAAGCGCATCGGGATCTACGAGCTCCTGGCGGAGATCGGGAAGGGCTCCTCCGCGACCGTGTACCTCGCGCGGTCGCCCAAGGGCGACCTCGTCGCGGTGAAGGTGCTCCGGCGCGAGGACGCCGCGCACAGCGAGGCGCGCGAGCGCTTCTCGCGCGAGGCGCTCATGACGGGGCGCATCGAGCATCACGGGGTCGTGCGCTCGCTCGACGCGGGCGAGGACCACGGGCTCCCGTACATCGTCATGGAGTACGTGGCGGGCGCGTCGCTCCTCCACCGGCTCTCCGCCGGCGCGCTCGCGGTCCCCGAGGCGACGCGGATCCTCGCCGAGGTCGCGCGGGCGATGCACGCGGCGCACGCGGCGGGAGTCATCCACCGCGACCTCAAGCCCGCGAACATCCTCCTCGACCGCGCCGGCAACCCGCGCGTCTCGGACTTAGGGCTCGCGCGCGACCAGTACGCGCGGCGGAACCTGACGCGCGACGGCGACCTCATCGGG
>CAZYLP010000538.1:0-6124 GCA_964648345.1 uncultured Planctomycetota bacterium
CACCGAGCGCGAAGAACGCGGCCGCGAGCACGTTCGAGCTCGGAGGACCCGGGAGCGTCGCCGAGGTGGGAGTCTGGCCGGGACTCGCGGGGCCAGGGCTCGCGGCTCCGAGCCGCGCGAAGGCGGGCGGGAGGACCGCGGTCGGCGCCCCCGGAGAGACCGGCGGCACCGTCGCGCGCCCGGCGGATGACCCGACCGCCTGCTCCATGGTCGCGGCCTGCGCGGGCTTCTCCGACTGCTTCCCGTTCAGCGAGTAACGCTGGACCGCCGACGCCGCCATCTGGAGCTGCGTCGAGCCCTTCGGATCATCGAACAACCGAGCGAGCTCCGCGGTCCGATCCTTCGTGATGAGCTTCTGGACGAGCGCGACCGCCTCGGCCGCGTTCGGACGGTTCTCGGGCTCGCGCTCCATGAGCGTGAGGACCGCCTTCTCGACGGCGAGGGGCATGCCCCGGACGCGCTCGGTGAGCGGGAGCGGATCGGTGTTGAAGCGCGCGGTCACGATCTCGATGTAAGTGCTCCCCTCGAAGGGGAGGTGACACGAGAGGAGCTGGTAGAAGCTCGCGCCGAGCGCGTAGACATCGGCCCTGCCGTCGATCGCCTCGCCGCGCGCCTGCTCGGGCGCGATGTACGCGGGCGAGCCGACGACGGTCCCGGGCCGCGTGAGGTCGGGCGGCGGCGGCCCGCCCCCGACCCCGACGAGGAACTTGGCGAGGCCGAGGTCGGCGACCTTGACCTGGCCGTTCTTGCAGAGGAGCGCGTTCCCGGGCTTCACGTCGCGGTGGAGGACGCCGACCGCGTGCGCGGCGGCGAGCCCGCGCGCCATGCCGAGGACGATCGAGGCCGCGATCTCGGGGTCGAGACGCCCCTGCGTCTTCGAGACCATCTCGACGCTCGCCCCGTCCGCGTACTGCATCGCGATGAAGGGCTTGCCGTGGATCGGGAGGAGCGGCGCGCCCGAGATCCTCCCCGCCTCGAAGACCTTGACGACGTTCTCCGAGTCGATGAGCGCGCCCGCCTGGGCCTCGCGCCGGAAGCGCTCGAGGAGCGTCGGATCGTCGGCCGCGTCGCCGAGCATGACCTTGACGACGACCTGGCGGCCGAGGACGAGGTCGCGCGTGAGGAACGCCGCGCCCATGGCCCCGTGGCCCAGGAGACGCTCGACCTGGAAGTTGTTGAAGCGCGTGCCGGCCGGGAGCTCCAGGACGCTCGAGTTCGTCGTCATGGGCCGCATGGTCTCGCGCGGAGCCGCGCCGATCAAGGCACCCGCAGCGCCACGCGCATGCCGATCACGCTCGACGCGTAGCCGCACGGATCGCGCGACGAGGACCCGAACGAGCCGCCGGCCTGCCCGCCGTGCCAGCCCCAGGAGCCGCCGCGGAGGACCCGCACCGTCGGGTCCCCCTTCTCGCCGACCGGGTCCTTCGCCGACGTCGAGCGGTGGTACTCGGGGTCCCAGACGTCGCGGCAGATCTCGCGGACGTTCCCTCCCATGTCGAAGACGCCCGCGGGCGAGCGGTCGCGCGGGAACGCCCCGACGGGCGCGGCGACCGCGTGGCCGTCCTCGTAGCCGAGGAAGACGGGGTTCTGACTCCCGCGCGCGAGCCCCGAGGTGTCGATCAGGTTCGCGAGACGCGGGTGGTCCTCGCCCGGGATCGCGTCGCCCCAGGGGAAGCGGCCGACGCGCTCCTCGCCCTTGCCGTCCCAGGCCGCGGCGTACTCCCACTGAGCTTCGGTCGGGAGCTCGAGCCCGAGCCACGCCACGTACGCCGCCGCGTCGTCGAAGGTGACCTCGGTCACGGGCCGATCGTCCTTCACGTCGTCCGGTGTCGGCTTCCGCTCCTCGTTGTAGGGCTGCTCCCACGTGAGGCTCCCCGCCTTGAAGCGGCCGTACTTCCTCACCTGCTCGACCGTGATCGGCCTGCCGGTCCCGCCGTCCGGATCGTTCGGGTCGTCCTTTCTGGGCGAGCGCGTCGGCTGCCGATCGAAGTAGCCGTAGGCGACGCGCGGGAGCGGCGCGGTGCGCGTCTTCACGTAGCGGCGGAACTGACCGATCGTGACCTCGTACTTCCCGATGAAGAAGGGCGAGACCGTGACGACTCGCCGCGGCCCGCGGTGCGGCTCCGCCTCGATGTCCTCTCCGAGCGGGAGCGCGCCGCCGGGCACGTAGACGAGCACGAGCGACGGATCGCGCGTCGAGACGTACTCGCGGTCGTGCTTCCCGAACTCGATGCCTTTCGGGAGCGGGAGACGGGGCCGCTCCTTCTCCTTCAACTTCTCGAACCAGGACGGAGTTTTTTGTACGGAGGTTTGGGGCGGAGGAGGAGGAGCGGGCGGTGACGGCGTGATCGGCGGCGGAGGAGGCGAGGGGACCGGCGGCGCGGACGGTTCACGGAGCACGAGCGCGGCGACGAGCGCGATCACGGCCGCGAGGGCGAGAAGCGCTCCGACGATCTTGAGCGCGGGGCCCGCGACGCGCGCCTCCGCGATCCGGTCGAGCTCGTCCGCGACGATCTCCGCGTTCGCCGGACGACGCGCCGGGTCCTTCTCGAGGAGCTTCGCGACGAGCGCATCGAGCGCGGGCGGCACGTTGACGAGGGCGCCCGGACGCTCCGCCGTCATCTTGAGATGCATCTGCAGCACGGAGAGCGTGTCGCCCCGGAACGGCGGCGCGCCCGTCACGAGCGCGTGGAGCATGATCCCGAGCGCATAGAGGTCCGCCCGGCGGTCCACGCTCTTCGACGAGTCCACCTGCTCGGGGGCGATGTACTCGGCCGTGCCGAGGATCTCGCCCGTCTGCGTCAGCGAGTGGCCCGACGCGTTCCGCCGCGCGATCCCGAGGTCGGTGAGCCTGGGCACACCGTCGAGATCGAGGAGGACGTTCGCCGGCTTCAGGTCCCGGTGGACGATCCCGGCCTCGTGGATCGCGTGGAGCGCGCGCGCGATCTCGCCCGCGACCTCGACCGCCTCGCGCCAGGGGAGCGGCCCGCGCTTCAAGCGATCCGCGAGCGAGCCGCCCTTCACGATCTCGAAGGCGATCCAGAGCCCCTTCCCGTACTCGCCCGAGCCGAGGCACTTGACGACGCCCGGGTGATCGACGGACGCGGCGGCGAGGGCCTCGCGCCTGAAGCGCTCGCGCGCGACGATGTCCTCCACGTCCGCGCCGAGCATGAGCTTGAGCGCGACCTCGACGCCCTCGGCGTTCCTCGCTCGATAGACCGAGCCCATGCCGCCGCGTCCGAGGACGTCCGCGACGACGAAGCCCCCGATCATGGTCCCGCTCGTGATCGGCGCTTGCATGACTTACTTGGGCGCCACCGGCTGACCGTGCGCGTCCACGAACGCGGGCTCGGGGAGGCCGAGCTCCTTGATCTGCTCGAGGATCGTCGCGCGGTCGCCGACGAGCACGAGCACGCCCTGCTCGAGCGGGATCGCGTCCTTCGCGAGCGCGTTCACCTTCGCCGCCGTGACGGCGTCGAGCGCGGCGAGGTCCGCTCCGAGCGTCGAGAGCTCGACGCCGTTCGCGACGAGGTCGTCCACCGCTCCGAGGATCCCGTGGAGCGTCGCGAAGCTCGAGACCACGTCCGTGCGCAGGGACTCGCGCGCCTTCTTGATCTCGTCGTCCGTGACGTCGCCCTTCCTGATCTTCGCGAGCTCCTCCATGAGCTCCTTGAGGGCGGCGCCCGTCACGTCCGCCTTCACGCTCGTGCTCGCGGAGAAGCTGCCCGTCGCTCTCTGCATAGAGAACCTCGAGCCCGCCCCGTACGTGTAGCCGTGAGCCTCGCGAAGATTCGCGTTGAGCCGGCTCGTGAAGCTGCCGCCGAGGATCGTGTTGAGCGCGCGGAGCGGCACACGCTTCTCGTCCGCGAAGCGCACGCCGGGAGCGACGAGGCGGATCACGGTCTGCACGGCTTCGGGGCGGTCGACGATCGCGAGCTTGAGGCCCTCGTACTTCTTGAAGGCCGCCTTCGCCTCCCCGGGAGCCGGCGTCGCGGGCGGCTTCCAGTCGCCGAACGCCTTCTCGAGGAGCGGCTTCAGGTCCGCCGCGCTGACCGCCCCGGCGACGAGGATCGTCGCCTTCTCGGGGCGGAAGCACGTCGCGTGCGCGCGCTTCACGTCCTCGAGGCCGAGCGCCTTCACGCTCTCGGGGGTGCCGTCGGCCGGCGACGCGAACGTCCCCTCACCGTAGAGGAGCTTCCACGCGACGTGACCCGCGACGGTCGAGGGGTCGTCCTCCTCCTCGGCGAGGTGCGCGAGGCGGAGGTCCTTCACGCGGTCGAACTCCTTCTGATCGAAGCGCGGGCGGCGGAGCACGTCCGACGTGAGCTCGATCGCGCGCGGGAGGTTCCGGCGGAGGACGCTGAGCGACACGCTCGTCCGCTCGTGGCCTGCGCCCGCGCTCACGTCGGCTCCGAGCGCCTGGAGTGCGTCCGTCAGCTGGAGCGCGTCGAGGTCGCCCGCACCTTCGGTCATGAGCTCGGCCGTGAGCGAGGCGAGGCCCGGGTGCTTGCCCTCGGGGTCCGTCGCGCCCGGCATGACGAGCTCGAGCGAGACGAGCGGGAGCTCGTCCTTCCTCCAGAGCTTGACCTTGATCCCGTTGCCGAGCGCGAAGCTCTCGGCCTCGGGCGGCTTCCACGCGGTCTGCGGGAGGTCCTGCGGCTTCTCGTCGCGCGGCGAGCCCTCGGCGGAGGGCTCCTCGGGGAGGACGCGCACGATCACCCGCGAGTCCTTCGTGAGCACGGCGCGCGCGTGGTCGCGCACTCCTTCGCGGGTCGCCTTCCGGTAGCGTTCGAGGTCGCGCGCGATCGAGCCCGGGTCGCCGAAGTAGTACTCGTACTCGTTCAGCTTGTCGGCCTTGTTCTCGATGCCTTCGAGGTTCCCGAGCTGGCTCTTCTCGAAGCTCGCCTGCCCGCGCGCGAGCTCGGCCGCGGTCGGGCCGTCCTTCATGAAGCGCTCGAGCTCCTCGTCCACGATCTTCTCGACCTTGTCGAGGTCGGTCCCGGGCTGGACGGTCACGTCGATCTTGAAGACCGACGAGAGCTGCGCGGAGCCCTGGTGCGCGCTCACCGAGACGGCGAGCTTCTCGTCGTAGACGAGGCGCTTGTAGAGCCGGCTCGTGTTCCCGGACGAGAGCGCATTCGCGGCGAGGTCCATCTCCGCGTCGCCCGCCGCGAAGATCCCGGGGCTCACGTAGGCGAACGAGATCATGGGCAGCTGGACCTTGTCGAGCGTGCTCATGCGGACGATGCGCCCGAGCTTCGGCGGGGACGCCGTCCTGTGCGACGGCTCGCCGCCGCGCGGGATCGCGCCGAAGAGCTTCTCGATGAGCTCCTTCGTCTTCTTCGGGTCGAAGTCGCCCGCGACGACGAGCGACGCGTTGTTCGGCACGTAGTAGTTCGCGAAGAAGTCCTTCACGTCCTGGACCTGGGCCGCCTCGAGGTCTTCGTGAGTGCCGATCACCGGGATGTGGTACGGGTGCCCTTCGGGGTAGACGAGCTCCTCGACGAGGAGCTCGGCCTTGCCGTAGGGCCGGTTCTCGTCCGTCTGGCGCCGCTCGTTCCTCACGACCTCGCGCTGGCGGTCGAGCTTCTTCTGGTCCATGCAGTGCCCGAGGTCCTCGAGCCGATCCGCGTCGAGCCAGAGGAGGAGGGGCAGGATCTTCGCCGGTCCGGTCGAGAAGTAGTTCGTGCGGTCCGTGCTCGTCGTCGCGTTGTTCGAGCCACCCGCGCCCTCCATGAGCTTGTCGAAGTCGCCGTTCGGCACGCGGCGCGTGCCCATGAACATGAGGTGCTCGAAGAGGTGAGCGAACCCCGAGCGGCGCGCGGGCTCGTCCTTCGAGCCGACGCGGTACCAGATGTTCACGGCGACCACGGGCAGCGAGTGGTCCTCGTGGAGGATCACCGTCAGCCCGTTGTCGAGCTTGTACTTCTCGAACTTGAGCTCCTGGGCGCGCGCGGTCGGCGGGAGCGCGATGAGGAACAGCAAGGCGACGGCGAGCTTCGTGCGCACGGAGGGCCTCCGGGAGAGGCCGGGGATTCTACTGCTCCGCGGGGCGGAGGAAGCCCCATCCTCCCGCTCGCAACGCGAGCGCCGTCGGCGTTCCTTTTTTCATCGCCGAAGACGC
>CAZYLP010000539.1:0-6123 GCA_964648345.1 uncultured Planctomycetota bacterium
CCGCTCATCGCCGACCTCGGGCTCGCGAAGCACTTCGACCGCGGCGCCCCCGGCGCGAGCCAGAGCGTCTCCCTCTCGCGGAGCGGCGTCCTCGAAGGCACCGCCGGCTACATGCCGCCCGAGCAGCTCGCCGACCCGCGGACCGTCGGCCCCGCGGCCGACGTCTACGCTCTCGGAGCGATCCTCTACGAATCGCTCGCGGGTCAGCCCGCGTTCACCGGATCGAACCTCCTCGAGCTCGTCATGAAGGTCGCGCAGGGGACGCTCGAGCCCCTGAGGACCCTCAGGCCCGAGGTCCCTCACTGGCTCGCGGCCGCCATCGAGCGCGCGCTGGACAAGGATCCGGCACGCCGGTTCGCGGACGGCGGGGTGTTCAAGGCCGCGCTCGATGCCGAGAAGCAGCTCTCACCGGCACGCATGGGGGCGGTGCTCCTCGGCGCGGGTCTGTGTGCGGCGCTCATCGCGGGCGCCGGACTCGCCCTCCGCGCGGCGCCGGCGGCCGCTCCTCCGAGGCCGGCGGCCACTCTCCCGACTCCGCCACCCAATCCTGCGACTCCGCCGGGCCCGCCTCCCCCGGCCCTTCCGGAGCTCCCGGCGAACCTGCGGCGCGGCTGGCTCGCGACGCTCGACGACGGCACGAAGGTCCAGGTCTACCTGTGGAAGCTCCCGGGCGACGCGGGTGACCTCGAGCTCGTCTCCGTGCCCGCGGGTGAGTTCGTCATGGGCTCGGACGACGCCGACGGCTGGGAGAACGAGAAGCCGCGGCACACTCACCGGATCGAGAAGGAGTACTGGATCGCCCGGCACCCCGTGACGTGGGCTCAGTTTCGCTCCTTCGCGCGAGCGTCGGGCGTCAGCGTGCCCGCGAAGCCGACCTGGTGGGACACGATCGGCGCCGACGAGAGCGGCCATCCCCTCATCAACGAGACCTGGCACGAGGCGAAGGCGTTCTGCGACTGGGCGGGTCTCGCTCTCCCGACCGAGGCCGAGTGGGAGCGCGCCGCGCGCGGGACCGACGGGCGGAGGTATCCGTGGGGCGAGGCGTGGGAGCCGGGTCTCCGGTGCAACTACGCCGATCGGAGCTGCCCGCTCGACACGTTCCAGGTCGGCGAGCTCCGCGGCGACGAGTGGATCAAGGGCTGGGGCGGCTGGGACCGCGAGCACTCGGACGGATTCCCCTTCACGTCGCCGCTCGGGAGCTTTCCGCGCGGCGTGTCGCCCGTCGGCGCACTCGACATGGCGGGGAACGTCTGGGAGTGGTGCGCGGACTGGATCGACGACGGCGTCTATGCGCGCTACGCGAAGGGCGACCGGGAGCCGCCGAAGACCGGCATCAGGAAGGTCGCGCGCGGGGCCGGCTGGTCGGGCACGGAGCGGCGGTGTCGCTCGGCGCGGAGGGATGCGTACGCGCCCGACGTGCGGTCCTTCGGGCTCGGAATCCGGCCGGTGCTGCGCTCGGCCGACTGAACGCCGCTCAGTCCGCCGCCTCCCGCAGCGCCCGCTCGATGAGCAACGCGAGCGGCGCGAAGGGCTGCTCCCCCTTCGCGACCATGTCCGTGAGCCACGTCCTGAGCCCCCGCCTGAGCTCCCCGTTGCTCGCGCGGAGGAGGGGCAACAACCACGGCAGCAGCACCCGCGCGGAGCCGGCGTCCGTGCCGCGCACGACCTCCGCGACGACCTCGGTCCAGTGATCGCGGAGGTCTCGCTCGACCCCCGTCCACTGGGCGTGCTCCGCGGGGAGCGACGTCCCCCGCTCCACGAAGCGGGCGAGCGTCCACGGCAGGACCTCGAGGAACCGGTTCGCGTGCTTGGGCAGCGCGCTCTTCACGGCCTTCTGCGCGTGGTCGCGGAGGGGCGCCTCCACGTCCGGGTCGCAGGCGAGCTTCACGAGGAGCTCATCCGCCTCGGGCTCGGAGCGCGCGTCGAGGACGGCCAGCCACTCCTCGAGCGCGCCGGCGTTGGCGAGCGCGGAGGCGAGGGCGAGCGCGGCCCCGAGGTCGTCGGGCGACTCGCGGACGGAACGGCGGAGGCGCTGGAGCTCGTCGTCCATGGAGAAGATCGCCACGACAAGGTACAACCGGCGCCCCTGGAGGGGGATCATGAAGCGCAGCTTGGTCGCGGGACTCGTGGTCGTGGTCGCCGCGGGCTCGTTCGTCGCGGGGCACGTCGCCGCGCAGGACAACAAGAAGCCGGCGAACGTCCCGAACGCGGACGAGGCGCTCGCGAAGGACGAGGAGTACCAGAAGGCGGACCTCGCGAAGAAGCTCGAGCACCTGAAGAAGCTCTCGGACGAGAAGAAGCTCGATCACAACCAGCACCGGTGGATGGCCGTCCGCGCGATCCTCGCCGAGGCGCGCGCGCAGAAGATCGACGGCGACCTCGTCGCGTTCAGCAAGTGGCTCGGGGCTCACCGCAAGGACTCGAACAGCGCGATCTACAAGAACGGCCGCGACGCCCTCGGCGACATCGTCGATGTGGTCGGCACGGACCGCCTCTACAAGGACGAGGCGTTCCAGAAGGGCGACCTCCCCGCGAAGATGAAGCGCGTGCTCGAGCTCTGGACCGCCAAGGAGATCGGGCAGGGCGTCGCCTACGAGCTCACGAACGACCTCGTCTACCGGCACCTCGCGCCCGCGGGCGGCGACATCGACAAGGAGCTCGCGATGTTCGGCGAGCTCTACCGGAAGGACGTCCTCGTCTGGGAGTCCACGGGCTCCATCCACCGGGCCCTCCTCACGCGCGCGCTCCACGAGAAGAAGGAGCTCGACTCGCTCGACAAGAAGCTCGCCTTCATCAACAAGGTCTCGAAGTCCAAGGAAGGCGACATCGCCTGGATGGTCGTCGGCAACCTCCGCGTGGTCCTGCTCATGATCGCGATCGACGGCGACGCCGAGTTCACCAAGCTCGATGCCGCGGGCCGCAAGGACAAGATCGAGGCCTGGGCCAAGGAGGGGAAGATCCAGTCCTCCGACCGCTCAGCGCTCTTCGCGGCTTACACGGTTGCCAAGTAGCGAGGCCTTCGCGGCGAGCACGAAGTCGCCCCGCGAGAGGCCGTCGATCGAGTGCGTCCAGATCTCGAGCTTGCAGTGGCCCCACCCGACCGTCATCTCCGGGTGGTGGCCCTCCTGCTCGGCTATCGAACCGACGGCGTTCGCGAAGGCGAGCGCCTCGACGAACGTCCCGAACCTGAAGTCGCGCTCGAGGTGGCCCACGGCGTCGAGCCCCCACGCCGCTCCGAGCTCGGCGAGGAGCGTCTTCACCTCGTCCTTCGAGAGGGGCGGCGTCCCCTTCTTGCACGGAGCACACTTCTCGTCCGCGAGAGCCATGGGGTCATGATCGCATGAGCGAGCCCACGCCCGACGGCCGCGAGGAGAGCTCCCGCCCGCTCGGAGCGCTCGACGTCGCGGCCATGACCCTCGTCGCCGTCGTCAGCCTCCGGTGGATCGCGCGGAGCGCGCGCGCCGGGGCGCCGTCGCTCCTCCTCTGGACGCTCGCGTGGGCGACGTTCCTCCTCCCGCTCGCGGTCACGGTCATGCGCCTCTCGCGCGAGCACCCCGAGGAGGCGGGGCCGTACGCGTGGACCAGGAAGGCCTTCGGCGCCTCGCACGCCTTCGTGTGCGGGTGGTGCCTCTGGGTGAACAACCTCTTCTACTTCCCCTCGCTGCTCCTGTTCGCGGCCGCGAACGCGGCCTCCGCGCCGCTGGCTGACAGCGAGACGTACTCCGTCGTCTTCGTCCTCGGAGCTCTCTGGGCGTGCGTCCTCCTCAACGTCCTCGGCCTCCGCTTCGGGAAGTGGCTCCAGAACGCGGGGAGCCTCGGCACGTGGATCCCGGCGCTCGTGCTCATCGCGGCCGGCGCGCTCGCGCTCGCGCGCTTCGGCTCGGCGACTCCGCTCGGCCCGTCGGCGCTCGTGCCGCGGAGCGGCTCGCTCGACACGCTCGTCCTCTGGTCCTCTCTCTGCTTCGCGTTCTCGGGCTTCGAGATCGGCGCCATGGTCACGAACGACGTGCGCGACCCGGCGCGGACCGTGCGGCGCGGAGTCCTCATCGCGTCGGTCGCCGTCACGGTCATCTACATGCTCGGGACCGCATCGGTGCTCGTCGCGATCCCGCCCGAGGCGCTCTCCGAGCGGAGCGGGATCGCGGACGCGGTGAAGGCCGTCTCCGAGCGCGTCGGGCTCCCGGGGCTCGGCGGTCTCATCCGGATCGTCATCGTCCTCGGCGCGCTCGCACAGACGAGCGCCTGGTTCGCCGCGGCGGCGACGCTCCCGCACGCGGCGGGCGTCCTCGGGACGCCGCGGCGCTCGCTCGTCGTCCAGGGGGTCGCGAGCACGGCGGTCTTCCTCGCGTCGCTCTTCCTCCGCGCTCCGGGCGCGAAGACGAGCATCCAGGACGCGTACGACATCCTCGTCAACTTGACGATCGCGATCTACTTCGTGCCCTACCTCTACGTCTTCGCGAGCTTCGTGAAGCTGAAGCCGGGCACACGGAGTCCCGCGGCGTTCGCGATCGGCGGGCTCGGCTTCATCTCGACGCTCGCTTCACTCGCGCTCGTCTTCGTGCCGCCGCCCGACACGAAGGACGGGGTGAGCTTCCTGCTCAACATCGTCCTTCAGGGGGCGGCGGTCGTCGGGGTCGGGCTCGCGATCTTCGTCTTCAATCGTGCTCGTCGAGCGCCATCCCGATGAAGCCCGCGACGAGGAGCGAGAAGCCGACGGCGCTCCCGAGCACGAGGAGCGAGATCGGCTGGTGATCAGTCGGGAAGCCGACCTTGAGCTTCGTCCAGACCGCGGCCGCGAAGCCGCACCCGAAGACGACGAGACCCTGCATCATGCCCCCCCTGAGGCGCAGGGTCACGAAGCCGGCGAGCGCTCCGATCACGAGGTCGAGGACCGTGAGGAGGAACGCGTCCACGCGGACCGGCATGAACAGGAACGCCGGGATCGACATCGGGATCGCGGTCAGGGCGGCGCCCGTCGCGCAGGCCCAGATGAACTTCTTCATCCGCTCCTCGCTCGCGGCGATGCCCTGGACCTGACGCTCCCGGGCGGACTGGTCGTACTCGTCGCGGAGGCTGAGCGGCACGAGGTCGTGCGAGGAGATGCGCTTCCTCTTCGGGACCCGGACGAGCGGCGCGCCGGGCATCGTCTCGAGCGACGCGAGGTCCGACACGGGCCGCGTCGCCCCGCACTTCAAGCAACGAGTGTGCTCGGGCGCCATCTCCTGTCCGCAGCTCCAGCAAGAGCTCATGCTCTTGCCCATCACTCGCCCTCCGCGGGACGTCCCAGACACGTGGGATACACGATCACGGAGCGCGGCGGCAACCCGAGCAGCTTGAGCGCGTGGTCGTCGAAGAAGCCGCCGATCCCGCTCGCGCCGAGACCCATGCGGATCGCGGCGAGGTTGAGCCGCTGTCCGACGTGCCCCGCGTCGAGGTGGAGGTAGCGATAGGCGCGGTCGCCGTAGCGCGCGACGGCGCGCGGCAGGTCCGCCGAGTGGAACAGGACCGCGGCGCCGTCGCGGCCGAGCTCCTGGCCGAGGCAGATCGCGTGACACTCGCGCGAGCGCTCGCCCGGATTGAGGAGCACGAGGTCCTGCGTGCGCGGCCGGTAGTAGTACGTCCCGGGCTCGCCGCCCTCGGCGTGGTTCCAGCAGATGTAGGTCTCGAGGAGGCTCGCGTCGATCGTGCCCGGCGCGAAGCGCGCGTCGTCGGTCCCGATCGCGGTGTCCTGGTAGGCGAAGTGGAGGAGCTTCGCGAGCTCCTCGAGCGTGAACGCCTTGCCGTCGAAGCCCCGCGTCGAGCGGCGGACGAGGATCGTCCGCTCGACGTGGTCCTTCATGTCCACGCGCGCGGCCGGGAGCGCGACGACGCGGCCCGGGTGCGTGCGCTCCTGGTACGCGAAGCCCGTCTCGTCGCGGCCCGCGGCCTTCGCGAGCGGAGCCTTGAGGCGCGTCGCGAGGTGGAGCGCCTTCATGACGCCCTCGTCCGCGGGGACGATGTCCGCGGGCACGATCGGGCCGCGCGAGGCGAGCGTCCCGCGCGGCGGCCGCACCTCCACGTCCTCGGGGTCGAAGAGCGGGACGACGACGAGCGCGCCCTCCTCCGCCGCGTCGAGGCCGAGCG
>CAZYLP010000540.1:0-6123 GCA_964648345.1 uncultured Planctomycetota bacterium
TCATGAGGTGGCAGTCGAGGACCATGTCCGTCGCCTTGCGGATCGCCTTCACGACGGGCGGGCCGATCGTGAGGTTGGGCACGAAGTGCCCGTCCATGACGTCGAGGTGGAGCCAGTCGGCGCCCGCCGCCTTCATGCGGGCGGACTCCTCCGCGAGGCGAGCGAAGTCGCCGGAGAGGAGCGACGGGGCGATGAGGATCGGCGGTGTCTTCGTCAGGGTCACGATGGCCTCGAACGCGAGCCATTCGACCATATCGGACCGACCGCCTTCACGGGGCCGGATCAGGCCGTACGCTGTCGTACGACGTGTCCGGATCGGGCCGTTCCAGGCCAGGTGGCGGGCACGTCCGGACGAAGATGCCGAGATCCCCGTGCTCCATGCACTTCTGCATGAGCCCTCCGGCATCCGCCGGTTTGGTCCACGCGCTGCTCGTGGGGTCCGCTGGAGTAGGGATGCCAATGGACCTCCTGACGGTTCAGCCGGTCGACGCGATGGCACGTCTCGTTCTCACGAGCGGCGACGGGCGCGAGCTTTCGTTCCAGCTCGAGGGGCGCGCGCGCGCGTTCCTCGGCCGCGGCGAGGGCTGCGACCTCATCCTCGCGGACGGCCGCGTCTCGCGGCGTCACGCGTCGATCTCGTCCGTCGCGGGGCACCACCTCCTCCGCGACGAGGGGAGCTCGAACGGCACGTTCCTGAACGGCCTCCGTCTGAAGCCCGGCGACGCGTTCCTCCTCCGCGAGGGCGACGCGATCGAGGTGGGCGACCAGCGACTCATCTACGCGTGCGGCGCGCACGTGTCCGAGGTCTCGTCCGAGCCGCGCCTCCTCGCTCACTCTCTCGCCGACCTCGTCGCCGAGGGGTACGCCGACCTCGACCTCGTCGAGCGCCGCGAGCTCCAGGTCTCGGTCCAGCGGGCCTTCGAGGGCGTGCCGCGTCTCTTCGGCCTCGAGCGGAGCCTCGCGATCGTGCGCCGGCGCCTCGACGTGCACGCCGCGGCGCTCTTCCTGGAGGACGCGAGTCACCAGCTCCGGCTCGTCGCCGGCCTGCCGAGCCTCGAGGCCACCCGCCCGCTCGGCGCGCTCGCCCGCAGCGCGTTCGGCCGGAAGGAGGGGCTCCTCCACCGGGCGACCTCGGCGAGCGCGGCGACTCACCTGGACCTCGACGGCGATGCGCGGGAGAGCGCGGCCGCGGTCCCGCTCCTCGGCAAGGATGGGCTCCGGGGCGCGATCGTCATCGAGCGGACCGGGGGCCGGGCCGTCGCGAAGCAGGACCTCGCGGCGCTCGCCGTCCTCGCGGACCGCGTGCTCCAGATCCTCTCGCTCCAGGGCAAGAAGGCGGGCGACACCCTGCCGGGCTGCGCGGCCTAGCGATGCGCACGACGCGGCAGAGACCGATCCTCGTGGTGGACGACGACGTCGTCTTCCGGCGCGACGTCTGCGAGGTCCTCGGGGACGCGGGGCACGAGACGATCGCCGCCTCGAACGGGCGCGACGCCATGGCCGTCCTCGCCTCGGGGCCGAGACCCTCGGCGATCGTGCTCGACCTCGACATGCCCGAGGTCGACGGGTTCGCCTTCACGCGATGGCTCGACCGTCACCCGTCGCTCCGGGCGATCCCGGTCGTCGTCGTCTCCGGGCTCGTCCACGCGGGCGTCGGCCAGCCCCTCCGGTGCGTCGCGATGCTCGACAAGCCCTTCTCGCCCGACGAGCTGATCGAGCACGTCGAGAAGGCCGTGTCCTCTCCCCCGGCCGCGTAGCTGGCGCCGTCTTGACTCGTGGGGCACTCCTCGCGAGGATGTGGCTCCAAGTCGTAGGGGGGGATGTGGGGGGCCGGTGGGTGCGGCCCCCCACAAATCAGGAGGTCGTCCATGAACCGCTTCGCGTCGCTCCTCGTCGCTTCTCTCCTCGCGCTCGGCTTCGCGGCCCCCACGCTCCGGGCCGACGACAAGAAGACGCCCGAGCAGGTGAAGGCCGAGAAGAAGGAGAAGGACCTGAAGAAGGCGAAGGACGACCTCGAGAAGGAGCTCAAGGGCAAGAAGCAGGACCCCGGTCCCGCCCTGAACATGCTCGACAAGCTCGCGACCCAGGTGGGCCTCGAGGTGGGTCCGAGCAAGGACCTCGTCCACAAGATCATCTCGAAGAAGATCCCGTGGGATCAGGCGAACGTCGCCGCCGACAACAAGATCCGCGAGGCGATCGACGCGAAGACCTTCAAGGTGGACACGAAGAAGTTCCAGTCCGAGTTCACGAAGTGGATCTCGGAGTGGAAGGCGGAAGAGAAGCCGAAGGACCCGCCGAAGAGCGATCCGCCCAAGAAGTAGGGCGTGAGGAGCGTTCCTCACGTCGTGAACGCAGAGGCGCAGAGGCGCCGAGACGCAGAGGAGTGGCTGACCACCCCTCTGCGTCTCAGCGTCTCTGCGCCTCAGCGTTTCAAACGTTCGGATCGGTCATCCACGTCCGGATCGACTCATCTCTTCTCCGAGCTCTCCCCCCGATTCTCCGGCACCGCTAAATACTTCAGAGTCTTCCCGACGATCGCCGAGGCCGCGGGCGCGGCGACGGTGCCGCCCCAGACCTTGCCCTTCGCGGTCGAGGGCTGGAAGACGACGACGCAGATCGCGAGCCGCGGGTCGTCGTGCGGCGCGAAGCCGCAGAAGGACGTGTCGCACTCGCGCTCGGAGTAGTGGCCGTCCACGATCCGCTTCGTCGTGCCCGTCTTGCCCGCGAGCGTGTAGCCCGGGACCTTGCAGGCGTGCGCCGTGCCCTTCGAGTCCGAGACGACGCGCTCCATGGCGGGCGCGAGGAGCTCCTTGGCCGCGTGCGTCGAGAGGACGCGCGAGGCCGCGATCGGCTCGAAGCGGCGGACCGTCTCGCCCTGCGCGTTCACGAGCGAGTCCACGATCCGCGGGCGATAGAGCGTGCCGCCGTTCGCGATCGCGCCGTAGGCGAGCGCCATCTGGAGGGGCGTCGCCGTGACGGCGTAGCCCTGGCAGACGGTGCCGAGCGTCGTCGCGTCCGTCTTCGCGAGGAGCTTCGTGTTGCCCGCGCACTCGCCCAGCTCGAGGCCGGTGAGGCGGCCGAAGCCGAACGTCTCGAGGGCGCGCCGGATCCGCTCCATGCCGAGGCGCATGCCGATCTGGACCGTGCCGACGTTCGACGACTGGACGATGACCTGCCCCTCGGTCACGGAGCCGACCTCCGAGTGGTCCTCGATGGGCTTCCTCCGGCCGGGCATGTGCCAGACCCGCGGGCAGGAGATCGAGCGGTCCGGGGCGCCGAGGCCCTCGTCCCAGGCCGTGCCGATGATGAGCGGCTTGATCGTCGAGCCCGGCTCGTAGCTCTCCATGAGCGCGAAGTTGCGGAAGCCCCCCGCGGGCGCGTGCGCCGTGTCCTCGGGCGAGAAGGTCGGGCGCGTCCCGATCGCGAGGATCCGGCCGGTGTGCGGCTCGACGACGACGCAGGCGGCTCCCTTGGGGCTCCACTTCTCGACGATCCCGTCGAGCTCCTCCTCGACGATCGCCTGGATGCGGCGGTCGAGGGTGAGGTGCACGGAGAGGCCCGCGCGCGGGTCCACCTGGACGCTGTCCTCGTAGACGCTCTCGCGGCGGCGGTTGTCGAGCTCGACCTCGCGGATCCCCCTCACGCCGCGGAGTTGCTCCTCGAAGGCGCGCTCGATGCCCGAGACGCCCTCCCCGTCCGCGGAGAGGAGCCCGAGCGCCTGGATCCCGAGCTTGCCGAAGGGGTAGGCCCGGACGGGCTCCTCGACGACGCCGGCGCCGGGGAGGCGCAGGCTCTGGAGCTTCTCCATCTCCTCGGGGGTGAGCTTGCGGCGGCGGAAGAAGAACGGCTTCCCCGTCTCGAGACGCGCGGCGAGCGACGCGCGCTCGCCGGGCTCGAGCGTGAGCGCCCGCTCGATCTTCTCGATGAAGCCGTCGATGTCACCGCGGTGCTCCCTCCGGTCGCCCTCGTCGCGCTCGTCGCGGCCCTCGACGAGGAGCGACCCGCGCGCGAGCGAGGACGCCACGATCACCGGGCGCCCGTCCTCCATGGCGACGAGGTCCCCGCGCCAGGGCTGGATCGGCCGGACGCGCTGGTGCTGCTTGCGCGCGAGCGCCGCGTACTTCTCGTGGCTCTTCACCTGGAGGTCGTAGAGGCGGCCGGCGAGGCCGCCCATGCCGACGAGGAGCGCGGAGAGGGCGAGGCTCGCGCGGAGGCGCTCTCCGGTGGAGAGGAGCTCATCCATGGCTCAGCGCCCTCCCTTCGGCGCCGCGACCGGCGCGAGGAGCGCCCTCAGCTCGGAGTCGCTCGCGATCTTCAGGTCCTTCGCGCGCGCGACGAGCTCTTCGGGCGCCGCGGCCTTGCTCTGCTCGACGAGGGCGCCCTGGCGCATCTCCTTCAGGCGCTTGATCTCGCGCTCGAGGGACCGCGTCTCGTACCCGAGGCGCGTCCGCTCGACGTGCTGGTGGACCGTCGCGATCGCGATCCCGGTCGCGACGAGGACGAGAGCGAGGTAGCGGGCGACGCGCATGCAGAGCCCTCCGACTCCTCCTTTCGGCACCCGTACCCTTGTCGCTTGCGCAGTCGTGGGGGGGGCCGCGGGGGGCCGGTGGGCGCGGCCCCCCACGAATCAAAGGTGTTATGATCGTCACGCGTGGAGCCGATCCCTCAACCCTCGACGGTCCCTCAGACACCGAGCGGCGCGGTCAGGACTCACGAGCCGAGCTCCATGTTCCTCTGGGTCCTGAGCCTCACGGCCTTCGCCCTGAACCTGGGCTACGGGATCGTGATCCCGATCCAGGAGGAGCTCGCCCAGCGCTGCGGCGAGTCGAAGGCCCTGAGCGAGCTCGCGGTCTTCACCGCCGTCGCGATCTCCCTCATGAGCTTCAACCTCGCCAAGGTCATGGGCGAGGTGCCCGGGGGGATCCTCTCGGACCGGATCGGCGACCGCGTCGTGCTCGCGAGCTCGCTGTTCATCTACTGCGTCTCCGCGGTCATGATCATCATGTCGCGCAACGTCGTGCCCTTCACGACGGCCCGGTTCATCGAGGGGCTCGCGACGGGCGTCTCCTACCCCTCCATGACCTCGGTCCTGCTCCGGCACTCGCCGCCCGAGAAGCTCGGGCGCAACATGTCGATCGGCATGGGGGCGGGCGTCGGCGGGATCATCCTCGGCCCCGTCATCGCGGGGCCGATCGTCGAGTTCCACCGCTTCGGGATCGACCTCCCGCACGACATCGACCGCCCACTCTGGCTCGCGTTCTACTTCTCGTGCGCCGTCTTCATGCTCGCCGTGGGCTGGTCGTGGACCGCCGCGACGCGCTCGAAGAAGGGCGACGACCCGGGGATCACGGCCGAGCGGAAGGCCGTCGCCGTGGACAGCCTGATCGTCGCGGGCCCCGGGCCCACGGTCGGCGCGCCGCCCGCGGCGGAGCCGTTCGTCGCGGGCGTGATCCGCGAGTTCCGGATCATCGGCCGCTTCGCGCGGAGCCCGCTGTTCCTGGGCCTCCTCGCGCCCCTCTTCTTCGACAAGCTCATCATGTGCGCGTGGCAGGTCCTCCTCCTCGCGCACGTGAAGCACATCGGCATGCAGGGCGTGGACGCCGTCGGCACCCTCATGGGGCTCCTCGCGGTCTCGTTCGTCGTCGTCACGCCGATCTCGGGGGTCCTCTCCGACCGCCTCCCGCCACGCCTCCTCGCGCACGGCTCGCTCATCGGGATCGTCGTGTCGCTGGCGCTCATGTGCCTCGCGCAGACGCCTTCGATCTTCATCCCGCTCTGGATCCTCTACTCGTGCACCTCGGCCATGCTCCTCACCGTCCACCTCAAGATGGTGGGCGACATGTACCACGAGGAGAAGCAGCACGGCCGCATCTTCGGGATCGTCCACGCCCTCTCGGACCTGGGCATGATCCTCGGCCCGCCGTTCATCTGGCTCTACACCGTGGGCGACCTCGGACGGGTCCTGACGTTCGTGATCATGGCGGGGCTCGGCTTCCTCACGGTCCCCGCGTTCGCGCTCTCGAAGGGCCGCGAGAAGCAGCTCCCGCGGCCCTGAGGCGTCCCGGCTATCTCTCGGGGGCTTCGCCCCCGAACCCCGAGACCGGTCCTCGCGCCCGCAAACGG